>CAYSOC010000044.1:4711-39857 GCA_964432445.1 uncultured Anaerolineaceae bacterium
GGGGCGAATCAAAACCGGATATTGAATCTCTTCGGCAGCCTTGATCACTGCTTCCGGCGAATGCGCGATGCGGCCTTCTGGCTGCGGAATCTCCAGTTTGCGCATGAGCGCGTTAAAGCGTTCCCGATCTTCGGCAAGGTCAATCGAATCGACAGACGTGCCAATCATCGGAACGCCTGCATCTGCCAGCGAACGCGCCACGTTGAGCGGCGTCTGCCCGCCGAACTGCACCAGGACACCAAGCGGCTTTTCAATATCAATCACATTCAAAATGTGTTCGGTGGTGAGTGGTTCAAAATAGAGGCGATCTGCTGTGTCGTAATCCGTACTGACCGTCTCCGGGTTGCAGTTGATCATGATCACTTCATAACCGAGTTCCTGCAAGGCAAAACACGCCTGTACACAGCATAAGTCAAATTCGATTCCCTGCCCGATACGGTTTGGCCCACCGCCGAGGATAACGACCTTTTTCCGGTTTGTTGGGTCGCTCTCGTCGTCGCGCTCATAGGTGCTGTACATATACGGCGTGAGCGCTTCAAACTCTGCCGCGCAGGTATCAATCCGATAGAAATTCGCGCGCACGCCTTGCGCCAGTCGTTCAGCGCGTACAGCCGCTTCGGTCTTACCAGTCAATTCAGCGAGGTATTTATCGGAAAATCCGAGCTTCTTGAGTTGGCGATAGTCCGGGGTTGCCCCTGCTTGCAACTCTTGCGCGGCACTGACTAATATCCGCATCTGCGCCACGAACCAGGGATCGAATGCGGTTTCCTTGACAACTTCTTCGTCGGTGAGGCCGTTGAACATCCCCCAGGCTACCTGATACAACCGATTCGCGGTAGGCGTATGGATAATCTCCGGGGAGATGGCGTATTTCTTCGAGCCGAAGCCGCTCATACCGATGTCCAGCCCGACAATGGCTTTTTGCAGTGCTTCGGGGAAGGTGCGCCCGATGCCCATCACTTCGCCAACCGCTTTCATCTGCGGGCCAAGCGTCGCATCCACGCCGGGGAACTTCTCGAAATTCCACTTCGGAATCTTCACGACGACATAATCCAGTGTCGGCTCAAAGCTGGCTTTGGTGCGCTTGGTGATGTCGTTCGGGATTTCGTCCAATGAATAGCCAACAGCCAACAATGCAGCAATCTTGGCAATCGGGAATCCCGTCGCCTTGCTCGCCAGTGCAGATGAACGTGATACGCGCGGGTTCATTTCAATCACAATGACGCGCCCGTTTTCGGGATTCACCGCAAACTGGACGTTTGCGCCGCCTGTCGCCAGCCCTACCTTGCTGATCACCTTGCGCGCCTGATCGCGCAACACCTGATATTCACGGTCTGTGAGCGTCTGGATTGGCGCAATGGTGATTGAATCGCCAGTATGCACGCCCATCGGATCGAGGTTTTCAATGGAGCAGATGATCACAAAGTTATCCTTGCGATCCCGCATCACTTCGAGTTCGTACTCTTTCCAGCCGAGGACGGATTCCTCTACCAATACCGAACCAACGGGCGACTCATTTAATCCGAATTGTAATTTCTGCCGGAGTTCTTCTTCGGAATAAGCGATCCCGCCACCGCTCCCGCCGAGTGTAAATGAGGGGCGCAACAGCACCGGATAACCGATCTCGTTGGCAGTTTTTACCCCCGCTTCGACATCGCGCACCATCTCGCTCCTGGGGACATCCAGCCCGATTTCAATCATGGCGTCGCGGAAGCGCTCACGGTCTTCGGCAAGGTCAATCGAATCGGCATTCGCTCCGATCAACTCTACGGTGTATTCATCCAGTGTGCCGGATTTGTGCAGTTCCATCGCCAGATTGAGCGCCGTCTGACCGCCACAGGTTGGCAGGAGCGCGTCGGGACGTTCTTTCTGGATGATCATGCGGAGAACGTCGTGCGTGAGAGGTTCGACATACGAGACATCGGCAAAATCAATATCGGTAGTGAGAGAGGCGGGGTTGGAATTGGCAACAATGACGCGGTAGCCTTCGCGCTTGAGGACTTTCACGGCCTGGTTGCCGCTATATTCAAATTCCTGCGCCTGCCCAATCACGATTGGCCCGCTGCCAATGATGAGGATCGATTTTATATCCGTTCGCTTCGGCATATGTTATTGTACTTTTTTCGGTGACTTTAATACCCGAATGAGGAATTATAACAGGTCAGGATGGGGGGGACATTGTGCAAGTGACGCAGCAAGGTGGAAACCTAATAAGAATTATTCAAAATCAAGAGGTAACTTGGTCTCTACATTTTTAACCCCAAGTAACGATAAATGTACTGTGCTTGAGGTTTGATCAAAGTGAACCAAATCTTCGTCATGTAAAACTTTCAGAATCGAATCTCGAAATCGAGTGGAATTCCCATATTCTGTCCATGCTAACAAATCAGGAACATTCAGTGGTTGAGGGTGAGCATGATATAAAAGTATCAAAACTTTGTCGCGTGCCGCCAATTTTTTGCCAGACGGGGATAAAACCCTTTTTCGAGTGCCAATTTCCCAAATAACAGGGATTTTCTTCGTGATAATTCCTTCAACGGTTTGTTGTGCTTTTTCAGTGGTAACGTTGTGAAAAAGCCTCACTAATTCAGCCATTACCCAATCCGCGCAACTAACGGTAAATACCGCATCCATATGATTAGGGTTCACTTCTTTTGCGTGGTGCGCAACTCCCCTTTTATTCCGAATGGGATACAACGCATTCAAAATTTGTGGTATATGGAATCGAATGGAATCATCAAAACTTGATTTGCTTTCAAAACTGCGGCACGAGGTTCCGAAATCCTTTATAGTCTGCCCCAGTGGAGTATATGTTCCTCCATTCACATGCCATTCAAGAATCCTGATTACAATTTCACAGAATTTACCGCCATTCAATTCTGATGGTTCGTAATCCCCATGAACAAAACTTTCCTTTATTTTATTGTAATGTTCTTCAAGACGCTCACATAACTCTTGAGGAACACTGCTAAAAATAGATGTCAACTTTGACATTATTTACTATTCTTTTTGGGGAGGTCATTTTCAACAAAATGCTCTCCTATCAAGCTAACCTTATACTTTCCTGTGCCAACTTGATCAAAGTATTTACTTGCCTTAGCGTTTCTCAACGTACCGCCCAAACTGACAGGGGGCTTATGATTTGCAGCTCTAAAAGCTTCACCCAGTTCTTTTTCTGTAAATTCAGTAACTTTAAGACCATCTGGCATACGTTTTGCGTAGAAATATGCTGCGACAACAGAGAACTCCTTATCGGAAATGTTCCCAGCTGGAAACTTTTCTTGGAAGAATTTTCTGAGATCTTCAACAAAATTATTGGCAGAAGTCTGTTGGTTGGTCGAAACTTCTGGGTTGGTTATTGTAGGTTCTAAATCAGGTTTATCGTTTAAAACCGGAACACTATCGCCTAAAAGTGTGTTGACAAGTAATTTAAAAACATCACCTTGTAGTTGTTCGGGGAATTGTTTAACAATTTCAGCTATTGAAGGCAGTTCCGCCTTGATTTCATCAAACTTTTCTTTACTCATAGCTATTTCCTACAACCATAGTAGTTCAACAGTATCAAACACAATCTTATTATTTATACATTTAGTGTCAAGAGGTAATTTCCTTGCGACATTTTTATCACTTATTTAAAAAAACAAGAAAACCTATTGTTTTAGCGGCAACGATATTTGGTAATAAATGAATTAGCATGACAATTAGAGTGAATTCAACTGACAGATATTGACATTTGTCAGTTGATATATATAATAAATTACATCTATCCTCGATAACCAGGGAATAAATCAAATGAATATGCGTAAGTTAGGCACAACAGGGTTGACTGTTTCGGCGCTTGGTTTGGGTTGCATGGGCATGTCCGATCTCTATGGGCCGGCAGATGAAGCTGAAAGCATTGCAACCATTCACACTGCGATTGATGCGGGGATCACACTGCTGGATACAGGCGATTTCTATGGCATGGGTCACAACGAAATGCTGATCCGCGATGCACTCAAGGGACGCAATCGGGATCAGGTTGCGATTAGCGTAAAGTTTGGCGTGATACGTGATCCTGCGCGTGGCTGGGGTGGCATTGACGCCCGTCCCGCCGCCGTGAAAAACTTTCTGACCTATAGTCTGCGACGTTTGGGAACGGATCACGTGGATGTCTATCGACCCTCGCGCCTTGATCCGAACGTGCCGATTGAAGATACTATCGGTGCAATTGCGGATATGGTCAAGGCTGGTTACGTCCGACATATCGGACTTTCCGAAGTCGGTTCAGAGACGATTCGCCGTGCCAATGTGGTTCATCCAATTTCCGATTTGCAGATTGAATATTCGCTGGTTTCGCGCGGGATCGAGTCGGGGATTTTGCAAACCTGCCGTGAACTTGGGATAGGCATCACTGCTTATGGTGTCCTCTCGCGTGGTTTGATCAGCGGACACTGGTCCAAGGAACGTGCGCTCATAGCTGGCGATTTCCGCAACTTCAGCCCACGTTTTACTTCCGAAAATCTCGATCACAACCTGAAACTGGTTGAGGCGTTGCGGGCAATTGCGGAAGCAAAGGGCGCGACAGTTGCACAGGTAGCGATTGGTTGGGTACTATCGCAAGGAGACGACATTGTGCCATTGATCGGCGCGCGGCGTCGGGATCGGTTAACCGAAGCGCTAGGTGCGTTGGACTTGACCTTGACCCCGGATGACCTTGCACAGATTGAACAGGCAATACCAGCCGATGCAATCGCGGGTCTGCGTTATTCCGAGCAGCAAATGGCACATCTGGATAGCGAACGGAACTAACAGGAAACAATGCCTGACGAGATTTTGACCCCTGAACATATTCTGGATGTGACCGAGGACGTGTTGCGACGGTTTGGCCCTGCCAAAGCTACTGTCGTGGACGTGGCACGCGCATTAGGGGTCAGTCACGGCAGCGTCTATCGCCATTTCGCCAGCAAAGCCGCGCTACGGGATGCAGTCACGGCACGCTGGCTGGAACGGGTATCCGAACCGTTGGAGCAGATTGTGACAGAAGATGCGCCCGCACTGGAACGGTTGCGGCGCTGGCTCGATCTGCTCATTGCTACCAAGCGCAAACGTGCTTTGGACGATTCGGAACTATTTGCTACTTATATGGAGCTAGCGGCTGATTCCCGCGAGGTGGTTCAGGATCACGTGGATCACCTCGTTGATCAGGCGACACGAATTATCACAGATGGTGTGCAGCGGGGGGAATGGAAAATCGACAATCCGGCAAAGGTTGCGCAGGCCGTTTTCCATGCGACCACGCGCTTCCACAAGCCTGCCCATGTTGCCGAATGGACTAATTCCGCCATTGATGCAGAGTTTGAAGGAGTCTGGGAACTCATCAAGACTGCACTGAACGCATACAAGGCGTAAAACCAGAGCAGTGATTTTTTCACTGCATGTCACTATAATTTAATAAAAGACCGTAGGGACTAAATGATGATCACGCGGCGGCGATTTCTGCTCACTCTGAGCGCGGCAGCCCTGACCACAGCGGCAGGTTGCCGACCTGACGGGATCGCGCATCCAACCGTCTATGCTCCCGGTCAACCTCCTTTGACGCCG
Source organism: uncultured Anaerolineaceae bacterium (assembly GCA_964432445.1). Classification (GTDB taxonomy): domain Bacteria; phylum Chloroflexota; class Anaerolineae; order Aggregatilineales; family UBA2796; genus JBBRMW01. The sequence continues at coordinate 10,295 of CAYSOC010000044.1, forward strand.
ACCCCTCCCCCAACGGTCATTCCGACGGCGATACAACACACTATTGAACCCATTCCAGCCAGTGTTCCGATCACGCAGATGAGTAAATTATATGAAAAATCGTTTCGTGGAAATCCGAAACCAGAAACGATTAATGATTGGAGTTTGACCATAGATGGTCTGGTAGATAAGCCATTGAAGCTAACGCTGGATGAACTGAAAGCACTCCCCGCCATAGAAACACAACGCACGCTTGAATGTATCAGCAACCCCGTTGGCGGTAATCTGGTTGGCAATGTTCTTTGGCGTGGCGCACGCTTTGATGAACTTTTTTCGCGCGTGGGTGTAAATAGTGCAAGTCGGTACGCATTGTTTCAGGCCGCCGATGGATACACCACGTCTGTTGAACGGCAGTGGATCGAACAGCCGGGAGTGCTGCTTGCATATCTGGCGAACGGCGAACCACTCCCGCGCGAACATGGTTATCCGGTGCGGATGTTGATTCCCGGCCTATATGGTCAAAAGATGCCGAAGTGGATTACGCGAATTATATTCAGCGAGACAGACAAGCTCGGCTATTGGGAAGGCGAAGCCTATGGCTGGTCGAACCTGGCAGAGGTTAAAACAAACTCGCAAATTGTATCGCGGGATCGCACCTATTCGGTTGGGCAGGTGATCCGTCTGAGCGGGCTAGCCTATGCGGGCAAGCGCGCAATCCGGCAGGTCGAAATCGCTATCGAACAAAAAAATATGTCGGAGACACCGCAACTACCCCAATGGCAACCTGTAACGATGATCCAGCCACCAAATCCGCTGGTGTGGGCATGGTGGGTTTATGACTGGCAACCAACGCAACCCGGCGATTATCGTCTGACAGTACGGGCAACCGACGAGAAGGGATATACACAGGCGCGCCCTGCGACAGGGATTTTCAGTGGCGCGTTCCCGGATGGCACGGATGCTTTGCACACGCTTTCTGTACAAATTGTCTAAAAACTTTACCGGAGAAGCGTCGTGTAAAACATCCCTTGCAACGATCTTTAAGAATGTGTATATATATGGGCGCTATGGTCAGTTGTGATTTATGCACAATTGCCTGTATGTCAAAAATAGAGGTTCAGTTTAGGAGACAAAGTTTATGAAACGTCGTTTGGTGTTACTCACCAGCCTCGCAGTCATCCTTTCGATGATGACAGCCTACTTCGCCACACCGCTCAACAGCGCTCAGGCGCAGGGCGGCAAGACCCTCCATGTTGCCTTCGCACAGGAGCCGGATAACCTGAATGGTTATTACACGACGATGGCTTTTGCGACCTGGGCGACCTTCCTGCAACAGGCTAACCTGCTCGATTATGATGAGAATTTCAAGGCGATTCCACGCCTCATCACGGAAATTCCCAGCTTTGAAAACGGCGGCATCAGCAAGGATGGCAAAGTTCTCACCTTCAAGCTGAAGAAAGACCTGAAGTGGAGCGATGGCTCGGCAATCAATGCTGATGATGTGGCCTTCAGCTTTGAAATGATCAAGGACAAGGGCAACAACATGCTCCAGGGTGGCAACATCGCTGGAACACTTGAAAAAGTAGAAAAGGTTGATGACCTGACCGTCAAGCTGACATTCAACGCTCCTCAGCCCTATCCCGAAAACATCGGCGGCCCGACCAACTTCTTCCTGCTACCCTCGAAAGTCCTGAAGCCTGTCTACGACAAGGATAAGACACTGGAAAAGGCAGACTGGAACCTGAATCCAAAGGTATTCAGCGGCCCGTACACGATGAAGGAATGGAAGCGTGGCGAGTCGATGACCTTCACTGCCAACCCCAACTACGTTGGTGGCAAGCCGAAGATCGAAACACTCGAAATCCGCTTCTTTGCTGCACCGGAACCCAGCTATCAGGCACTCGCAGCCGGTCAGATCGACTGGATTCCGAACCTGCAAAGCGCCGACAGCAAGCAGATTTCCGACCTGACCAAGGACGTCACGTTCTATCAGTTGAACGGCTCCTATCAGGAATTCCTCATCTTCAACGTTCGTAAGGATGATCAGCCCCGTGCTGGACACCCCGCCCTCAAGGATGTCAATGTTCGTAAGGCGATCCGTCTCGCTGTTGACCGCGAAAAGCTGGTCAAGGATGCGCTGTTCGGACTCGCTTCCGTCACCGACAGCCTCTATGATTCGGTCAAGGATTATGTCAGCCCCGATGTGAAGTTCGTCAAGGCTGATAAGGCCGCCGCTGAAAAGCTGCTCGATGACGCTGGCTGGAAGAAGGGCGCTGATGGTATCCGTGCAAAGGATGGCGTCAAGCTCGAACTCCGCTATGTAACGACAACAGCCGCCCAGCGCAAGGCGAACCAGGCGATCATCCAGCAACAGCTTGGTGATGTTGGTATCAAGATCGTTCTGGAGAACAAGCCAGCGACAGAATTCTTCGGCGCGTTCGCCAACGGCGGCACGCTGGCAATCGGTGAATTCGACCTCGGTGAATTCGCCAACAATACCGTCACGACCAACCCCGTTGCTGGTCAGGCACGCGCGTTGATGTGCGAAGAACTCGTCAGCGAGAAGAAGCCGGGTGGTCAGAACAACGGCGGCTATTGCAACGAGAAGATGGATGCAGCCGTCAAGAAGGCCGAGACATCGCTGGATAAGAAGGACGCACTCGATGCCGTCAAGGAAATCCAGAAGTTGATGTACGATGATGTGATGCAGTTCACACTCTATAACCGTGATGACATCTATGCCTACGCTACCTCGCGCTTCGCCGCGAAGCCGCGTATCGGTGCGGGCATCCTGAATATGTGGTTCGATGTCCAGAACTGGGAACTCAAGTAAGCTGAGTTAGGTTTCTCACAGGACGAGTCGACTCGGCTCGTCCTTTTTGTCAGGTTTAACGCTGCATATTTTAATTGGATGAAGGCCGCCAGCGATGGGACGTTATTTACTCCGAAGGGTTCTGCAATCTATCCCTCTTTTGTTCGGATTGAGCATCATTTTGTTTGTGCTGATGAATTCGCTGGGCGACCCGCTGACGGTATTCGCGGAACGCAGACCGCTTTCCGGGCAACAGCGCCTTGAACTCATGCGCCGGATGGGTCTGGATAAGCCCGTCTTCCCGGATCAATATCTGACATGGTTGATCGGTAACGATTGGCATGATGTCGATGTACGCGGTGATGGTTCACTCATGAAGCCGGGTGAACGCCGGGGCGTGTTACGCGGCGATTTCGGACAGTCGTTCGTGACGCGCCAGCCTGCCCTGAGCCGTATCGGGGAACGTCTTCCGAACACGCTCACCATGCAGATTCCAGCATTTGCGATCACCGTATTGCTTGCTATATTGATAGGAACTTATTCAGCGGTGCGACAGTATTCCTTCATGGATAACCTGATCACCACCGTCTGTTTCTTCTTATATTCCCTACCGATTTTCTTTATTGCCCTGATGTGTATTTATATTTTTGGTTTGCAGTTCAAAAATCTTGGCTTGCCTTCGATGCCAATTCAGGGAACAGGCGATGGCACTTTCCCGGATATGGTTGTCCATCTCATACTGCCAGTGTTTTGTCTGGTGAGCATTCAGGCAGCAGGATATATCCGCTTTGTGCGTGCTTCCATGCTCGAAGCACTTTCACAGGATTATGTACGCACCGCGCGCTCCAAAGGCATTCAGGAGCCAATCGTTTTGTCCCGGCACGTGTTCAAGAATGCGGCACTTCCTCTGGTCACGCTAATCGGACTGGATTTGCCCACGATTCTGGCGGGCGCTGTTGTAACCGAGAGTATTTTCGGGTGGCCGGGCATGGGTCGTTTATTCATCGAAAGTCTGGATCGTTCCGACTATAATGTGATGATGGCGATTCTGATGCTCCTGAGCGTTGCGATCATTTTCTTTCAGCTTCTGACCGATGTTGTATATACGTGGCTTGATCCGCGTATTCGCTACAACTAGCAGGTGAGGTACGGCACATGGCAAGCATAACATCCGAAACCAAAACAGCGGTAGCCTCCCTTTCATCACAAAACTATGCACGTGGTGATTCCAACCTGGCGCGTTCGCTACGCCGGTTGCGCAAACACCGGATGGCGATGGTAGGTCTGTTCATTCTGGTTGCTATCGTTTTATACGTGGTGATTGGTTCATTCCTGATCACCGAAAAACAGGCAAACTACAACGATCCCTCGCAAAGTCTGCGCGCACCTTCCGCAGTGCATCCGTTCGGCACAGACTCTATCGGGCGTGATATTCTGGCGCGTACCATCTATGGCGGGCAGATTTCGCTCTTTATTGCTATCACATCGGTGATCTTGCAGGTTTTCCTCGGTGCGGCAATTGGTTTGGTCGCAGGATATATGGGCGGCTGGATGGATGCGATGTTGATGCGCATCGTGGAACTGCTCGTCAGCATCCCGCAACTGTTCCTGGCCGTGATTGCGGTGCGTATCCTTTCGCAGGGAATGAAGGATTTCCAGATCGGAGATCGTGAATTTTCCAGCACAATGGTGATCATGATCATCGTGATTGGGTTCACAAGCTGGATGCGCGTCGCGCGTATTGTGCGAGCGCAGGTGCTTTCGATCAAGGAACAGGAATATATCACAGCGGCGCGTGCGATTGGGACCCAGGATTGGCGAATTATCATTTCCCATGTTCTGCCAAACTGCATCGCTCCGATTATCGTCTCCGCGACGCTGGGCGTTGGTGCGGCAATCCTGACCGAAGCCTATCTTGGCTTTCTGGGGCTGGGCGTTCGTGTTCCAACGGCGACATGGGGTAATATCATGGGCGAAGCGTTTGGCAATCTGCCGCAGTGGTATTACTGGTTCTTCCCGGCGATGTTTATTGTACTGACTTCCCTGGGGATCAATTTCTTTGGTGATGGCCTGCGCGATGCTTTCGACCCACGTTCCACCAAATAAGGTGCAGGATTGAATATTCATAAGATCGCGCCGTCTGTCCTTTCTGCCGATTTTGCCCGCCTTGCCGATCAACTTCAGGAAGCCGAAGCAGGCGGGGCAGATTTATTTCATGTCGATGTGATGGATGGGCATTTCGTCCCAAATATCACGCTTGGCCCGTTCATTGTCGAAGCGATCCGCCGCTCAACCAAATTGCCGCTCGATGTTCACCTCATGATCGAACAACCGGAGCGTTATCTGAAAGCCTTCGCTGATGCGGGTGCAACCAGCATCAATGTCCATGTTGAAACCTGCCCACACCTGCACCGCACCATCCAGCAGATTCGGGAATTGAACGTTTCTCCGGGGATTGCTTTTAACCCTCACACCCCGTTCGAGGCCATCCGCGAAGTCTTGCAGGATATAGACCGGGTAATTGTGATGACGGTCAATCCCGGTTTCGGTGGTCAGAAATTGATCCTCGGCACGCTGCACAAGATTGAAGAATTGCGCGCCGTCTCTCGCATTATCCAGAACCCGATTGAAATATCCATTGATGGTGGCGTGGAAACGGGTAACGCTCTGGATTTGATTCGTCGTGGTGCGACGGTTCTGATCTCCGGTAATTCTATCTTCAAACACCCGGATGGAATCGCGGCGGGCGTTCGGGCTTTGCGCGCGGCCATCACGGAATAAAAACACCCCGGTCATTCGGAATCCAGACGAATACCGGGTTATAATCCACGTCAAAAAGGCGATCATGACAACCCCCATTATCGAATTACAATCGATCAATAAGGTTTTCCGGCAACAGCGCAGCAGCACACAGGTTTTGTTTGATGTTTCCCTGAAACTGATGCCGAAGGAGTCGATCTGTCTGGTTGGAGAAAGCGGTTGCGGCAAGACCACCACCGGGAAAATCCTTGCGGGGCTGGCGCAACCCACCAGCGGCAAAGTTCTTTTTGAGGGGGTCGATACCACTCAGTTCAGCGGCAAGGAGCGCGCAGAACACCGTAAAGCGGTGCAATTCATCCACCAGGACCCCTATGCCAGCCTGAACCCGGTACATACCATCTATCGGGCGTTGAGTTTTCCCTTGTTTCACCATAAACTGGTTTCGAGTGCAGAAGAGGCACGCGCCAGAATCACCGAACTGCTTACGCTGGTAGACCTGACTCCGGCGGCGGATATTATCGACAAATTCCCGCATCAGTTGAGTGGTGGGCAACGTCAGCGTATCAGTATCGCACGGGCATTGACGGTTAATCCGCGCCTGATTATTGCCGATGAAGCGGTTTCGATGGTGGATGTTTCGATTCGGATCAGCCTGCTCAATACCCTTACAGACTTACAGAAAAATCTCGGTATCACATTTGCATTCATCACACACGACTTGGCGATTGCCCGATACTTCTCCTGGGAAGGTCAGATTGCCGTGATGTATCTGGGACGCATTATTGAACAGGGATCAGCGCGTTCTATCACCGAGAACCCGCAGCACCCCTATTCACGTGCGCTGATTTCTGCGTTGCCTGAACCTGATCCAGACCTGACACGCAATAAACAGCGGTTGCAACTTCGTAGCGAGGATATTCCCAACCTGGCACACCTGCCCGCCGGATGCGCTTTCCATCCGCGCTGCCCCGCACAATTTTATGTGGATGGCTTGTGTAATCGTTATCGCCCCGAATTGGCGCGCACGGTCATACCAGATACGCTAGCCGCCTGTCATGTCACCGCAGAGACAGAACATCATGCCGAGGCGGTTGCCGTAAAAGCCTGATGCACATCGAACTCGATCACATCACCAAAATATTTGGAAAGCTCCATGCCAACGAGGATATATCCCTGCGGCTGGAAGGCGGCAAAATTTACGCCATTCTCGGTGAAAACGGTGCGGGTAAATCTACCCTGATGAAAATCCTCAGTGGCTATCAGCCTCCCACCAGCGGACAGATCATGATCGATAGGCGCGCAGTTAAATTCGAGACGCCTGCCGATGCGCTCCGCAACGGGATCGGGATGTTGCACCAGGAGCCGCTGGATGTGCCGCCGCTTTCGGTATTGGATAATTTCCTGCTGGAACGTCCCGGCACTTTTGTGTTGAATCGCAAGGCCGCCCGCGCTGAACTACAAAAACTATCGGAACGTTTCGGGTTTGCGGTGCGCCCCGATATAACAATTGACCGCCTGACTATCGGTGAACGGCAGCAACTGGAAATTGTCCGTCTGCTCAGTCTCGGCGCGCAATTTCTGATTCTGGATGAACCCACAACGGGGATCAGCGCGGAACAAAAAGAGCAACTTTTTAAGACATTGCGCCTGCTGGCGGAGCAGGATGGGCTGACCGTTGCGCTCGTCTCGCATAAGCTGGAAGATGTCGAGGCACTCTGCGATCATGTTTTTGTACTGCGCTCCGGTAAAGTCGTCGGGGATGCACCGATGCCGATCAGCACAGCAGACATGGTGCAAATGATGTTCGGCAAGCGCATTGACCCCGAAGCACGCCCCAAAAGCGAAATACGCAAGATAGTTGCGCTGCGCACCGAAGGGTTATCGGTACAGGATGAACGCCTCATAGTTGAAAATGTATCGCTCACAGTGCGCGCCGGGCAGGTGGTCGGGCTGGCCGGGCTGGATGGCAGCGGTCAGCGGGCATTCCTGCGAGCGTGCGCTGGCCTAGATCGCAAACTGGCAGGACGGCTCTGGATCGGGAATGAAGATGTAACTGCGCTGAATCACCATGATCTGTTGAATAAGGGCATGGCTTTTGCCTCTGCCGGACGCCTCGAAGAAGGATTAATCAAGGGCTTGAGTGTTACCGAGCATTTCGCGCTGGCGGGCGAACCGGGTTGGCAAGTCAACCGCAGGAAATCCTCGATTCATGCCGCCGAAAAAATCGCCGCATACACGGTCAAGGGGACGCCAGAGAACCGGATCGAACAGCTTTCCGGTGGCAATCAACAGCGCATCCTGCTCTCGCTCCTGCCCGAAGATTTGAAAGTGCTTCTGCTGGAAAATCCCATGCGCGGACTGGATGTTGAAAGCGCGCGCTGGATATGGTCGAAGCTGCTGGCGCGTCGGTCAGCAGGAACTGCAATTATCTTCACCTCGCCAGACCTGGACGAGATTATGCAATATAGCGATAGCATTGCGGTGTTTTTCGGCGGGCGTGTGACCATGATTGATGATCCTACGACTATCAGCGCGGAGTCGTTGGGGCAATTGATCGGCGGGAAGGCACTATGATCGCGCGTCCACGCTCCTTACTCACCTTTCCGATTTATGCGCTCAGTCTGGTGACGGTGCTACTGATTATCAGCGTTATTTTGCTGCTGCTCGGCTTCAACCCGATAGAAACGCTACAGAAATTTCTGGAAGGCGCGCTAAGTACCGATAACCGCCGCGCCGATGTGATCATGACGGCTGCACCGCTGCTGTTGTGCGCCAGTGGCTTGCTGCTCACCCAAACGGCGGCACTCTGGAATATCGGGGTTGAAGGGCAGATCACGATGGGCGCGATTTTTGCCAGTTTTGTCGCCCTTAATGTGCAGGATACAGAGCCAAATGGCCTGATTATTCTGATTGAAATCCTCGCGGCGGCACTCGGCGGGATGCTCTGGGCGGGGTTGGTCGCGCTGCTCAAAACGCGCGCAAAGGTCAACGAGATTTTTGGCGGCGTGGCATTGAATTTCATCGCCGCGAACTTCCTGATCTATCTGGTGGGTGGCCCCTGGCAAGCACCGGGCAACACACCGACTACTGCTCCCTTTGCGGCTGGCGCATTGTTGCCGCGTCTCGGTGAACTGCGGTTGAGCGTTCCAGCTATCATTCTGGCGGTTGTTGCCTGGCTGCTCGTATTTTTCATCTTGAATCGCACCCGTTTTGGACTACAATTGCGCGCGATGGGCAAAAGCGAGAAAGGCGCGTTTCTGCTCGGCGTTCGCACAGAACGTACCCTGATTGTCGCCATGCTGATGTGTGGCGCTTTAGCGGGGATTGCCGGGGCAGTACAGGTGCTTTTCGTTCGGGAACGACTGGTCGCGGGAATCTCCGGCGGCATCGGCTTTCTGAGCGTGCTGATTGTACTGCTGGTGAGCGTGCGCGTGGTGTGGGTTCCGCTGGTGACGCTGTTCTTTGCGATTGTGCCGATTGGCAGTGGACGGCTCGCTATCTCGATTGGGCTGGATTCCTCGCTTGGCAACGTCTTTCAGAGTGCGCTCGTGCTGGCTGTTCTGCTGGCAAATGGGATTCGCGGCAGATTGACACGGCACTGAAATAAATAACATGATACCTGGCACGCAAGGCCGGATGCTACGGATACACAGTATTGAACAGCTATATCACCCTCATCACCAACCCGGACTATCTCCCCGGCGCGATTGCGCTGGCACGTTCGCTGCAAATGGTCAAGTCACAAGCGCCACTAACCGCGCTCGTTCTGCGCGATCTACCCGCTCTGGATGAACTCGAAGCGGCAGGCTGTACGCTCCTGCGCGTTGATCCGCTCTCCTTTTCCGATGCTTTCAAGGCGCGGCATTCGCGCGAATCGCAGCACAAAAATGCACCATTCACCAAAGGCAACAAGCCACAATTTCACGATCCACTGCATAACTTTGTGAAACTGCGCCTCTGGGAACTCGAACAATTCGATAAGATTGTATTTCTGGATGCCGACGCGCTAGTCGTCCAGAACATTGACCGACTGTTCGATTTTCCCGAATTCCTTGCCGCACCGAATCTGTATGAATCGCTGGAGGATTTCGGGCGCATGAATAGCGGCGTATTTGTCGCCAGGCCAAGCCGCGACACGTTCAATAAAATGTTGACCGCGCTTGATCAACCAGATGTATTCTGGCGACGCACCGATCAGACCTTCCTCGAAACCTATTTCCCGAATTGGGAAGGCTTGCCATATATCTATAACACCCTGCAATACGTCTGGTTCAACCTGCCCGCGCTCTGGGATTGGGCGCGCATCTGTGTGATTCACTATCAGTACGAAAAACCCTGGGAGAAGGAACACCCCAAACGTGCGCAACTCCAACCCTTGATTGCCTTGTGGCAGGAAGTCTATACACACGGGCGTCTGCCTGCTGTGCTGCCACCACCGGAACAGAAATAATGGGCGTGATTGCAGTCACCGGCGCGACAGGCTATGTCGGCAGATTCGTCGTCGCGGAATTGCAAAAGCATAGCGTGCCGATTCGGGCGCTCTCCCGACCTGAATCCAATCGCGGTGGATTTGCGGGCGAGATTGAATGGGTTGATGGAAACCTCTCCTCGCCAGAAGCGCTCACACGCCTCACCACAAATGCGGAAGCCGTCATTCATCTTGCCTATGAACACGTCACCGGACGCTACCGGGGCGGTGAAGGGCAGGATTTGGCTGGATGGCTGGATGCAAACGTCAACGGTTCACTGAGATTGCTGCTTGCCGCGCGTGATGCCAGTGTCGGGCGCTTCATCTTCCTGTCCAGCCGTGCCGTATTCTCGCAGACAGAACCGGATCGCCATTTAGATGAATCCCACCCTACCTCACCGGATACGCATTATGGCGCGTACAAAGTTGCAGTAGAGGCATTTCTGAAGAGTTTTGCCAGCACCAGCGGGATGAAAACGGCATCCCTGCGCGCGACAGGTGTCTATGGCCTGACATGGCCTGTGGAGCGTTCCAAGTGGTGGAACATGATTCAGACAATCTTAAATGGGAATACGGTCACCTCAAGCGGTGGTGGCACAGAGGTACACGGCGCGGACGTAGCGCGCGTCATTTGGGAATTGCTCAATCGAGATGATTACACCAGCGATGTAATTCACCTGAGCGATCTGTTTGTCTCCGATCATGAGATCGTGCGATTGACGCGGGAGATTGCGGGCAAACCCGGCGTCCTGCCCGATCTGCCGTTGCACCCACCCAAAAATATCATGATATGCCGCCGCTTATACGAGATGGGAATTAAACTTGGCGGTCAACCAATGTTGGAAAAGACGGTAGACGACCTGGTACGTTCAGCGAGTATGAAGTAAGGTTTGCTTGCCGGAGCAAGCAACGCTGCCAGCAGTACCATTCCCAGCGTCCCCAGGTGTTCGCTGACATGATAATCTTTCCAGAAGATAGCGACGATGATAATGCTACCAACAGTGAATAATGCTACCCGTAGCAAACTCGCACTCCGCATAATGAAAAGCAGCGTCATATAGCTGTATTGCAGCATATAGGGAGCCCAAAGCGGCGCTAGCAGAAGGCAAATCGTCCGAATGTCGGCGCGGCGGTTCCAGCGCAATGCGAGGACGGCAACCGATGCGATCAATGCCCCGATAATTCCGAAATGGGCTATGGTTGTCGCTGACCATGCGCCGCCGTGAATATTCTGTAGAAAGTTGGGATATGCCAGAAACCCTGCGATGACGACAATGCCGAGCAGCAGAATCGCGCGCCAGTCTCGTTCGAGGAGTGCCTGTATTCCATCGAACACGAGCAGGAAAGCAAGTGCCTGGGGTTTTGTGCTTAACAAAATCCACGCCAGTCCGCGCGTCCAGCCACGCGGGAAACGATAGAGCAACCACAAACCGGGGCCAATCACCAGCCATTCAGGGTTGGACGACGCAATCAGGACAATAAAAATCGGATGGATCAACATCAATAACGAGAATGGCTTCCCCAGATCGAACATGACCGCCACAAAAATAGCGATTTCCAGTGCGAGCCATGTTTCTATCGGTTGATAATGGACAGGGAGTAATATCCACGCCAGCCAGGGAAAACTCCAGTATTGCGGTTCTGCGTATGGCGGCTGACCCTTAACCACAAAGTCCAGCGCGCGTTGAAACGACTGGTAATCGGTGTTATTGATGGGTTGAATGACAAGCCGAACGATGACGAAAACCACGACGAAAAGCAATAGCAAAAACAGATTGCGTTTTAATGGAGCAGAATCAGCTTCTGGGGTATTGGTTGTCATTTTTTGTTGAAAATATCCTGACTATCCGTTGCTCTCTAAAATAAACAGGGTGACTTCGGGGCGGCAGAACATCCGTAGACCAACCTCTGCCAGACCGATACCACGATTCACGTAGAGCAGCAATTCGCCATATTCACGCGGGATGCGAAACAGCCCTTGCACAAAGCGATAACTCAAATCTGGCAATGCCAGCGGCCCCAGAAATGGAATCCGTACCTGTCCGCCGTGAGTTTGCCCGCTGAGTTGCAGTTTGGCACGCGGATCGTGTACCACGTCAGCGTAATTCGGTTCATGTGCCAGCAGGATTGCAGGCATATCTGACGGGATTCCATGCAGGGCATGATCCAGACTTGGCATCCCTTCCCAGACATTATCAACGGCTGCAAGTCCCAGTTGTGCGTTGCGCCGCCGGAGAATCACATTATCGTTGCACAACATGCGGACGCCAGTTGCCTCTACCAATCTGGTAACCTGTGCCGCATCCGTCCAGTAATCATGATTGCCCATTATTCCATAGACGCCATCTTTGGCGCGTAAGCCGGAAAGCGTTTGGATTCCCTTTTGCGAGGTCTCATCTATTTTCGTGACAAAATCGCCAGTGAGCGCGATTACATCGGGCTTCCAGCGATTGACGCGACGGACAATCCCCGACAGACGTGCCGGGTCGATCACACCACCATTGTGCATATGCAAATCGGAAAGCTGCACCAGTCGATAGTTGTGAAAAGCTGGATCAAGACCAGGCAACCGTAAGCGAATCGTTTTCCATTGCAGCCAGCGAGGTTCGATGTTTTTGGCGTACCAGTATGCGCCAGCAATGCCAGCGCCAGCCAGCCCGAATGCTTTAAAGAACGTCCCAGGCTGCCAACTCCAGCCGCGTCCTTTTTGAAGAGAGCGAGGTAAATTTTTTTTCATTGTTTCACGAGTTACGTTTGGCTTGTTCTATCTCTTCCGGGGAAACCGCTTTGAATACGCCCAGTTGCTTCGAAGGTTTGATCGGCAGTTCACGCACCAACGGCTTGCTGAATGCGGCAATGAAGGCATCCATCTCGCGCCCGCTGCTCAGGCCACCAAGCGACAACACCGGGATCGCCTGCATGTGCTGCTGTTCCAAATCGTTGCCGCGCACCAGAAACAGGCTGGCGAGCATAATCAATATTGCGATAACCTGGATCGGGGTGAACCGCTCCCCAAAAAAGATGAATGAAAGCGCCAGCGCGACCACCGATTCCAGAATCCCAATGAGAACCGTTTGCAGGCTGCCCATTTTTTTCACGCCTGCGAAGAGTGTCAGGCGGCTGAGGGCTGTTGTCACGCCGAGGGCAATGATCGGCAAAATTGCGCTGGTGCTTTGTGGCAACCATTCCAGCCGATAGATCGCCCGTGCCATGACAACGATCACGGCCATTGTCGTTATCACGTAAAGCGCCACCGTAGGAGAGGGCATTTCGTAGAGAATGCGCTGACTCAGGGCAACCGTCCCCGCAAACAGGATAGCGTTACCAATCATCAGCCCGATACCCAGCCAATCCGAGGACGCCTGAAACCCACCGGTCAGAAGCAGGATCGCTATCATCGTCATGACGACGCGCACCAGCGTCCGGCGCGTCAGCGGTTGACCACTGAAACGCGCCAGAATCACCACGAAGATCAGATAGGTGGAATTGAGCAATTGCGCAACCGACGCATTCTTAAGCGTTCCCAGCCCACCATAATACATCAGTGAGCCAATTCCGTTCACTGTTCCGACGATGACACAACCAAGCAATCCGGCTGGAAAGATGAAAATGAACTGGCGCGCAAAGAGCAGGTAAATCACCCACAGGATCGCCGCCGCGAGGACGGTGCGTACTGCGGCAATGGTAAACGGGTCGGAGCCGCCTGCAATCGCCGCCTTGCCTAATACCGGAGCCATTCCCAGAAATATGGGAGAGAGCAATGCAGGAGAAAACCAGCGCGGCGCAACTTCCTGAAAAAAGCGGGCAACGCTCATGGTCGCCGCAATATCATTTCCGGGGCGCGCGTATCCAATGGTAGATAGACATAGAACGTGCTGCCGGGAAATTTTTCATCGTCGTGACCGGGGCTTTCCATCCAGATTTTGCCATTGTGAGCGTCAAGGATGCCTTTGGAGATTGCCAGACCGATCCCAAGCCCGCCACCCTTGAAATTCGTCTTGCTGGTAGAATGATTTTGAGGATCATTGGTGGTGACAAACCGATCAAAGATATGCGCCTGGTCTTCCTTGCGCACACCAATCCCGGTATCGGAGATAGAGACGGTAACGCCATTGGCTTCCATGCGATAGGTAATCGTTATCAGTCCGCCGTCGGGCGTATATTTGATGGCATTGCTCAATATATTCCGCAGGCAAAGCGCGACCAGTTCCCGATCTGCGCGGATGGTAGGCCAGTTCGCCGCATTAAAGGTAATCGCCAGATTGCGGCGCTGGGTGGCAGAACGGTATTCATCCAGCAAATTCGTGAGCAGTTCGCCCATCGGGATCGGGGTAATCGTCAAATCGATCCGATCCGTCGAAATGCGCGCAATCGTCAGAATCTCATTGACGATCATCGTCATCCGGTCAATGGAATCGACCAGGCCATCGACAAACATATTGACTTCCGGCGTTAGTCCACGCAGATCGCGGATCGCGTCCGAGTCCTGCAACAAACGGCTATAGCCGGAAATGAGAGTGAGCGGGGTACGCAGTTCGTGCGCGGTCATCTGGATAAAATTATCCTTGACCTGATCTAGGCGCTGCAATTCCCGATTCGTGTTTTCAAGTTCGCGGATTTTCGTTTCCAGCCTGCCCACAACCTCATGGGAATAGGCGATCTGTGCGGCACGCAAGGCGTTTTCATCGGCAGTATCGTGTCCGCCGCGCAGGTAGTGCGCAAGCTGTCCGGGGAGACGGTCTATATCCATTGGTTTGGTCAGGAAGCCTGTCAACCCTGCGACCAATGCCATTTCCTTCTCCCCTTCCTGGCTCTGGCTGGTGAGCGCAACAATCGGGGTGCGCCGGAAGCGCGAATCGCTGCGAAGCCGGGTGGTGACTTCGCGTCCGCTTAAATCCGGGAGGTTGATATCCATCAGAATCAAATCCGGGAGTTCGCGCATCGCCAGATCGATCCCGTCGATCCCGCGTGAGGCGACCAGAACCCGATAACCCGCAAAACTCAACATGCGACGGACGAGCAGTTGGCTGGCTGGATCGTCTTCGATATACAGAATTTTGGCCTTGTCGTCTCCCATGTCGTTCCCCTGCACACCTTTTCCGTCGCAATGTTGCTACAAGATAAGTTTATTAAACCCGGATTCAAAGACAAACATATATGATATATCCAACAAGTATGACTTATATTCCCGGAGTTTCAAAGGATCGATCCTGCGGAAGTGCATCACAACTTCATAAAGACACTTGCTAAAAACGCTTCGTCAAAATTGTATAGATTAGTCTCTTGTGTGGGCATCAAACGGGTTGTTCTGGAATGAACAATTTCATTGTATCGCGTTTTTGAGCCAGTGAATAATTTTCTATCTATTAAACGTGCTGCTACTGACAAGGTTCCATTTTTATGCTTTCTTGAACTCTTCTGGAACTTCGGACAGGTATACTGAACCTTGTAACGGCAGCGAGGATCAAATAAACAATCTTGTCGAAGCGGCTATCCATCTATCAATCACAGCAGGCGCTCCTGCAAACCATGCTCATCCGGCTATCTGCCCTGCGCCAGACTGTTACAGACGCCAAACACTGGCATCAGAAATTTATCAAGCATATCGAAACGCAACTGGACGAAAGATCGGCAGACGCCAAAAGAACATACGAAGGTAAAGTACACGAGGCTCAATACGAACTCTGGACTGAAATCCAGGCGATACAAGCCGCAGTAACGAAGACAATTGTTCCGCTTGGCCTGATTGCCGCCCCCTGGAATAGCGTGAACTGGAATCAATATAAACCCACCTTACGCGGCATGGTCGGTGCGGATGCTCTCAATGAACCCGGTGTCAAGAGCGCTTTTCAGGAAATTTCAGATACGATTCCGGGTGGTGTGCGCGTCGGTTCGATTGACTATCCGCTTGAGAAGGAATTGATGACTATTCCGGCGCTTGTGCCTATCATCGGGCGCGGACATCTGTTTATCGTCACCGAGGGGAACGAGAAAAACAGGGCTACCGAACTTTTGCAATCTGTTGCCACACGCATTCTGACAACCTTCCCGGCGCTATCGGTGCGGGCACTGTTCATCGACCCGGTTGGGCTGGGTGATAATTTCCCGTTCAAACGGCTTCCCGAAACGATACGCGGCAGTACGGTCTACAGCGAAGCCGACGAAATTCAGGAACAAATGCGCGAACTCAACGAACATATCCGGCGGGTCGCACAACGCTATCTCGCCCGCGATTATCAGAATATCGAAGACTATAACCGGGATGCAGGCGAAGTCGTAGAGCCATATCGCTTTCTGTTTGCTGCCGACTTTCCGACGAAATTCAGCGAAGATTCCGCGACGCGCCTGTTGAGCATCGCGGAGCGCGGCGTGCGTACCGGGGTCTATATGGCGATTCATATCAACGCCAACGCCGAGATGCCGCGCAATTTCGATCTGCAAGCATTGCTCTGTACTGGTAGTGTGATCCACGTCAAAGATGGCGAATTTATGTTGACCATGCCAGACAAAGAACGGCAGTTTTCGCCGGATAGTTTGCCCCCGGACATGCTTTTCAATAGCTTGCTGAATGCGGTCAATCAGGCGTCGCAGTTTGGCGGCTTTCAGGGCATCCCTTTCGAGCGCATTTTGCCACCGCGCGAGGAATGGTGGAAGGGCAGCACGATACAACGTATCGAAGCGCCTATCGGCAGGACAGGCGCACGCGATCCACTGATGTTCTGGCTGGGACGCAGCCGCGATGGGCGCATTGCTGCCCATGCGCTTATCGGAGGTCAGACCGGATCGGGTAAAAGTACCCTGTTTCATGTGCTGATCAACAGTCTTCTCGTGACTTATCCGCCAGAGGAATTGCAGTTATACCTGCTGGACTATAAAGAAGGCGTCGAATTCAAGCCTTATGCGGATGCCAAACCGCCGCACATCCGCGAAGTTTCGCCACATCTGGATCGCCCTGCCGGGTTGCGCATCCTGAACGAACTACAGCGGGAACTCGAACAACGCGGCGAACAATTCAAAGCCGCCAATGTACAGGATTTGAGCGATTTTCGGCTGCGCACGGGCGAACCGCTGCCGCGCCTGCTCCTGATTATAGACGAATTTCAGAAACTGTTTGAGGTACAAGACGAGATTGCCACTAAATCCGGGCAAATTCTGGAAGACCTCGCGCGGCGTGGACGTGCTTTCGGCATTCATATCATTATGGGGTCACAATCGATCCACATTTCCAATATCTCTACGACGGTCTACAGCCAATTTGTGACACGTATTGCACTCCAATCGCCGGAAGCGGATATTGCCGCGCTACTCGGCAGTGATAACACAGACGCCGCCAGTATTCTGGATCGTCCCGGCGAAGTCATCTATAACGATGGTGGCGGTCTGCGGGAACGCAACACCCCCGGACAGGTTGCCCTGTTACGCGAAGCCGCTATCCCGCGCATCCTTGCCCTGATCAACAGCCTTGCAAAGGAGCAATAACCATGACTACCGGGCAATCATCCTTCGATGTTGTTTGCGCCGATCTTGCGCTGAGTGCAGGTATGCTGGAAAACGCCATTGCAACCTATGAAAAAAAGACGCAGGAGAGCGAACATCTCTATGATAACCAGCTACGGGAAGCGGAGCGACTCGCGGCACAGTGGCGCAAAAGTGCCAAATCGTTCCAGACCGAGATAGACGCCAACATGGGCCTGACGAGAGCCGCAGCAGGTGAAATGCTGGATCGCAAAGACAATGCTGGCAAACAATTGGCCGATGTCTATAGCGCGGTACAGGTTCCCTCTGCTGCCGGGGCAGAGTGGGAATTGACGGCACGGATCATAGCAACCCTGACCGATAAATTGATGAATGAATACGTGAGTTTTCGGGAAGCCGTGTGGGTCTATAACACTGCTATTCGCGTTCATCGTCTGCGCAAACAGGGTGTCATGATTGGCGCGGCGGTCTTTGCGCTCATTGCAATTACATTCGGGATTGGGAGTTTTCAGACGGAACAGCGCCGTGCCGGGTTTGCCCGCATTTTCGGGAATTCGGAATTGCTCTATAGCGCTGGTAGTCAGGTGTACCGCGTGGACAAGTACGGGAATAGTACACGGCTTGCAATGTCTTATCCATGTACTGAACATATGGTGGCTACAGGAAACCTTTTTGAATACTATTGCGGTGCGGATCGTGACTGGGTGAAATGGAACAGTAATGAATATGGGAAAACCGAAAAGCAACGAGCCACTGCCGGAGCAATTGTTGGGATCAATCCTGCCGGGGATGGGATCGCATATATTGATCCTGTTTCCAATCTGCTCGTCATCCATAAAAAAGCAACGCAACTCCCAATCCAGGATTTTGTGGGGAAGAGCTTTGATTTTTCAGCAGATGGCACATTCTTCGCCTATCAGAAAAATTCGCGTGCCATAGTCATTTCTGATGGCTACCATGAACGTACAATCCGAACAAATCCCTATGATTCTCCCATGCTAAAATGGGATCATTCTGGCAACTACATTGCCATAGCAACCAGAGACACGCTGGATATTATTGATCTGAAAGGCAATATCAAGTATGAGCGCCAACTGAAATTCGACATCAGCTACGATTTTTATCCATCTCCTATGGCATGGTCACCAGATGATCGATATATTGCCTATACCAGAAACCGTACTGTCTATATCTGGGAAGCTGGAACAGAGAATATCACATCGGCTGTAACATTGGATGGCAATGTCAGATTTTCCAATTACGCGCTGGCTTGGGGTTCAGTCCCCGAAAGTAAATAACGGACTGGCTCCAGATTCAATCCTCTGGAGCCAGTGGATCGCACTACAGGCATTGGAAAGTTTGAATCATACTGCGCTGGACTGCGCCCGTCGTGGCGGGGCAGTCGGTTGGATACGACGACGTAAGCGCTCAATCATAAATCCAATCGGCTTTTGCAGGATGATGACAACTGCGCTGGTGGCGAACAGATACCAGATATTGAACAGAATACCCCCAATCTGAAGTGTTCCGCCGCCTTCCATCCGTTCGCCACCACCCTGCGGCGGGCGCTGCATGTTGGCATCCGGGAGGCGCTGTTCCCGCATTCCGCCGGAAGTTTGCTGGCTGAATAGCTGATTGAACACGGTGAACGGATTGTCGATATTGCGGCTGGCGTTGAGTCCAACGCCGCTGATGATGACTATCAGAATGAAGACGACAATGGCAAGGCGGTTGACGACTTTGTTCTTTGTACCGCGTCGACGGGTAACTGTAGCAGTAGTCATGGTGGTTTCCTTTATGATGCGCTGGAACGATGGGCAGGCGAAATTAGAGCAATGACGGGCGTAGTGGCAGAGCGTACCAACCGTACCGGGAATGCAAACAGATATTTCAAACTATGATCGACGATCCATTTCCAGTGCATGGCAACATGCAACCCGACAATGATCAACGAGAATTGACTCGACATGGTGTGCAGCATGTGCATCGACTGTGTTGTTTGTCCACTGATACCGAGGTTCAGTCCCAGCGTTTTCGAGATGATGATCCCGGTCACTGTCGCAGTCCCCATAGCAACCAGCAGACCTGCGTTCAGAACGAAATTGAGACGGGATTCGTGGAACAATCGCTTGAAGAAATGCCGCACAATGCTGACGATCCATTTCCAGTGTAACAGGATGTGGATGAGAAACATCAGGGCGAAGGCAAGCCCAAGTAATTCATGATTGCGTGTCCCCGTTGTACGCTCTTCCATCTCGATAGCAAAGACAATAGCAAGAGCCAGATCGAGGAATAGATTCAGCTTATTGACGTTGATTTTTCGTGTGGTGCGTGTGAGCGTCACGGTGTATATCCCTTGTGTTCATAACAACAGGATAGCATGAGCAAACTTTGCTATGGTTATCGGGAACTAAAATATCCTTAAATATTTTTAATTGGGGTGGTGTTGAGGGCAATTTATCTGCACTTCGCCCGCGTGGTGTGTACCTTCTCCGCTAGCGGTTTAAGAGACTGTCTGAAAAGGAATGACCCCTATCCCCAACCCTTTCCCCGCCAGCAGGGAAAGGGAGTAATGCACGACAGTCTGGAAGTCCCTCCTCGCCAGCGGGGAGGGATTTAGGGTGGGGTCTAGTGAGGTTCTCAGACAGTCTCGAACACTGAATCTAAACAATCTCGCTCCTTATCAAACGTTTTTCGACAGGGTGTTGAATTCGCACAGAATTTAATTCTGAATTTGTTGCTAATTTTCTTTTAATCTGACTATAATGGTCTAACCCTACGCAAGACGAGGCTTTTTAATAAATCGTCGAAGCAGGAACTTTTTTTTAGAGTGGGAGTGTTTATCAATGGGAACAATCTCGTTTCCGCCACGCACTCGACGCCGAACCATCGGCATCATTGCATTTGTAGCGCTGCTGGCAGCCGCAACTATTTATGCGCGGCCTGCAACAGCGGCACAGGATGGTCCGCGCGTTGGTCAGTGGACAAAAGGTGATCGGGCTATTGTCGAAACTGTCGCCGCATTAATGGAGCGACAGTCCAAAGTGGATGCCTCTGGTGTCGTAAAAGCACCAAAGGCAAAGATTGAGCGTGAATTTACCTGGATGCGCCGCAATAACCCCAACTCCCCGTCTATCAGCAGCGGCGGCACAGTTACAGGCGTCACGCGAACCCCGTCGCTCAATGTCGTACAAACCGTCGGAACCGAATTCACGGGCGCGACGGGTGGCGGCAGCGGTGCAGATTCCGGCTTTGTACCGCCGGATACCGATGGTTCTGTCGGTCCGACACAGTATATCGTCGGCGTGAATGGACGTATTCGTTCATTCAACAAGACTACCGGAACCGCAGACGGTGCATTGAACATTGACCCGGATACGTTCTATGCCAGCCTGTCGTCCGCTGGCATCAGCGACCCACTGGTCAAATATGATCGCCTGACCGGGCGCTGGTTCATCACTGCAATCGATGTTGCCAATAATGACAACGTGGTTGTTATCGCCGTGAGTAGTGGATCAACCATTACTTCGACCTCCAGCTTCTCATTCTTCAAATTCGTGCAAAGCGTTCCGTTGCCAACGGGCGACACAAGCTGCTTCTTCGACTACCCAACGACTGGTATTGATGCCACCTCGCTGATCATTGGCGGCAACCAGTTCTGCGGCGCACTCCAGGACTTCTATGGTTCGGATGTGTATCTTGTCAAGAAATCTTCAGTTCTGGGCGCTGGCCCGATTGAAGTGGCAGCCTTCCACGACCTGACAACAGGCTCACATGGTGTCGTGACGACGCAAACAGGTATCACCACCGCGCGCGGTCTCGATAGCTGGGATGCAGGCCAGACCGAAAGCTATTTCATTGGTGATGACAACTCCCTCTATGGCCTTCTCAACTTCCGTCGTATCACCTATCCCGGCGGCGTTCCGACGCTTTCCGCGAACATCACGATCACGGTAGCGCAAACCTCGCTCCCGATTCCCAACCAGCACTTGGGTAACGCGGGTGGTGGTTCCGCCCTTGGCTATATCGACGGCAATGATATGCGTATCATGCCCTCGTATATCGTCGGTGGCAAGTTGTATG
This sequence comes from uncultured Anaerolineaceae bacterium, assembly GCA_964432445.1. Taxonomy (GTDB): domain Bacteria; phylum Chloroflexota; class Anaerolineae; order Aggregatilineales; family UBA2796; genus JBBRMW01. The sequence goes on from CAYSOC010000044.1 coordinate 31,873, forward strand.
CAACACATGGCGTTTCGGTCAATAGCGCTGGTGTGGCAAATGGTGCAACCGCTGGTGATCGTAACGCGGTGCGCTGGTACGTTTTCAACAACCTCACAGGTACGCCCGCTGTCGAGCAGTTCGGTACGATTTATGACAGCACAGCGACGAACCCATTGAGCTATACCTATGGTTCGATGCGCGTCACCGGGCAGGGACACATCGTCTACGGCTTCACATCACTTGGTGTGAATCAGTTCCCCGGTGCGGCATATACTGGACGCCTCGCCAGCGATACAGCAGGCACAACATCCGCTCCTGCTCTCTATGAAGCAGGCGCAGGCGCATATAACTCATTCGATACAACGTTTGGGCGTCCGCGTCGTTGGGGCGACTATACTACGATGTCGCTCGACCCGTGCGATGATCAGACAGTTTGGGCAGCACAGGAATTCGTGGCTGTCGGCGGCGCAACCAACGGCACTGCCCGCTGGGGCGTTCGCGTTGCACAGATCAAGGCTCCGCCGCCTGCTTCGCTCAGTTCTGCGGTTCCCGGCTCAATCGCACAGGGACAGTTCAACCAGAACATCACCGTCACTGGCACAAGCAGCGGTGGTTCAGGTTTCTTTGATACTCCTGCGACCAACAATGATGCCTGCCGCAAGCGCATTTCTGCGACTGTCAGCAATGGCGTTATCGTCAACAGCGTGACCTATAACAGCCCAACCAGTCTTACGTTGAACGTCACGACCTTCGGCGCGACTACGGGCGTGGCGACAGTCACGGTCATGAACCCCGATGGACAGACAAGCAGTGGTGGCATTCTCACGATCACAACCGGCTCGCCAGTTGCCACACCGACAGCCAGCAGCACGGCCAGCAACACGCCAACGGTGACAGCAACGTTCACCCCAAGCACCACACCGACAGCAACTTCCACTCCGGTTACAGCCGTTTGCTCCGGTACACTGACGGGTTCTTCGCCAGTCTTTACGCGCCCGAACACGGGTAACCCGCCAACCACACTGAGTTCCAACACCAGTTCGCGTTACCGTGACCTGCCGTTCACCGTCAGCGTCACTGGAACGTACACGATGCAGATGACAAGCGCGGTCTTTACGGGGACGAACGCCGATGATGGCTACTATGTCCTGTATTCGCCGTCATTCACGCCGGGTACTCCGCTTACCAATGCGTTGCAGTCCGACGATGATAGTGGCTCCGGACTCATGCCACTCATCACGCGCAGCCTGACCGCTGGTACGCAATATGTTCTGGTTGCCACGACGTTCTCCAATAACCAGACTGGTTCCTTCGTCGATCAGTTCACTGGTCCAGGCACGGTCAGTTTCTCCTGCACTGGCGGCCCGACCAATACGCCGACAGTTACCTACACACCAAGCGCTACCTTCACGCCGAGTGCTACGCTGGTAGCGGGTTATATGCTCCAGGATGGTGGTCTGGAACTCGGACCTTCGTCGCCCTACTGGACACAGACTTCGACCAACTTTGGTACACCAATTTGCGATACCAGTTGTGGTGGCGTTGGTCCACGCACGGGTACGTATTGGGCATGGTTCGGCGGTGCTGGCACAGCCGCAGAAGCCGGATCGTTGCAACAGGTTGGAAAGATTGCACCCGGACCCAAGTCGCTCACCTTCTACGTCTGGTGGTCGTCAAGCGTTTCCTCGCCACCTGATCCAACTGCCTATTTCAACGTCAGGATGGATGGTAACATCATCTTCTCGCTGACCCCGGCAACAGCGGCTGCATATAACACAGCCTACACACTCGTCACGGTTGACATTTCGGCCTATGCAGATGACAACACGCACACCCTGCTCTTTGAACAGGCCAACGTTGCATCTTCTGCCTCTACCAATGTCCATCTGGACGACATCAATATCATCTCCAGCGGTGGTTCGACCAGCACACCAACAGCTACGCCAACAGCGTCGAATACGCCTGTCCCACCACGTCCCGATACGATTGGTGTCTACAATGGTGGTCTGTTCTACCTGCGTAACACGAACAACACCGGTGGCGCAGACATCAACGTTGCGTTCGGTGGCGATGTGTCCGACCTCCCGGTTGCAGGCGACTGGAACGGTGACGGCGTGGATACCATCGGTGTCTATCGCAGCAGCACCGGCTTCTTCTTCCTGAGCGATTCCAACACCTCGCCAGCGGTCAACTACACGGTACTGTTCGGCAACCCCGGCGATACACCGTTCGCAGGCAAATGGACGAATGACATGACCATCAGTGGCATCGGTGTCTATCGTAACAGCAACGGTATCCTGTACCAGCGCAAGAGCCTGACCAGCGGCTTCGATGACTTCTTCGCCATCTTCGGCAACCCTGGCGATCAGGGCTTCGCAGGCGACTGGGATGCTAACGGATTCGACAGCATCGGTGTCTATCGCAGCGGTAACCAAACCTGGTACATGACTAACAATAGTTCGCCAAGTGGCATTACCTTCAGCGACTATGACTTCGTACTGGATATCACCACGAATCTTCCGGTTGCAGGCGACTGGGATGGCGATGGCGACAGCACGCCGGGTTCGCTGACCAGCAGTGGCGTGTTCTCGCTGCACCCGAACAACAGCATTGTCGGACCGGACAATGTGTTTGCCTTCGGGCCAGCCAATAGCAAGCCAATCGCTGGCAAGTGGATCGCATCGTCCAAACCGCCAATAGGCGCGGTTGTACCGGGCGCGGGCGCAAGCCGCTATACCAACGAGAATCCGGGCGGCGGCGATTAACCCTCGCTAACCCCTGATTAGCTCAATCGGGCTGCTGGAGAAATTCCGGCAGCCCGATTTTTATTATTTCGCCTGCAATTGATTCAACATGGCGATCAGATGCAGTTTACGGAAGGTATCGGACATTGTTTCCGGGGAATAGGGAAGGTCGTTTTCCAGCCACCAATCCAGCAGAGAAAGCAGAGAGCCGACCATATGCTGCACAACGATTTCCAGTGGAACGGGCAATTTGTCTTCCGGGATGGCCGACAGGACAATTTTCCGCGAAATATCCGCCACATAATCCTTGATTCGTCGCAACAGAACCGCCGCACCACCGGAGCGAAGCATCACCTGATAGAGCGCCTTGTGTTTCGCAGCGTGGCGAAAGACCACCAGCGTCAACGGATCGCGTTCGGTTTCCATCCCCAGCGGGACAGGTTGTGTCCCTGTTTCTTCGATCAACTGATCAAAAATCTCGGTCAGGCTTTGCAGCAATAAATCATCTTTATCATCGTAGTGAACGTATAGGGTCGCACGTCCGAGGTTCGCCCGATCTGTGATGTCTTGCACAGTCACAGCGTCATACCCGCGTTCCAGAATCAATTCCATCAGCGCATCGCGCAACAACTGCCGTGTCCGTACCACACGACGATCCGGTTTCTTGGAAATACTAGACGATTGTCTATTTATGGACATGGTAACTAAATTGCCTGTTGACTTCAAAAAAATAAATCCTATCCTATTATCTTGGACACGGTGTATAAAATCAAGAGAAGGACGCGATGAATACAGGTAGCAAATTTCCACAAGGACCAAAGGGAACACTTCTGAGCCGGATGCTGTTCGGAAAACTGAGCGGCAAATCGGTCAATCGCCTGACGCTGCTAACGGATTTGCAGCAATATGGCGATATTGCGCGATTCAAGTTGACGCCAAAACTCCATGCCTATGCGTTACAGCACCCTGATTACGTCAAGCAGGTGTTGGTTGATGAACCCGAAAAATTCCACAAAGGCCCAATGATCAAGCGTGCGCTGGGTAAACAAATCGGGAAAGGGTTGCTCCTGAGCGAAGGCGAATTTCACCGCAAACAGCGCAAGCTGGCACAACCCGCCTTCCATCACCAGCGGATTATCTCCTATGGGCAGGTCATGACAGAGTACACCGTCGATATGCTCAAAGGTTGGCAGACCGGGGAAACCGTCGATATTCACGAAGAGATGATGACGCTCACCATGCGGATCGTCGGCAAGACACTGTTTGATTCCGATGTTTTGCAGGATGCCAGCAAGATTGGCGCAGCGATTACAACGGTGCTGCGTTCGGCTAATCGCCAGATGATCAACCCGATTCGCCTGCCCGAATGGTTGGTAACGCCCTCCAAACGTCGCGCGCTCAACGCGGGCAAGGTATTGGATACTACATTACTGAAATTCATCGAGGATCGGCGCGCGTCTGGTGAGGACAAGGGCGATCTCCTTTCGATGCTTCTGCTGGCACACGACGAAGACGACGGCGCTGGCATGGACAACGATCAGGTATATGCCGAAATTCGGACGCTGTTCAGCGCTGGACACGAGACAACCGCGAATGCTCTCACATGGTCATGGTATCTGCTGGCAAAGCACCCGGAAACATTCGCAGCACTCACCGAAGAACTGGATCGCGTGCTGGAAGGACGCACACCGACCATGCACGATCTCTCGAAGCTGCCTTATACAGAGATGGTCATCAAGGAAGCAATGCGCCTTTACCCGCCCGCATGGATTATGAACAGACAGACTATTGCAGAAACGACGATTGGTGGGTATACCATTCCGGTAGGCAGTCTCGTCTTTATGAGTCCATACACGATGCACCACGATCCACGCTATTTCCCGGAGCCGAACGACTTCCAGCCAGAACGCTGGACGCCTGAATTTGAAAAACAACTGCCGAAATTTGCCTACTTCCCCTTTGGTGGCGGGCCACGCATCTGCATCGGCAATCAGTTTGCCATGATGGAAGCGCGTCTGATTCTGGCAACCATCGCCCAGCATTGGCAGATGCAATTGAACTCCGACCACGAGATCGAAATAGAGCCGATGATTACGCTCCGGGCAAAGGATGGTATCCCGATGCTGCTATCCGAACGCGAACCCGTGAAAGCCGGGTTAGCCTTTGCCTGACCTGTTCGATCTGGTTGCGCCCTACTATCGGGACGCAATCGAGCCGCTGATGCTGCCGCTGGCGCGCGATCTTGCCCGCCAGCTTTCTTCTATTTATGCCGTTGCGCTCGATGTTGGCACAGGGACAGGTGTGCTTGCCTGCGAACTGCCATCGTTCGCCAAAAGCATCATCGGGATCGATAGCAGCGCGGCAATGCTTGCATATGCCCCGAAGAACCGCGTTCAATTTCTACAGGCGGATATACAAAACCCGCCCTTTATCGCGGAATCATTCGATCTCGTTGTTGCGTCTTTTGGGTTGAACGCGACCCACCCGCGTTCTACCTTCAACGCGATCCGACATTTGTTGTGTGCTGGCGGAATGTTACTGTTTCAGGAATGGGGCGGGATGGATGAAGTGGTTTTCGCAGTTCAAAATGTTCTGGAACAGTACACGCCGCCAACGCTTGAAGAAGAGCTAGCAGCCTACGCTGAACCGTTCGCGGTCTGGGAAAATTTGTTGCAAACACCAGACGATTATGGGGAACTGCTTACTGAATGTGGATTTACCGAAATTTATACAGAGGAGTATGCTCCTGTGTCTATCCCGGTAGAGCGCGATACCTTCCTGCATTATCAGGTGGCATGGCCTCAAGCGCAGGCGATTATCGCGGCACAAGACGATCCCCAACCACTGTACGAGGCACTCCGGGACGCCTTGCCAACAGAATTTGAATGGCGTCCGAACATCATTCGCGTGCAAGCGCGGAATTTGTGAATTTCTCCAATTCGCTGCTGCTTTCAGAAATCGTTATCTTGTGCTACATTGTTAGCGTAAATTAACCTTTGTTTTTGTTGAAAGCGAGAAAATTTCATGAGTTCATATTCTCTTCCCTTGCTGGCGACACCCCCCGAAATTGCCGCTAATGAAGCCATTTTGATCGCCAATGGAGATTTGCGCCTGTCTGCGAATCAGGTGTGTTGGCCTGCACAGCGCGATATGGAAGAAAAAGTTATCGCGGCCTTTGCCAAAGAAGGGATTATCGTTCGGCGCGGTCACGAGTACGATCCACAATTGCAACATGGCTTCATCTGGAATCAGCGGATGGGGATGGATGTTTTCAAAGATATTCACCCGGATGCCAAACTGATCGTTGCTGAATCGGTCTGGCAGTATAGCCATCATATTCTGGCAAAGCTTTCAATCCCTGCAATGGGAATAAGTCGTTTACAAATCGCCAGATCGAATAAAGTCTTTGATGCCCATCTATTACGGTGAATGAGCTATCTTCTTCCTCCGCAAAATAGCAAACTGGAATTGGGATGTTAATAAGTAGAGACTCTATTAAGCTGCTTGCACGACTATCATCCCATACATAGCCTCTTTGAAACGATGGTTCCGTTTTGAGACTCTTATCATTTATTTGATCAACAATATTTCGTACAGATAAGTCATAAGGCTGAGTAACAAGGCGCCTATCGGGAGGGGCAATTGAGAGAGGTGTTGCGTCTTTCTCTTCAACGAACAGGGCCTCTTGATCTTCAAAAGAGACATTTTTAGTCTCGGTGACAAATTCTTGCATGTGTGAACTCCTACGCTAGTCACAATATTTAGTCTCAACTCTAAGTTGCTTGCAATTACGTCTGGATTATATGCATCGCAATAGCCCTACCAATTGGTTGCATATGTTTGAATCAGAATTTGCCGCCTGATTGAGAAGAACTTTCTAAGCTTTGCTGAATCTTTGCACGGTAGCATTGATGGCGCAGGGATGTAGTGAAAACGGTCCTACATCAAGCGCAAGAGACAGAGATAGGCTATGTTTACGCTAAATCATTCGTATCAAGATCGGCTCTTACCCATTCGCCAAGTCAGTGATATCCCCACGTATTACCGAGATACTCCCATTGGGCTGTTGCTGGAGTATCACAATCTCGATCGTCCGTTTGAGGTGTATCAACGTGCTAAGTTGTTGGTGGGAATGTGTATGGATCACCGTAAACACTTGCATATTCCAGATAATTTCTCATACATCATCCGTTCAGGCGGAGCCAATCTCCGTTACAGCGAGTTCAAAGTATCGTATGCCATCGCGGTTGGTGGCGTACAACATATCGCCCTGATTGGTCACACCAACTGCGGCATGGTCAACCTCATCTCACGCCGCGAGCTGTTCGTGCAGGGACTCGTGGAAAATGCCGGTTGGGATGAAGATCGCGCCGAGGAACACTTCATGAACCTCGCGCCCATGTTTGAGATCGGCAACGAAGTGGACTTCGTCGTCAGCGAAGCCTTCCGCCTGCGCCGCAAATACCCGCGCGTGGTCGTCGCACCGATGCTGTATAAGGTCGAGGACAACTTTTTGTATATGGTTCAGGATTAGATTGACTTAAGTCATTTTCTCGCAAAGGGCGCAAAGAAGAATCTATTTCTTTGCGCCCTTTGTGCTTTTGCGTCCTTTGCGAGAGACCATTCTATGCCACAAACCTTCAAGGTCAATACAATCGGCGATTATGAAAGTGCTTATTTCCGCCGATATGGAAGGCATCTCCGGCATCACGCAGTGGGATATGGTTACGCCAGGCCATGCCGAATATCTCTCGCGTGGGCGCGCCCTGATGACCGGTGATGTGAACGCCGCGATCGATGGGGCCATTGCCGGCGGCGCAACCGAAGTCGTTGTCTCCGATGGCCATTGGGATGGCCGCAACATCTTGATCGAGCAATTGGATGAGCGCGCACGCCTCAACACCGGCAGCCCATCCCCCTTCTCGATGATGCAGGGCATCGACCAAAATGTGGCCGCCGTTTTGCTGGTGGGCTATCACGCCACCAACGGCACATCCTTCGCCAACCTCGACCACACTTGGTCCGATTCGCGGGTGCGGGCGGTGTATTGGAATGGGCAACTGGTCGGGGAAATCGCGCTCAATGCCATCGTGGCCGGTCACTTTAATGCGCCAATTATCTTCTTAAGCGGCGATCAAACCGCCTGCGCGGAGGGGAAGAAACTGGTGGGTGCCGCACTCGAAATGGCCATCGTCAAAACAGCCACTGGCCAATTCGCAGCAGAGTGTTTGCCACTCATCGAATCGCGCCAAATTATTC
>CAYSOC010000045.1:0-39525 GCA_964432445.1 uncultured Anaerolineaceae bacterium
AAACGGTTTTCCTCAAAGGTTTGCGTGTTGAAGGCACGAATGACCATCATGCCAGAGAGGTTTTCGCGGGTGACGACGTTCAAGCGGTCAATCAGCTTCTGAATGATGCGGAATTTCGGCAACGACAAGCCAAAAACGGTAACGATCAGGCTGAGGAGTGCCACGACAGCTACCACGATAATCCACGACATCGAAGTGCCTTTGACAGAGGCTCGCAATACGCCGCCGATGCCCATAATTGGCGCGTAGCAAAACATACGGATGCTCAACATGGTGAGCATCTGCACCTGCGTAATGTCGTTCGTGGATCGTGTGATTAGTGAAGCAGTCGAGAACCGATCAAACTCGGTATTGGAAAAACTCTCGACCTTCTGGAAGACGAACTTGCGCAGGTCGCGCGCCAGTCCCGCCGCAGCCCGCGACGAGAAGAAGCCAACTGAAATTGTACACGCGCCAGAGAGGAGCGAGAGGAGCAGCATTGCGAGACCCATCCGCAGGATATAGGCGTTCTGAATCGCGCCTGTATCTACGCCCAGCGCCGTATATTCTGCCTTGATCGCGCTTGCCGCAGCCTGCACGATTACACCGTCGCCCAGCCCCTTGAATTTGCTGCTGATCGTATCGACAATCGCGGTACGGGTTTGCTCTGGCAGGAAGGCGATTAACGTGAATGGGTCAGTGCCTTTCGGCAGTCTGGAGAGGTCAAACCCCGACCCCTGCATTGCAGCTGCTTTCTCTGGATCATTCACCGCCTGTTGTATGCCGTTCACGACCATCAATGGCGTACCCATGATCGGGTTCAGCCGCTCAATTTCGGCGTTGTCGATTTTGTTCAGAACATAGACGGGTTCGCTGGCAAGCGTCGGATAGTCACGAACAAACCTGTCGTAATCGGCTGAACTCTTATCGACAAGGGTATAGTGAGCGAGTATATCCGCTTTGTCGGCTGCGCTGGTGAAATAGAAGAGTTTATTCATCTCACTCTGGCGAATGGCACTGGGGACGGCGTTTTCGATGCCGCCTTGCTGGATGCCATTGTTCACAATGTGAGACATATAGTCGGGCAGCGAGAGATCGGACATTGCCTGAATAAACAGCAGCACAACGGCGATCAATATCAAGGGTACGAACGGTTTCAGATACTTCAGGAGTCGTAGCATAGTCGCGGTCAGTCCTCTCTGGACAATAGAGTCAACTCAAAGAAAATGGTTTTATTGTCTAAAATTGAACTATTGGGATACTGTGGGAATCTTCTCGGATTCGGCAAGTGTAACGCTGCGACGAAACATGCGAATAACGCTTTCGATGGCGGCGAGGACTTCTGCATCGGGGCGCTGATCGGCGGCTTTATCAAAAAACGGGTTGTGAATGACACGCTGTATGGAAAACATGCTGTTCACAATGACCCACGCCGGAAGTAGCGGATCGATTTCGCCCTGCTCCTGACCCATCCGAACAATTTGCGCCAGTTTGTCCTTTGTCTGGCTCAGACGTTCCAGAATGAGCGGATTATTCCGCATGACGTTCCGCATCACTTCTATATCGCCAATACCGCTTACGCTGCGTCCCTGATAGCGCGTGGTCAGCATTTTTCGCAGAAAATTTTCCAGTTGTTCCAGCGGGCTGTATTCTTCATTCAGCGAAAAATGGGCTTCCATCTTCTCGTACATACGAATCATGACCTGCGAGAGCAGTTCATCCTTGCTATTGAAATATTGGTAGAGTGTCGGCTTGGAGATACCTACTTCATCGGCCAATTCATCCATATTGAAGTTTGCATAGCCACGTTCAGTCAGCAGCCGAAGCGCAACGTCGAGCGTTTCCTCTTTGCGCTTTTGAAGTTGTTTCTCGCGTACCTTTGGCATTCAATCCTACCCGGTGGTTAATTATTTAACGCATGAGTTAAATATATAACTGGCGAGTTTAGTTGTCAAGAGGGGGAGTTTTGTCGAGTGTGAGGAGGGAATTTGGATATGATTTGCGGGAAAATTGTTCTAGCGTTCGCTGTGGTGCAAGCTATCTTTGGCGGTTTGCACCACAGCGATCATGGTGTCGTTCGGAGTAACAAGAGAAGCGACAACTCAGGGGGTTGCTTTTTCCGGGCGATTTCCAAACCAGCGACGGAAATATCGAATTATCGAGCGAATTGCATTGTCAAAGAAACTCCTTTATTGCAAGGAATCCGAGCGTAGCCTGTGCCATTTTCACGATATGAGACGGCGCTTTTAGAAATGAGCCAGCATTGAAAGGTGGCTGCGGATCATATTCAATCGCCAGTTGGATACACTGGGCAACGGTATCACCTGAGAGTTTTCCCGCTAGATAAAGCGCCATGTCGATACCTGCCGAAACTCCGGCGGCGGTAATGATCTTCCCCTGCTCCACGAAGCGCTCTGCGACATATTCCGCCTCATAGCCTGCCAGTTCACTGCGGGCAGCCCAATGGGTGGTTGCCTTTAACCCCTTGAGCAGCCCGGCAGCCCCCAGAATGAGCGCTCCGGTACACACGGAAGTTGTCCACTGTGAAGTCGTATCCGATTTGCGCAACCAGGCCAGAATCGCCTCATTTTTAGCGGCGGCAAATGTACCTGCGGTTCCTCCCGGAACAAGGACAATATCCGCTGGTCGCGCCGTAGAAAAATTGTGAGTGGCAACCAGCGATAGCACCTTGCTATCGGTCAACACCGGCCCGATTTCCTGCGCCACGAAACATACTTCCGCGCCGGGAAGGTTGCGCAAGACTTCATAGGGACCAATCGCATCGAGTGCGGTCATCCCCTCATAAAGTAAAATATTGATTTTCACTGACGACTCCTTATTTACAATCCCTGTTGCGAATAACAGACGGAGAGGTTCCATAGGAGCGCTGCCAAAGCCTGCGAAAGTGGCGCGCACCTGCGAATCCACACCTGGCAGCAATCTGCTCGATAGTCAGGTTTGGATCATGGATAAGATTGGAGGCGAGTTCCAGGCGTAATTGCTGGTGATATTGAACCGGGGTCAGCCCTGTTGCCTGTTTGAAAGCCCGATTCAGGCTGCGCGTACTGACCCCGGCGATAGTAGCCAGTTCCTCCAGCGGGACATTTTCTGCGGCGTGATGTATCAGATAGTCCTGCGCCCGGTGAACCCCTGCATGGAGATGGGTACGATATTCCAGATAGATGCTCGCTTGTGCCTGATTCCCGTTGCGCCGTAGATAGACGACCAGATAACGCGCGATTTGTGCCGTGAAGAGTGCGCCATAATCCCGCTCAAGAAATGAGAAGGCCATGTCGATCCCGGCGGCGACGCCTGCGCTGGTAGTGATCTGACCATCGTGAACGAATAAGGCCGTATCCCGTATCTGCGCTTCGGGATACAGTTTTTTCAGATGTGGGATCGCCAACCAATGCGTCGTACAACGTCGCCCGTTGAGCAGGCCGGCTTCGCCCAAAACGAAAGACCCGGTGCAAACTGAAGCGAAGTCTGCGCCTGCCCGGTGTGCCTGAGAGAGCCAATCCCGTATTTCGGCACTGAGCGCAATATCGGCGGGAGTGTGAACGCTCATCGTGCCGGGGATAATGATCAGGTCATTTTTGGAGACGCACGGAAGCGGGACGAGTTCTGCAAATACCAGCCCCTGCCCGCTGTGGATCACAGGTTCGGTGCTGCAATAGACAAGTTCGTATTGTGCGCCAACCCGTATCGCCGTATCGAATACCTGTACCGGGCCAGTCAAATCCAATAGGCTGAGGTTGGGACGAAGCAGGAAAATAATGCGCCGTTTCTGCGTTCTGAAATTGTCCGTATCCATCGCTCATTCAGCCAGCTTTGGTCTATATCTGATCCCATTATAGAGCGCATAGACAGGCATTGACACTGGCAAAATATGCCAGAAAGCGGACAGATTTCGCCATGTTGTATTCAGAAATTTTCCTAACGTCGGGTAGGTAGCCCCCGCTGTTCTATAATTTCTATGGCTCGATCAATCGGGATGTGAACAATACCGTTTTGGCGGTCTGCCCACCCATAGCTGTTAAGGATTGCGTTTTCAGTTGCCTGCAATTGTCGCAGTGCTTCGCCCGGTACTGCCATCGTTACGTCGGCCTTCGTGGATGCAGCGCCGGATAGTGCGAAGCTGGTCAGTGAGAGATACAAAGCCATGAACAGAAGGCCAATAGTCGCCAGCGTTATTGTCACTCCCCGATAACGTTGCCTGTTTCGCTTTTGGTTAACCATTTACAGTTGCCTCCTGAGTCACGCTCAATTCGCGTGCTAAAAGCGGCTTGCGTTTGAGATACGACAGGAAAACCGCCACCCACAACCCGCCGACCCCGATTGGTGCAACGACATCTGTCCAATTCAGGGTTAACCCCGTCTGACGTAGCGCAGGCATGACCAGCCAGAAGGTATCGATCAGGTGCATCGCAAAGATGAACGCGCCAACAATTCCCAATGCACGGGGGCTGCTTTTGATACGCGGGGAGAGGAGCGCCACGAATGGAACTGCAAGATGCAGTATCACAATAGCCAGCGCGACGACTTGCCATCCCCCATCCAGACGGCGCAAATACCAGACGATTTCATCGCTCAGGTTGCCCGACCAGATCACCAGATATTGAGAAAAGGCGAGGTATCCCCACATGAGCAGTGCCGCCAGCAGCAGATTACCCAGATCGTTCAGAATTACCGGAGTCAACATCGACCTGAGCGATTCATCGGGAAGGCGTGTCAACAGGGCGATCCCCAACGCAAATGCTGCCAACAACCCACCAGCCCCCACCATCAGCGCGTAAATCGTGGAAGTCCACGCAGGTTCGAGCGACATGATCCAGTCAATCATCGCAAAGGTTATGGTGAAGGTGAGCGTCACTATGCCAAAAATGCCCAGTTTCGATAGCTGCTGTGTCAGTACGGGGTTATGTTCCGTATTCGTGCGGCTTGACCAGCGGCGCAGCAACCAGGCGATACCCGACCACAGCGCAAAATACACAGCCGTTCGGAATATGAAAAACGGGATATTCAAATATGCACTTTTGTGTTGCAACAGCAGATCGTTCTCTACAACATAGGAACGCGACCAGGGATACAGGTAGCGAATCCCAAACAGTATCGGGATAAATAACGCTGCCAGCAGGGGAAGGGTTAATGCACCCGCTTCGAGTAACCGTCGCAACGCCAGCCCCCAGGCTCCTCTCGCTACAAACTGGATAACCAGCAACCCCAGACAGCCGAGGCTGATCCCGACCCAAAACAGCCAGCCAAACAACCAGGATTGCAGGGTCTGCTCCACATCAAAGAACAGTCCGAACACACAAAGCGCCAACCCTACAACTCCAACAATCAGGGCGGTGCGTTGGATGCGCTCAAAAGCAGCGACCAAAGTTTGTTTTATCGGAAGTTGGGTCACGGTTGCGCCTCCAGCGTCGCCCGTATCTCCGGCGGCACATCGTTGATTGTGGCATATTGGCTCAGTTGCAGCGCGCGAATATACGCCACAATTGCCCAGCGATCTCTGACCGGAATCTGTGCAGCATAGGATGGCATTTCATCCGTCGCGGCAAAGCCATTGGTAATCACATCGAAGATATGTCCGGCGGGTTCCTCAATTAAGCGTTTACTAGTCAAAATCGGCGGTTCAGCATAACCCTTTTGCACTACAATCCCGCGTGCCGAGCCAACACGATCATGGCAAACCGCGCAAAAGATATTGTATTGTTCCTGTCCGCGCAGGAGGATTGCCTTTGTGATTGGGAACGGGAAGAGATCAGCTTCTTTGCCGTTTATCATGCCCGTGTTCAACAATTCGTCGTTCAACGCAGCGTTACGAGCAACGGTATCCGGCGGCAAGGGTCTGGCTCCCTGTCCATCGGTGAAAAAACTATTGGCAGCCAGTGGCTTGATTGCGGGTTGATTTGCCATCTTTTGCGTACATCCCGTCAGCACCAGCAGAGCGCACAGTGCGACGCACACCCGCCAGCCCCTAGCGTGGAACATCGTACACCTCCAGCGGCTTGAGGCTCTCCAGAAATTCCCGTGTCTTTTGCATATCAAACTTCGGGTCTCTTGTCTCGATGCACAGGAAAAAGCCATCCTGAGACGCACGGGAAAACCTGTTGACATTAAAGACGGGATGATAAGGCATCGGGAAACCATTCAGGAACAGCATACCGAACACTGCCGCCAGTGCCGCGCCGAGGATCGTCATTTCAAACGTAATCGGGATAAATGCAGGCCAGCTATTCAACGGTTTGCCGCCAACATTGAGCGGCATGGCAATCACAGAAACATAGTATTGCAGTCCAAAACCAGCCACAGCCCCGACGATTCCCCCTGTCAGCACAATCCAGGAGAGCAGCGCACTACTCGCGCCGAGCGCTTCCGCCAACCCATCCACCGGATATGGCGCGTAGGCATCAATCCGTCGATAACCAGCGTCGCGGGTGTGCTGTGTCGCAGCGACAAGCTGCGTGGCGTCATCAAACCGGGCCATCAGACCATAGGAAACAGGCGCGGGAGTCATGGTGTATGTTGCTCCTTTTGGGTATCAACCAGCAATTTACGCATCTCAAAAATAGAGATGACTGGCAGGAAGCGAATGAACAGAAACACCATTGAGAGAAACAGCCCGATTGTGCCGACGAACGTTGCAATATCCCATCCCGTTGGCACATAGTTACCCCACGCGGATGGCAGAAAATCGTTGTGCAGGCTGGTTACGACAATCACGAAGCGCTCTGTCCACATACCGACGTTGATCAGTAGCGCCATCGCAAACAACAGCAGTACGTTGTTGCGCACCCGCCTGAACCACAATAGCTGTGGCAGCAACACATTACAGATCATCATCAGCCAGTAGAGTGGCGCATAGTAGCCGAGCGCGCGATTCGTTGCGGCGTGCATCTCGTAGATATTGCCGCTATACCAGGCGTTGAAAAGCTCCAACATATAACCATAGGCAACAATCAAGCCGCTGGCGAGCATCACCTTCGCCAGATTATCCAGATGCCGCGCGGTGATAAAGCCCTGTAGCCCATATGCCGAACGTAGCGGAATAGCGATAGTCAGCACCATTGCCATCCCGGAGAAAATCGCCCCGGCGACAAAATAGGGTGGGAATATGGTTGAATGCCAGCCGGGAATAATCCCGGAGGCGAAATCGAGACTGACGATGCTATGGACGGAAACAACCAGCGGTGCTGCCAGCGCTGCCAGCAGGAAATAGGTTTTCTGATAACGCTGCCAGTGTCGCGCCGAACCGCGCCAGCCCATCGCCAGAATACCGAAAATGAGCCTGACGAGTTTATTTTTGGCACGGTCACGCAGGGTGGCAAAATCTGGCAGCAGACCAACGAACCAGAACAAAAACGAAACCAGTCCATAGGTGGTAATGGCGAAGAAATCCCACACAATCGGACTGCGGAACTGGGGCCACATCCCCGTACTGGCAGGGTATGGAATCAGGAAGTAGAAATATTCGGGACGCCCCAGGTGCATCAGAGGATATAACCCGGCGCAGGCAACGGCAAACAACGTCATCGCCTCGGCAAAACGGTTGATCGAGGTGCGCCATTCCTGCCGCATTAAGAGCAGAAACGCGGAGATCAGCGTTCCGGCGTGTCCGATCCCGATCCACCAGACGAAATTTACAATATCAAAGCCCCAGCCAACCGGGACATTGATCCCCCAGATGCCGACGCCACGTATCAACAGATTGGCAACAGCATAGAGGAATAGCATCACCAACAGGAACGCAATTCCAAAGCCGATAATCCAGCGCCCGACGCCGCGCCGTAATACCTGCCCGCTAATCTTATCGGTGATGGATTCCATCGTATAGTCGGGTGCAATCAGGGGCGCTTCATCAGGGACATGCACAGGTTGTGTTGTCATTGGCGTTATCCCTCGATTTCCGGGTTCGGATTGCGTATTTTACCGAGATACGTGGTACGCGGGCGTGTATTCAATTCGCCAAGCAGGGCATAGTCGTGGGGTTGGGCTTTCAACTGTACCACCTGGCTTTTCGGATCGTTGATGTCACCAAAAACAATTGCCTGTGCCGGGCAAACCTGCTGGCAGGCCGTCTTTGTTTCCCCATCGCGGAGGGTACGGCCTTCACGTTCTGCCGTGATCTTCGCATTCTGGACACGCTGCACACAGTAGGTGCATTTTTCCATGATGCCCCGACTGCGTACCGTCACATCCGGGTTGTGCAACAGCTTCAGGCTGGCGGTATCGTAGTCTGCATACTGGAAAAAATTATAGCGCCGTACCTTGTAAGGGCAGTTGTTGGAACAATAGCGTGTCCCGATACAACGGTTGTAGACCATATCATTCAGCCCTTCGTCGCTGTGGCTCGTCGCACCCACCGGGCAAACGGGTTCACAGGGCGCATTCTCGCAGTGCATACAGGGGACAGGCTGGAAATCAATATCCGGGTTATCCAGTTCGCCACTGAAATAGCGATCCACCCGCAACCAGTGCATTTCGCGCCCTTTCAATACTTCGTCCTTGCCCACTGTTGGAATGTTATTTTCTGCCTGGCAAGCGATGATACAGGCATTGCAACCAACACAGGCCGAGGTGTCAATCGACATCCCCCATGCGTGTCCGGTGTATTTGTGTTCGGGGTAGAGCGATCCGGTAGGCTCCGCATCGTGGACATAATCCGGTTGCTTGATGAAATTAACAAGCGAGGTGGCGCGCACCAGATCGCGGTTCTCCATCGTGTTATGTCCCTGTGTGGACGCCAACGGATATGTCTGCCCGGTTTTGGCGATTTCAACGCCAGAATCGAACCAGAGCGCGTCCGAAGTACGCAGGCTGTAGGCGTTGTAGCCCAAATCCGTACCGATCTTTCCAGCGTTTTTCCGCCCATAGCCAAGCGTAAGCGTTACCGATTCGTCGGTCTGACCGGGTTGTATCCACGCAGGCGCGCGCAACGTCCGCCCTTTGTAGCGGATTTCAATCACATCTCCATTGGAAAGCTGCAAGCGTTGCGCCGTTGCCGGACTGATAGACGCGACGTTATCCCATGTTAGCAGCGATAATGGTCTGGGAAGTTCCTGCAACCAGCCATTGTTGGCGAAGCGCCCATCCCATGTCGCGGCGTCTGGCTCGAAAATAATCTCCAAACCATTCGATGGTGCAACGGCCTCTGGCAATACGAGAGGTGTAGTTAGCGTTACGGCTACTGGTGACGCGGCGCTCTCACGAATATAGCCATCGTTGAGGGCGGCTTTCCACGCATTGTCGAAATTGGCTGCTTTGGAGGCCGCTTTCCAATAAGCCTTTACCAGATCGTGATCCGTCGATTTGGTATCGCCAAGCAAAGCTGCCAGCAATTCGTGAGGCGATTTGCCTTCATACAACGGCAGAATCAGCGGTTGCACAATCGAGATAGTGCCATCATAAGCACGTGCATCACTCCAGCTTTCCAGGGCGTGCGCTTCCGGGATATGCCAGTCACACAACGCCGATGTTTCGTTTTCGTACAACCCCATGTGAATTTTCAGGGTAGCTTTGGAAAGTTTGCTGGCGAAATCCAGATCGACAGGCGCACTATAAGCGGGGTTCGTTCCAATAAAGACGATGGTTTTCACCGAACCCTTGTCCAGATCGGCGGCAAGCTGTTTCAACGCTTCGGTCTGATTGCCCGGATTCACGGACACAGGTTCTTTGTAGATGACGGTGTTATTGGTATTGCCAAGCGCATTGTTCAAGGCATGGACGAGCGCATGAACGGACGGAGGCTGCCGATCCCCGGCAATGATCAGGCTGGAACCGCGATGCTGCTGTAAATCCTTGACAAGTGCATTCAACCATTTGGCGGGTACGCTGTGGGCAATTCCGCTGACTGGTTCTACCTTCACCCCAAGTTGCACAGCTAGCTCACGGGCAAAACTCTCAATCTGGTTAACCCGTTGCGGCAAACGATGGTCTGCCATTGCCCCGGTCATTGTCGGCGTGCCTTCGACAGCATACAGGCGATTCATTTTCGTCTGATTGTTGCGTACCCGTCGCCCCTCAGTGAAATCACGAGTATAGCGCACACCACCCGCCGGAGTTCGCAGAAAATCGGAATCCAGCGACAGAATGACCTCGGCTTTATCAAAACGGTAATGCGGCTCCAGGATGCGTCCAAAAGCAATCTGGCTACCCTGATACACGTTATCCCGGTTGATTGGCTCAAATTGAACCCACTTTGCCGACGGATATTTTTTGAGCAGCGCATTCAGTTGACCCGTCAGTGTCGGGGATGTCACTGTTCCGGTGACAATCCGCAAGCCAGCGCCCTGATTGCTCTCCTGATCCTTGAGTGCGGTTGCCAGTGCTGTCAGAAAATCCGCCCACTTGCTTTGCTTGCCTGCCTGCACCACATGCTGAGAGCGATCCGGGTCATAGAGGGTCAGAATTTCGGCCTGTGCAAAAGCATCTGTTGCGCCCAGACTCGCAGGATGATCAGGATTGCCCTCGATTTTAGTGGGGCGTCCCTCGTGACTCTCCACAAGAACGCCTGTCGCGTAGCCATTCAAGGTTAACGCAGTGGCGAAATAGAGCGCGTTACCGGGTATCAGATTTTCTGGTTGTTTGACGTATGGTACGATCTTTTCCGGCGGTTGGCTGCTGCATGAAGCCAATCCTGCCAGCGCCAGGGCTGCCGCCGTAAATTTCAGGAAATCGCGGCGACTGAGAGTTGATGCTGCGTTGGCCTGTCGGGGAAACTCACGAAGCAGCAATTCCTGAAATTCGGGCGTTTCTGCCAGTTCTTCAAGACTGCGCCAATATGCCTTGCCTTTGGTTGCCGAGATTCGGGCGCGGATGGCGCTGAGGTCAACAGACGTTATTGTATTCACAAGGTCACCTGTGGCAGGTCGAGCAGCTTGTCTTGCTCTCGACATGATACTCATCGATCAAACGTTTGCGAATCTGGTCAAAATCAGTGGGCGGGAGCCAATTCATACTGGTCACCTGATCACGAGGCCGAATATTAGGGGCGGGATCACGATGGCAGTCCATACACCAACTCATGCTCAGAGGATTGGGCTGCACCAGCACCTCCATCTGGTCAACCTGTCCGTGACAGGTCACGCAGGCTACCCCTTTGGTGACATGAGCGCTGTGGTTGAAATAGGTGAAATCGGGAAGATTGTTTACGCGCGTCCAGACGAGCGCCGTATTATTGGTACGACTATCACGTACCGGAGCGAGTCTGGTGCTGCTGGTCTGCACTTCGGAATGGCAATTCATGCAGATTTGTGTCGATGGCAGCCCCGCGAAAGCCGAGGTTTCGACACCTGTATGACAATAGCGGCAGTCGATGCCCAAATCGATGATATGCTGCTGGTGGCTGAACGCAACGGGCTGGGTATGCACAATCGGCGTATACGATTGCGAGGAAAGGATTATAAAACCAAGCACGGCCCAGATAATCAGTACCGCGCCAACGATACTCGCTTTGGCGATAATATTTGCGCTACGCGGAAATACCTGTCCCATAGATGACCTTTGTTTAGGTATAGCGTACCGAACAAAAAACTGCGCTGTGATGCAATAAAATCATTCATAAAAAGCAATGATAGTCATTGAGGGATCATTTCTGCCTCAATGACTATCCCGGAGCGCACAATAACGGCACGCCCCGGAAAATCAGACGCGCATTAAACAGGTTTTATGGCTTGACAACTGCCCAGACATTGCCGACATTCTGACCAGTCGCCATACCCGGAGTCGTATCCTTTGCATAGACATACAGCGGCTTGCCGTTATAGGTCACTTGCAGGCTACCATCATCGAGCTTGATTGTATCCAGTTTGCCCTTTACAGCAGCAGGAGCCGCCAGACGATCTCCCGATTCCACCTTGAACGCAGGCCATGCTTTGGCGCAATCGCCAGAGCAGGTATTCTTGCCTTCAGTATCCTTCGCAAAGGTGTAGAGGGTCATCCCGTCATAAGTGATCAGAATGTCGCCCAGGTCTTTATTGCTGCTGACGCCGACTGTTTCAGGGACGACGGTGTACCATACCTTGCCGACGCCTTCGCCAAGAGAATCACCAATGGCTTTGTCGTCTTTCCAGTAGTACAGCGGCATACCGTTGTAGGTCACCTGTAGCGTATCATCCTTACGCTTGGTCGTTCCCCATTTACCGAGCAGGTTCACTCCCGGTACGATTTCGTCCGCACTCTTGACGAGCAGCGGAGGCCAGTTCGTCGCGCAGGCATCATAACAGGTACTGGTATCAGCCGTATCTTTGGTGAACATATAGAGCGTCATGCCGGTTGGCCCAACCAGCACTGTCCCGACCTTTGGCAGTTTCAGCGGAGCAACAGTGGCCGGAGGAACCACCCACCAGATACGCCCAACGCGATGACCAGTGGTATCGCCTGCTTTGGAATCCTTGATCCAGTAATATAGCGGGACACCGTTATAGGTTACCTGTAGCTTGCCATCTTTGCGTGTGGTTGTGGCGAATTTGCCAGGGATGCCCGCCGCAACGGTAATCTGATCCGCGCTATCAACCATCAGGGGCGGCCATGCTTTGGCGCACTGGTCATAGCAAACGCTCTCGTTGACATTATCAAGGGGATAGCTATAGAGTGTTAGCCCGTCTTTGCCGACCAGAAACTTGCCGAGTTCCTTTGAACTACCCAAACTGATCAGGGGGCTTGCATTTTGCGCCTGAACAGGACTTGCAACGAAGAAGAATAACACTACCAGAATTATATTTCTCAGCCTGGACATACGAACTCTAACCTTTCTAAACGTTATGCCATATGGAAGGATGCACCCTCTATTTTCATAATCGCTGGATAGAGTCCATCTGGATTTTCCGGTTATGGATTTTCCTGTGAAATTCATCGCAGATTACGCTTTGACAGCTTCCAGTGACGTTATGAACTAATCAAATTCTTATCTTTCTGTGCGGATGAATCAGCCTCTGTAACAGTTGACCCGGAAACTGTTTTGCTCGTCAGGCTGAAACTGCCTAATCATGGGGCTGGTAGGGCATCGGATGTTTTTCTGACAACTCTACAGAAACTTTGGCGTGTTCCTGATCCGCAATGTAACGATAAGGCACGGGTTTTCTTGAATATCCCTTATAGGTGGTTTGTACATAAACTGTTCGGGTTATGTGAAAATTTCCCTTTTTGACGTTTTCCAGGCGTTCTCCAGGCGTTTGATTTTTATCCTCAACATCGTGTCAAAAAAAGGATAAGTGCCAATGGACAAGATCGAAATCTCAACCGCCGACAGGATGCTCACCCGACTCGTGGAGATTCATAACGAGCTTTGTACGTGGATCGCCGTCGTCGAGACCTATACTGAGCAGCACTATCTACAGGAAGTGATTATCGGTATGAAGAAGGTGATCGAAATTGCCAGCCTAAAACAGGAGGCCAAAGAATATTGAGATAGAACACAAACAACATGCAGTACCCATCGCTAGTGAAGAGGCTAAAATGAAAAAACTGATCATCCTCATTTGTCTCGTTATTATATCTTGCCTGGATTTCTCTCATGCGGGTGCAACACCCGCCAGCGTTCCAGTAACCTCTCATCCGCGCATCTGGCTGACTTCATCTTATGTGATACAGTTGCGCGCCTGGGCAATCAACAGCAATCCGACCTACGTCAGCATGAAAAATCTGGGAACGACGCTCAAAAACCTGATGGATAATGCCAATCATACAATCCCAAATCAGGATACGGGTAGCAACGCATGGGAACTGTATCCCACAGAAAGCGTTGCCCAGTTTTTTGCCTTCATGTCCCTGATTAGCCCGACCCAGCCCGAACGCGATGATTATGCGCAGCGGGCGCGTACATTGCTCATGTATGTCATCGATCAGGCAGTATCCGGTGTTGCCAATGCACCCTTCCGCCGCCTCGCCTTCTCGACCTCGGATCGTTCGCGCTGGAATGGTTCCGGGTTCGCTACCACAGTAGACTGGATATACCCAATTCTGACGGCGACGGATAAAGGCAAAATTCGCACCGTGTTTTTGCGCTGGATCGATGAAAATCTGCACGCCAGCACCGATTATCGGGATCATCCCGAACCGATTGGGGTAGTGAATGACCCGATCCTGTTGCAGGATTTGTTCCGCTACCGTGAAGCCAATAACAACTACTTCGATGCACACATGCGAAATATCGGCCTGATGGCGCTCTCGTTCGATGCTGCTGACGATTCGGGTAATACCTTGCGAAACTATATTGGCAATGCAACGGGTGCATGGCTATATATGTCCGATAATCTGATGCGCAACGATCTGGCTGGAGGTCTCCCCGGCGAGGGATTCCTGTACGGGCCTTCGGCGGCGGGCTATATCAGCGAGTTCATGCTTGCGCTCCATACCAGCGGCTATGACGATGCAGCAACATGGGGACAGCAGGTACGCTTCGATACCAATCCCTTCTGGAATGCGTCGATCCCGGCGTTCCTGCATTCGCTCAGTCCGGCAACCAGTATCATCGGCGATGGTGTCGGCCAGGTTTATACGGTGGCTTCCTATGGCGATTCACAACGTGCCTATAACCCGGACTGGATGGAATATTTCGGTCCGTTGGGAATCCATGCCTATCTCAATTCCAACAACCAACTGCTGGATCAGGTTCGCTGGATTCAGTTACATACCCCACCAGGTGGCGCGGTGGGACTCCAGAGCCGTATCAATACACAGGATATAGTCCCGGCTATCTTTTACTATATGCTCTTTTCGCCTGCTGTGCCGACACCTGCCGATCCACGCTCGCCATTGTCGACAACCTACTATGCGTCGGGACTGAGGCGGTTCTTCGAGCGTACCGACTGGACACCAAACGCGACGTGGTTCACCTATAGTCTTGGTTGGCATACGCTGGGACACAGCCACGCCGATGGGAATGCTATCGAGTTCTACCGAAATGGTGAATGGCTGACCAAAGCCCGCGAAGGCTATGGTTGGGGCTATGCCTCTTCCGATCATTACAACACAATATCGTTGCTGAATGATCAGCCACCTTACCCATCCAACGACTTCCGCTATCTCTTGTGGCAGAGCGGATCACAACAACTGATGAGCATCAATGACGCACCACCGCCAATCTACAGCGTTCAACCAGGTTATACCTTTATACGCGGCGATGCCACGAATACGTATAACATGACAGAACGCCAGATGACCGACATCCTCCACGCCAGTCGTGATATTGTCCGACTCAAGCCGGATTATATCGTGATTTATGATCGTGCAACTTCCGAAACAGCGGGACGATTCAAGCGCTTCTTTCTCAATCTTCCCGTCGTGGCAACAGTGGCGGGCAATCTGACAACTTCGATTATGTCTAGCGGTCAACGGCTATATGTGCGAACACTACTACCCGTCGGTGCAACGCCCGTTGTAGAAACCGTCCCGGTAGATAGCAACAATCTGGCGTGGAATGACCTGATGCCCTATCGACTAAAGGTGGAAGCACCGGGCAATCCTCAAAATACGCGCTTCTTGCATGTGTTGCAGGGTGCGAACACTGGCACAGCGGCAACGGCGGCAGCGCTTGTACAGAGCAATGGGAACACGTTCACAGGCGTGGTGGTAGGGAACACGGCAGTGATGTTTTCTACCGATATGACACAAGTGTTCAGCCCCATCGTCTATCTCGTGCCAAACACAGTGACAAAGCATCTGATCACGGGTCTGACGCCAGGCGCGAAATATAATGCCAGCATTGTCCCGATAAGCGGGCAATTGCAATTGACACTGACGACAGGCACAACCTACACCGCCGATAGCGCAGGCGTCATCCTGATCGATAACACGCTGCGCATGGATACCATCGGGATATACAATGCAGGTCTGTTCACGCTTCGCAACAGTAACACCGCAGGTACTCCAGATATAACTGCGTCTTTCGGCGGTGATCCGTCTGATCTGCCAATCGCAGGCGACTGGAATGGCGACGGTGTGGATACCATCGGGATATACCGGAGCGCGACAGGTGTCTACTTCCTGAGTGATTCAAACACCGCGCCAGCGGCGACCTATTCGCTGGTGTTCGGCAATCCGGGAGATACGCCGTTTGCAGGCAAATGGACAGTCGACATGACTCACGATGCTGTCGGCGTCTATCGCAACTCGAACGGCATTCTGTATCAGAAGAAGCAACTCACCACCGGATTCAGCGATTACTTTGCGATCTATGGCAACCCCGGCGATCAGGGTGTCGGTGGCGATTGGGATGGTGATGGTTTCGACAGCGTGGGCATCTATCGCAGCAGTAACCAGACGTGGTTCCTCTCGAATAACAGCACGCCGGGCGGGATCACCTTCAGCGACATCAGCTTTACATGGGATATTGGCACGGCAAAGGCAGTCGTTGGAGACTGGAATGGCGATCAAATCACGACAGTCGGGCAGTTCAACAGCGCTGGCGTGTTCAGCCTGCACAGCGCGAACGCTACTGCGGGCAGCGACATGACATTCAGCTTCGGCGCGGCGGCGGGCTATCCTGTTGCGGGCAAGTGGAGCGCTTCGGCACTGCCTCAACCACCACACACAATGTTGAGTGGTGTCCTTGTCCCGAATGCCAATCATGGTTCGGGGAACCTGGATCAAAACAACGGCGCAGACTGATAAACCGGTTCGGGGGATTGCAATGTCCCCCGAATTTTCGCCTCGCTCAATCTTCCAGATCATCCAAATCAGGGATGCCGATAACGCAGGAAGCGTTATAAGCGTGCGGGTCGGGTGATCTCTCTCCTATCATATCTCTGATACAATTTGATAATCTTGAGGGCGAAACATGCGTGTTCTGATTCGCACTATTTCGATGTTGTCATTGGTGTTGAGCGTGGTCCTGGCGGCGATTATCGGGTTGACCTACCGCGATACCAGCCATTTCACCTATTTGTTTCTGCGCCCGGACGGAAGCAAATGCCAGACGCCGTGCCTGCTTGGGGTCGATCTGGAAAGAATGGCGTTCGAGGAAGCCGATCAAAACATCCACAACCACCCCTTTTTTGCACTCTCCAGACTGAACACCATGTTTCGATATATTGATAATTACACCGGGGCGGCAACTTATGAGAATGTGACAATGGCGCAGGTAGAAATAAACTTTTATGCTGGTAACCTTCTGGCGGATGATGGTCACGTTGATAAATCGTATAACGAAGTTTCGGCCAGATTCTATAAAAACGCGCCTACCCTTTCCGACCTGATGCTGACGCTTGGTAAACCGGATGGCCTGTATATGATGTCGGATGGAAAAACCATCTCATGCTCTCCGTTATATTTCATAAATGGAAAAATTCTTTATACTGTGTTTGTCAATCGAAATTTTGTTGATTGTTTTCACCCTGCCCAAACGATAGAAGTTATCTACCTGAATATGTACAAGTCCAGCTATGATATGTTGCCCTGGATAGGTTTCGCGCCATATCAACGCTATCTGGCAGAATATCAACCACGCCCGTGAAAGACCACAAATGCGCACCCTGATTTATGTGATCTGTATATTGTCGCTTGTGCTGATTTCCAGTCTGGTGGCGATTATCGCAGCGACCTATCATAGCACCAGCCGCTGGGAAAGCTTGATCACCAATGCCGATGGCAGCAGGTGCAGCCAACCGTGCTTATTTGGCATTACTCCCGGCATCCAGCTATATAGCGATAGCGCAGGAAAAATCAAATCTCATCCTATACTCAGGCCTGATAATACTATCCCCAATTCGGAGGGTATCGGATTTTTCTATGGCTCTGGTCAAAGAGAAGGTACGTCCTATACCAGCAAATCCAAAGTAACCTTAACTACACTTCTGAATAGCGGACTCAATGATTACTCCAACTCGCTGGAAGTGAAATTTAACGACGATGCCCCGTTACTCGGAGATGTTCTATTATTGCTTGGGAAGCCGAGCGAGTTGTGGATCAACCTTGATGAACGGACTGGTAAAGGTTCTGTGTTTTTTTATTTTGAGAGTAACCGGGGACTATATACCATGAGCATTTCTATTGACAGCGTTTACGCCTCTCCAAGCCCGGATTCAAAAATTAAGGCTATCACATTTAATGAACTTCAAATGGCCTATTCATATCCCAAAATACACTGGACAGGTTTTAAGCCTTATATCCATTATTGGGAAATATGGAAAATGCTGACAAGGGAATAATTTAACGAGCCAAATATCACTTTGAAAAGGTTGATCCGTCTTATTTTTGCATTGGCGCTTGGGTTGAGCGTGCTTATTGCGGCGATCATTGGGCTGACGCATCAGGACGCCAACCGCTTCGCCTATCTCTTCACACGCCCGGATGGTTCGCGTTGCCAGTCGGCCTGTTTGCTGGGGGTAGAGCCATTGACCATGACGTTTAAGCAAGCGGATGCTATCTTGCAGAAGCACCCATCATTGAAACAGGCACACCGCGAATTTTTGGATAGAACCAGAACGACGCTACGTTATTTGACTTCCGATTTTTATGTTTTGCTGAACAACGTTGATGGACATTCCTCTATGAGAATTGTATTTTATACGGAGCGCGTAGGGCAATCACCCAGGATTGTTTTCCCGGATTTGTTGATACTTATGGGTGTGCCTTATGGCACTTATATTCAACCATCAGGCTATGCCTATGACGACTGCGCCTACTTTGAATTTCGATACAAAAACAGTACCTATCACATCGCTACAACGGCGCACACAAAAGGGGATACGAATATCTGCCCCGGCCTGAATCAGGCAATCAAAGGGATCAGTTTCGATGATTCCGAGTTGCCGGACAGCATGAAAATGACACGATGGCTTGGTTTTGCGCCTTATAAATACTATGCCGATGAATTTGAAACCCTCACGAAAAAGTAGTTGGGCGATATGTGGCGATTGATTCGTAGTATTTCGATTTTATCGATCATCTTGAGCCTGATAATGACGTTCATCATTGGGGCAACATACCGAAACACCAACCGCTGGGCGTATCTGTTCACCAACCCTGATGGGAGCAAGTGCGCGATGCCATGCCTCTTAGGTGTTAATCTAGAAAACATGACTTTTGACGAAGCCAATGCTGCCTTACGCGAACATCCATTTTATACAAACTCGAAACTTGAGTTAGCCCGTTTCGACTATGAATCTTTTAAAAGAAGGGTTTATTGGAATCCAGGAGTTTCACAGGTGTCAATCACATCTTATCCGGAAGAAACTGAAATTGGGGATGCTGCATCTAAGTTGGATATAGCAAATACTGATAAGAGTATAGATATTCGATTTTATAATGATATGCCTACCCTTGCCGAAATAATGCAGATAGTCGGCAAGCCAAACGCTGTTGAGATAACATCATCAGAGGATAATTCTTCCTTCTGGTGTCAATCTATTTATTTCATCAGAGACAATATAGTTTATAGCTTTACCATAGTTAATCGTTCAGAGTGTCTTAACCCTAATCACAAAATAGACAATATGTATCTGAGAGTTTATAAACCAGTTGAATATACTGAAAATCCGACGTGGATTGGGTTTGCCACACTTGAACGCTACCTTGAGATTTATCAAAACAATCTGAAAGAAACATATAAATGACGAATTGGCAAGGGCGACACGTCCTGATTACGGGTGCAGGCGGCTTCATCGGCAGCCATCTCACAGAACAACTCATTGATGCAGGCGCAAAGGTGCGCGTCCTGCTCCGTTACAACGCACGCGGCGATGTTGGCTTGTTGCATTATCTCCCACCGGAAAAGTTCACACAATTGGAACGCTATACAGGCGATCTGCTGGATTATCGTGGCGTGCTGGATGCTGCCGAAGGGGTAGATACCATTTTCCATCTCGGCGCGTTGATTGCGATCCCCTATTCCTATAAGAACCCGGTGCATGTGATTCATACCAATGTCCTCGGTACGACGCATGTGTTGGAAGCGGCGCGGATTCACAAGATTGGGCGCGTGGTGCATACTTCCACCAGCGAAGTGTATGGCACAGCGCGGTATGTCCCGATTGACGAGGCGCATCCATTACAGGGGCAATCGCCGTATTCTGCCAGCAAGATCGCCGCAGACAAAATCGTTGAAAGCTATGTCAAGTCGTTCAATGTTCCAGCGGTGACGGTGCGCCCGTTCAATACCTACGGTCCGCGTCAATCGGCGCGCGCAGTCATCCCGACGATCATCATGCAGGCGTTGAGCCGGGATTTCGTCAAACTTGGGGATTTGCGTCCAACGCGCGATCTCACCTTTGCAACGGATACTGCACAGGGCTTTATGTGCGCCGCACTCTCCGATCAGGCGATTGGGCAAACAGTCAATCTTGGCTGCGGCTTTGATATTTCGATTGGCGATCTGGCGCAGAAGATTATCAAAATTATCGGGAAAGATATTCCGGTTATCGAGGATCAATCGCGGTTGCGCCCACCAGATAGCGAAGTGATGCGCCTGCACGCCGATAATCGACTCGCGGCAAAGTTGATCGGCTGGACGCCACAGATTTCGCTGGACGAAGGGCTGGCGCGCACGGTGGAATGGATTCGCGCGAATCTGGAAAACTATCGTCCGGATGAATACGCGGTCTAACTTTTGTGTTCGGCAAGTGCCGCGCTCAACCACAGATTGCAGGGTTCGCGGCAGGGGATTGTGTCGATAGTCCCGTCATGCCATGTTGGGTGACGAGTACATTTGCCGCAAATGGATTGCACCAACTCGGCTTTGCGCGTTTCTGTGAGATCGGCAAGTGCGCGGAATTGCCCAACCTGTCGCCCGATAGTTGCATCAAAACTATTGGCCTGAAAATTGCTCGTTTGTGCCTGTGTCCATGCTGCCACTGCACCGGGATAAATGGTTTCGACGGCGGCGAGGAATTCATCAGCATTGTGGATTATCAGTGCAGGCAGGTCTGGCGGCAAATCAATCCCGCTGGCAAGAAGTCGAAAGCTATTTGTAGGCGTTCGCACCGCGTCACGGATTGACTTTGGCGTCCAACTTTCGTTGATAGTTGTACTCTTGGCAAACTGAACTTGATCCGCTTGCAGCCACAATTGCCCAAACTGAAACGGCGCGCGGTTCACAGCTTCCCACAGCAAATCGCGCCCGAATGTCGGAAAGCCATTTGATTCCACACCAGCCTTGAAAGGTGTTTCAGCCTCGTTTGCCAGCGCAAGCAGTGCATTCACCAGACCATCGTCCGTACCTGCCGGAGCAGTATAGTAGACCGTCCGATTGTGGATAGTTTGCAGCAATTGTTCCTGTGAAAGACCGAGTTCGCGCCGCACGTCGTAGATCACATGCGAACCTTCCGCCATGAAGAACGGCACAGCGATCAGGTTTGGCAGGTCTGTGAGCGTATATATTTCCTGGATTTCGGGCGAATCGTCCAGATAGACCGCGACGACTTGCGCCGCCAAGCCCGCCGAACGAATCAACTCAGCCTGTGCTTCGGTAGCTTTGCGGCTTTCCGGGTTACGGCGCGTACTGTGTCCGATAATCGCTACCGCACACTGTTCCGGTTGCAGGTTATAGGTTTGCAGGGTTTCCTCGACCCGGCGGCGCGTCATTTCAGACAGGAAAGGTGTCTCGCTCAGGGTGCGCGTATAGCGAATGGTGCGCCTATCTTGCCGGGTGATCTTTCCTTGCAAACCCATTTCCGCAGGGATCACCTGTTGTGTGAAAAAACCGCGTGTGGTGAAAACGGGAATCACGGTGATGTCATCGGCGGTGAAGGAGTGAATCGCCTCATGAAATGATGGCTGTTCCTTCCAGAATGCCGCCGAAACTTCATCAACGATATTCAACTGGCGGATTTGATCGACACACGCCCACACCAATCGCGCTGTATTCGGGCTGATGTGTGAGCCGTGTCCCGCCAGAAGGATTCCCGTTTTGGTCATGTGGGCTAGTCTGCCGCCTGTCCAGCCTGAACGACCTGCAAATGTTCACGCAGGGCATCGAAGCCGACGCGGTTGCAAAAATCACCGAATGTTTCGGCATCGGTACGCTCATCCCGGTAGTATTCAAACAGCGGGCGCAGCGTCGGCGCGAGTTGTCCAATCGGAATCAGGTCTACAAACGGTTTTGCCAACCGCGTACCGTTCGCCGCACCACCGAGGAAGATCGTGTATTTGTTCAACGAACGCCCAACAAACGCCACTTCGGAGACATAGGGACGGGCGCAACCGTTCGGGCAACCTGTCATACGGATAGTGACGGGCGCGTCGGGCAGGCCAATTTCTTCGAGATCATCCTCAATCTCATCCAGAACCTGCGGCAATGCGCGTTCGGCTTCCGTGATCGCCAGACCACAAGTTGGCAACGCGGGGCAAGCCAACCCCAACCGGCGCACACCGGAAATTTGCTCCAGCGTAATGATGCCATATTCATTCAGGAGTGCTTCAATTGCTGGACGATCTTCGGGGCGAATATCAGTCAGGAGGATGTTCTGTTGCGCAGTCAGACGAACGGGCAGATTGAAGCGTTCAACAAGTGCGCGCAACCCGGAGCGCAACCGATAGACGCCGCGATCCACAATGCGCCCATTCTCAACCGGGATGCCAAGATATAGATTGCCATCGCCTTGTTCGTTCCAGCCGAGGTGATCCAACACCTCAAATTCCGGCATGGAGCGAGGCGGCTGTACAGTGAACGGGACGCGCCGCCCTAGTTCTTCGCGGAACCATTCCACACCGCGATCATGCAGAATATATTTCAGGCGGGCGTGCTTGCGGTTGGTACGATCTCCGAAATCGCGGTGAATGGTAACAATCGCCTTGACCGTTTCGTTGATCTGTTCCGGCGTGACGAAGCCGATCAAATCCGCAAGGCGCGCGAATGTTTCATCGTTATTGTGGGTCGTACCCATGCCGCCGCCAGCCACCACATTGAAGCCGATCAACTGCTGTGCATCATCAAAGAGCGCGACCAGGCCAACGTCGTTGGTATAAATATCAATGCAGTTATCGCCGGGGAAGGCAATCGCCATTTTGAATTTACGCGGCAGATACGTTTTACCGTAGATAGGATCATCCGACTCTTCATCATCGATCAATTCCTGACCATCCAGCCAGATTTGGTGATAGGCTTTGGTGCGCGGCAGGAGTTCATTGCTGAGTTTGGTAGCATAATCCTGTACGATTTTGCGCTGTGGATCGGCTGTTGGAGCAGGGCAGGCCATCACATTACGCACGACATCGCCGCACGCGCCAAACGTCGTCACGAGGGAGTGATTCAGACGACGGATCGTGTCGCGCAGTTCAGATTTGATGACGCCGTGAAACTGGATACCCTGTCGCGTTGTGATGCGCAAGGTATCGTTGCCAAACTCGCTGGCAATGTCATCGTGTACCAGATATTGTGCCGCTGTGAGTTGACCGCCGGGGAGCTTCGAGCGAATCATAAACTGATAATGTTTCTCGCGGCTCTTGCGAATGTCTCGATCTTCCTGCTGATATGAGCCGTGAAATTTGATCAACACCAGCCCGGCTTCACTCAGAAAGGCGTCGGAATTTTGTAAATCAGCTTCCAACGAGCCGCGCAAGCCCCGGCTTTCTTCCTTCACCTGCTCCACATTCAATTTACTCATCAATCGCTCCTGCTTTGTAAAACTTTGTCCCGGAAAAACAAAAAAGCCGACTTGTTACCAGTCGGCTTGAACTTACTCAGGTTGTGTTTTAGCTGTCACACAAACTTTGCGTTACCGTCTGGGGTCGGGCAGGCGTATTGACACATGCACATACAGACCGTGCGCATGACTGCCGGACAACAGAGACAACAATTGGAATTTGCACGAACGCAAAGTTGAACTTTCATACTGCCTACGATACCAGAGGAACGCTCAAAGTGCAACCAGAGTTGTGGGTCATCTTGCACAAAAGAGAATGGGCGAGCGTATACCCGCCCATTGCGACTCAACTTACGGCGCGCAGCTTACCAATTGCAGATAACCTGTACCGCTATAGACCGCCGTTTGGCTGGATGGATTATCCAGTGGCGCAGCAATCAACAACGCGCCCGAAGCATTTGGATCAGTCTTCGAGCCGCTGATATAGAGTGTAGAACCACAGGCCAGCATCTGATAAACAATCGTCTGCTTATCAGCGAAGAGTACCGGTCCTTCCGTGACCTGCCCCGTTGCAGCGTCGGCGGTATAGAGGCGCGTTTCGCTCTGGGTGTTACCCGCCATCGGATCGACATATTTGCCCGCGTTGAAATATACCTTCTTGCCATCGGCGCTGAAGCTGAACCCGCTACCGATCACATTATCGCCGGGGATGAGCGCGTTAACAGCGTTTCCGCTGGCAATATCCATGATTGCTACCCCATTGAACGGACCAAACATCGCTTCGGGGGCTTTGATCGGGCGCTTCGGATCAACGAAGGTATAGGCTGCCTTCGTGCTGTCTGGCGAGAATACATGCAGCGAGTTACCCGGAATCGCCTGCTTCGTGAGTGGTGTTACAGGCGGGATGGCGTTGGCTTGCGCTTTGGTGACATCCAGAACGAATAGGCCATCCAACGCGCCATCGGTGAAGGGCATGAACGGTGCAATCACGATACGGTTATCATCCAGCCAGAACAACGCCAATGGTCCGCCATAAAAGCCGGACGGTGGCAGCGGATTCGCTTTGCCGTTTTGGTCGAAGGGAAAAACCACATTACCAACTGCGGAACTGAGCGGCTTTCCTCCGGCTACGTCGAACACCACGAAGTTATATTGCACACCATCGTTCGGCTGTTGCGGCAACTTTGCCAGCGTATAGGCGAAATATTTTCCGCTTGTGCTGAAACTGCCACCGACCAACGTATATTCTTTCGGAATCGGAAGCGCTGTGCCGCTTGCCGCGCCAGACTTGATCAATGTAGCGGCATATGTGCCTTGTTCATCAACCGTACCGTGCATCACAGCCGTAGTCATATCCGGGGAAAGGATTGCGCTCATGCGCTCGGTAATTTTGAAAAGTTCCCGACCCTCGGAGGCCTTCGGCTCGAAGACACGCGCCGACGCGCCCTTGCCGTCAGCAGTATAGACGAGGGCTGCAACATTTGGCCTGGGTGTACCCTGTGCCTGTGCTGTGTTGAATACCCCGGATAGCAGCGTGAATGCCAGCGCCGCTACCGCTATCTTTCGGATTGTTTTCCACATCTGGAATCATTCTCCTGTGGTTTGCCATCACATAAGAATTAAGTGTAGCGGGTTCTCCCGGATTTTGACGAAAGTGTTGGATGAGCGATGGGATAGGGTGGTGTGGATAACAACTCTCGTATAACACATTATAAATTAGTTACGGTTTTGATAAAAAGTGATTTGAACGTGGATTTTTTAGTAATCTTTTAATTGTTCTTATCAAACCCACTGGAAAAGTTGCACAAATTCCTATATACTGTAACTGTGAGTGTTGCACAAATTCCTAAACACACATTTGGATACGTATTGATTTTAAAGACTTTCGCTGCGTGCGTTTGGTCGAAATCAAACGCAATTTAAAAAATTACACAATTGACAGGAGTTATCCCGACTATGGTTCTCTCTCCAACGCATAGCGCCCACGCCACGATGGACGCCACTTATCAGACAGCCCTCAGCCAGTTTGATCGCGCTGTGCAATTTCTGGATTTGAAAGATGGCCTCATTGAATTTATGAAGTGGCCGCGCCGCGAACTCACCGTGAATTTCCCGGTGCGTATGGATAGTGGGGAAGTACGGGTATTCACAGGGTATCGCATTCACCATAACACGGTGCTTGGCCCAAGCAAGGGCGGTATTCGCTATAGTCCGCATGTCAGCCAAGACGAAGTACGCGCGCTGGCAATGTGGATGACATGGAAGTGTGCGCTTGTCAACATCCCCTATGGCGGCGCAAAAGGCGGGGTAATCGTCGAGCCGAAGGATTTAAGTACCAACGAACTCGCCGCACTGACTCGCCGCTATACCTCCGAAATCATCCTTCTGATTGGTCCAAATATCGACATTCCCGCCCCGGATATGGGTACAAACGCACAGACGATGGCCTGGATGATGGATACCTATTCGATGACGATGGGCTATTCAGTTCCGGCAGTTGTGACGGGCAAGCCTCTTAATATCGGTGGTTCGCTCGGACGCGAAGAAGCCACCGGACGCGGCGTCATCGTCTGCATGTTGGAAGCACTCCGTACCCAAAATATCAACCGTAACCCGAAGGATATTTCGGTTGTGGTACAGGGTTTTGGTAACGTTGGCTCCAACGCCGCACAACGCGCCCACGATCTTGGGTTCAAGATCGTCGCGGTGAGCGATGTTACAGGCGGCTACTATAACCCACATGGTCTGAACATCACCGAAATGCGCGAATATGTGAAGAACAGCCCACGCAAGACGCTGGAAGGTTATCGCGGCAACGCCGAACGCCTGACCAATGCGGAACTGCTCGAACTGCCTTGCGATGTCCTCATCCCGGCGGCGATGGAAGGTCAGCTTACGGGCGAAAACGCGCCGCGCGTCAAGGCCAGGTTGATTGTCGAAGGCGCAAACGGCCCGACACTCCCCGAAGCAGACGCCATTTTCAACGAGCGCGGCATCGTCGTTGTGCCGGACATTCTGGCGAACGCTGGTGGCGTGACTGTTTCCTACTTCGAGTGGGTACAGGGCTTGCAGGAATTCTTCTGGGATGAAGATGAAGTCTATCGTCGTCTGGAACGTATCCTGATCCGTGCCTATGACGAAGTGTCAAAGAAGATGGATAAATATAACGTCGATATGCGTACAGCAGCGCAAATCACCGCGATTGACCGCGTAGCGCAAGCGACACTGACGCGCGGCTTCTATCCGTGATCGTCGGCTGATTAGTAGTCTGATTTGATTCGAGCCTCACCCTGCGCGATAGGGTGAGGCTTATTTTTTATCGTATAACTTTAGCGCCCATTGATTTTGTCGGCTTCTATTTTATACATCACGCGCTGCTCACCCTGTACTTGCCCGCGATAGTTCCCGTTTCCAGTATATTTTAGTGAAAGTGCGTTGATATGTTCGCGCGCTGCGGGGTTACCTTCACTTTCGCGCAACACCTCGACCACATGCCCACGCACTTCCAGCCAGTGGAATGGATTTTGTGGATCGATGATCAGGAACGTCACTTTACTGTTGCGCTTGAGATTGCGTTCTTTCTGCCGTCCTTCGGCTGTATTGAGCCGAAAATAGCCATCCACGTGATCGAACCAGACCGGCGTTGCCTGCGGCTGACCACTGGGCATGACGGTTACAACGCCCGCAACAATGGGGCGTTCCAAAAGATCGTGTGCGCTATCAGGAATTTGTGCTGCCATTATCTACCTTCCAGATTAGGTTAATCTCAAACGGAATATAGTCCGATTGTAAAGATTCGACAAAATTCCTGTTCTGCTTCTTACCTGACAACCTTAACGGACATTGCGGGTAGGCTGGCGCAAAACCTCCGCACTGACGAGGTCGATTTGATGCAAAATTTATTTTTCCAGTGCTATGATAGGAATTTATCCATAACAAACTTGAGACTTATGTCCAATCCATACAAACAACTTGAACAACTCATCCAGACAGCAGATGTCGCCAATGCGAACTTCGCCAAAGCCGAAATTGATGCCGCCAGGTGGTACGAAAGCGAAATTGCAATATTTGCAAATGAAGCAAGTGAGCGAAAAAGGTCTGCTTATATATTCTGGCGAACTCATATCAGGGATGTTGATGATTATCTGATCCAAATGTTAGGGGAGTCGCTCAACAAATATGGGTATTTTGAGGAAAAGCAAGAATTACAGTTCAAGAAATTTAAGCCTTCGGATGCCATCAATGATTGGAAGCCGGATGAATCCATGCAATCTGATATCCATGAAATGATTCGCGCATCCCGTCGACTTGCATATGAGGCATATACCGATTGGCTTGGTGTTAAACAAACAATAGAGAAGATCAATATAGGAATATCTATCGGGATAGTCATAATGGCGTTGATTGTTTTCATACTATATCTGCGCAGTTAGCAGCTGATCTTCCTTCAACCTGCGCCATCCGATTACATCAGGAAAGCGTAATTCCAGCGTTTGGTGCAACATGGGTCGCTCCAGGCGATAATTCATGCAATTGAAGTGTGATATGGAAATGACAATGCGTAATCGTCTGACGTTGTTTGTGATATTGACGATCATTCTTGGCGGGATCGGTGTGCGTTCGGTGGAAGCGCAGGCGATCAAATTTGATCCCTCGGTTTGTGCGGCTGCTGCGGAAGTGACCGGGAAAAAGGCTACCCTGTCACAAGCGTGCCTCGATATGATTGCCAAATTCCCGCGCCCGGAATTGAAAGACATTCAACAGGATGCCTATACGCTCGGACGCTATAACTTCTACAAAGTTGGCCCCGAGGCAATCACAACTTATGCGGCTCCCGATGGTGCGGCCAACGGCGAAATTGCAAAGGGATTTAACTTCGTAAACGTCATTGACGAATCTGTCGACGGTTGGCTGAAAACTCAGGATAACCGCTGGATCAAGCGTTCCGACGCCACCCCGACAAAAGCCTCCTTTTTTCGGGGTGTCCAACTGCCGGACGGCCTGGCGCATCCTTTCGCGTGGGTTTTGGATAAGAGTCAGATTTATGCCTCGGAATATCCCGGCGGGCCAACCGCCGCAGCAACAAAGCGGGTGCTGCGCCGCTATGAACGTGTGAATATCTTCGCCGTTGCGAAGGATACACAGGGTTCGCTCTGGTATATGATCGGCGCAAATCAATGGGTGAAGCAAACATTCCTTTCCGTTATCGAGACAGTGAAGCGCCCGGAAGGGGTAAGCGGACGTTGGGTGGCAGTGGATTTGTTTGAGCAAACTCTGGTCGCCTATGAAGATGATAAGCCAATGTTTGCGACTCTAATCTCCAGCGGTCTGCCAAAGTTTGAGACCCCGGAAGGTATCTATAAAGTTTGGGCGAAGATGGAACGGGACGGCATGTCTGGCGCAGCAGGCGCTCCGAGTGCCTACGCTCTGCAAAGCGTTCCCTGGGTGATGTACTTTAACGAAAGTGTCAGCCTGCATGGAACCTATTGGCACGATTTGTTCGGCTATCCACGCAGTCATGGCTGTGTAAATATGTCGATCAGCGACGCCAGCTATCTTTACAAATGGATGGCTGCCGCAAAGCCAAATAAGGACGGCGAGATCATCAACACAGTATACGTCCACAAGTCCGCGCCAACGCCCGGATCAACCGCTACGAAGCCCTAGCCCTGCCTCGGCTCAGGCTTGAAATCTATACGCAGGCCTGAGCATTTTCCCAAAAAATCTAGGAACATCAATCACAAGGTTCAACACCACAATTGTATCTATAGCCATTATTGATTATCCGATCCAAAGTAAGATTAGATATGGATAATCAATCCTGTTTACATCACTGATCAGATAGGGGAATAATGGCAACCACATTTCATGACGGCGAATTGAATGTGCAAAGACAAGCAGGCGTCCAACACATGGCAAGCCGTGTCGGGCGCGGGATTCGAGATTCAATTCCTCTGGATTGGGCGGATTTTCTACGTGAACAAAACATGGCGGGCGTTGCTTCAATTGATGGCGCTGGGCAGGTCTGGGCGTCCGTTCTGATTGGTGAACCGGGTTTCATAGACCCGCTTGATGGCGAAACTGTACAGTTTAATACCCGCCCAATCAAAGGAGACCCGCTGGAAAAAAATCTGATCCAGAGCCACCCGATGGGTCTTCTGGTGATCAATCTGGCCGAGCGGCAACGAATGCGCGTGAATGGGCATGTCAATTGGACAGCAGAGCGCGAACTACAACTGACTGTTGAGCAGGTTTTCGGGAATTGCCCGAAATATATTCAGGCACGGCTACCCGAAAGGGCGAGCTATTCTCTGGTTACTCCAGACATAGCAATTCATTCTGCCAGGCTGACTCCAATACAACAGGGCTGGATCACACAGGCAGATACGTTTTTCATTGCCAGCGCTCATGCCGAGAGCGGCGCTGATATTTCCCACCGGGGCGGTAATCCGGGGTTTGTCCATGTCGTGAGCGATTCTCTATTGGAGTTTCCCGACTATTCTGGCAATATGATGTTCAATACGCTGGGTAACCTGACCGCCAACCCGAACGCCGGGCTGTTGTTTATGGGTTTTGAGCAAGGGTATACCTTGCAACTCACTGGTCAGGCAACCATCCATTGGGATGATGCCCGGAAGGCTGCCTTCCCCGGCGCAGAGCGCGTTATCGCCTATCAGGTGCGAGAAGTAGTCGAGATTGCTCAGGCGATCCCGGTGCGTTTTCGGTTGCTGGAACGTTCTCGCCACAATCCAGCCTAGCTGATTGCGTCGGGAATTGGCGCAACTCGAAATTGGAAACAGGGTTCAGTACATGCCGTGTTCGATCAGATACGGCAGGATAACCCCTATTCGTGATATGATGGGAATCTGGCAATACTGATCACTGGTTTCGAGGCTTATGACTGACCCATACGCACAACTTGAACAACTCATTCAATCCGCAGACGCCGCCAACGCGAAATTCGCTCAGGCAGCGGCCGATGCTGCCAAAGCACATGATGCCGGAATTGAAACATACCAAAAGGAAGCAACCAAACAGAAGCGTGAAGAGGAAAACTTCTGGTTGATGAATCTCAAAGAGGCTGACCAATATTATGTGGATTTGGTTAGCACCGAACTGGGAAATATTGTTACTCAGCAAACGCAAAAAACACTCTATAGCAAACTGAAACCATCCAATGCCGTCGAGGATTGGGAACTCAGTAAAAAATCACATCCTATTATTGTTGATGCAATCCATGAAGCGCGGCAAGCCATTTACGACAGTATATATCATTGGCAGGATGAACAACGTTCGCGCCGTACACTTCGACAGATTTTATTCGTTTGTGTCGGAGTTGCAACGCTCTTTGCAGTGATATTGGGGGTACAACACCAGCAGGAACAGAAACGGCAACAAGAGCGGCAACAATTTACGAAAGAAACTTCGGAAATTATTGGTAATAGTGAAATCCTAATCTACACTGACAGCCGCGTATATCGGATCACCCAACAAAATACGCAAACATGGGCAAAATCGCCGCAGTTCCAAGTACATTGCATATACATAACACCATCTATTCAAACATATGAATATTATTGTTTGAACTATGTGGACAAATATATTCTGAATACTTTTTCGGATTCAAAAACCTCGCTGCGGGCGAACGACGAGATATCTATTTCCTCGGACGGAAACAGTACAGCTATCTATCAACGCAATAATATTGCGATCACTACCCCATTTGGAACGAAAAATATACCCAGTCCCATTGTAGAAAATATTGTATGGGCATCTGATAATCAACAATTCGCCTATAGTGAATCCAGAGCGATATATTGGTACAAAAACAATGAACTTCTAGGAATATATTATTGTTCACGTTGTGACGATCTTGCATTTACAACCGATAGTCGGCGGTTAGCATTTCTTGACGAAGGCACGCTTCGCTTTCTCATACCAGATTTCGGAATATTACGACAAGACAAAGCGGTATTGCTAAAAGATGCTGCTCCGCGCGCAACTTTTGCTCTCTCACCTGATGGTCGATATATCATATATAACGGGTATGATAACCATCCTTATATTTTGGAAATTGAGACAGACCGTCTTTGGAAGTTTCCAGAACAGATAGGCATGTATTCTTCCAAATTTGTTTGGGCGGCACTCCTACCAAAATAATTCCCCTCACCTATGCTATAATGGCGTTCCGATGGAGTAATGTCATGCCCGAAGCAAAAGCAGATTACAAACCAATCGCCACCAATCGCAAAGCCTTTGCCGATTATGACTTCGAGGAAACCTTTGAGGCCGGATTATCGCTGCTCGGTTCCGAGGTAAAAAGCCTGCGTGCTGGCAGTTGTAACCTGCGCGATGGTTTTGTCGAGGATCGCGGCGGCGAACTGTGGCTGTTGCAGGTTCACATTTCCGAATATAAACAGGCCACCATCTGGGGACACGAACCGCTACGCCCGCGTAAACTCCTGCTGCATCGCAAGGAAATCGAAAAACTGGCGGAGAAAGTTCGTATCAAGGGCTATTCGATCATCCCCACCAAAATTTATTGGAAGAACGGACGCGCCAAACTCGAAATCGCGCTCGGCAAAGGCCGCAAGCAATATGACAAGCGGCAAGCTGTTTCGGAGCGCGAGAACAAAATCCAGATGCAGCGTATCCTCAAAAATCGCAACCAAGACGAATAGCATATGATAAACCCAGGCTGGCCTCCCTCCATCGAAGGCATCAACGATCTGCCGGAAGCGCAAAAGCAGGCAATCTATCTTGAACTTGTGCCAGATTGGGTTTATGAACGCTACGGCGTTTCGCGGGACACTCTGAGCGTTGAGGGCAAGCGCGTCGTCAATATTCGCTGTCCAGCTGGTGCGCGTGGCATGGAGATCACCGTTCTCCATCATCCACAGGCGCAAGACCCGTTGATGTATCTCAACATGGCAGATAACAGCCTCGGTCAGTTATTGGTGCTACTGCTTGTCGTGAATGATCCCCACGCGCCACGCTTCGACGTAGACCGTCTGCCTGACGGTACATCTACTGAATTTGGCACACGCGGGCGTAACATTCCCGAAGAAGTCCGCGCGCTGGAATTTGGCCTCGCGCCGGGACAGATACGCCCCGGTTTGCGTGTCTTTCGTAGTGGCGTTCCCCGGTTTGAATCGTTCGTTTCGCGCATGGGGCATCAGATGTTTTTCATCGAGCCGCTTGCCTATCACAACGCGGTCAGCTTCGAGCGCTACGGCTTTTCCTATACCTATGGGCGCACCGCGATGGAAAAGATTCATGCGGCCTTCCAACCCGGCGGTGAATATCACGCCCGTCTGGATGGTTCAACACCGTTCCGTCAGCCAGAAGCCGCCAACAGCGTGCGTGGACGCGCCTGGGCAATTCACGACGGGATTATGGGCAAGCGCTTCGATGGCTTCCAGATGTACAAACGGATCGGCATCGAAGCGGGTATACAGACCTTCCCCGGCTCAGTCTGGTAAGAACTATTCTCCGAGAGGGTTATTTGGATCAGCGACGACAACGCGCGCCACAACATGATCCGGGCGGATTTTGAAAAGCTGGCGCACTTCTCCCGGCGTTCCCCAGGGATACTGCTCAACGCCGACATAACGCTTCGCCAGTGAATCAATATGGCTGGTATCACTGAGCGTTTCTACCTCTACCACAACACCACGAATCATCAGATAGCGATAGGGATTATCGGGATCGCTAATCTCGATAGCAACAGCGGGGCGGCCTGCAACATTATTGTTTTTTGTTCGACCTACCTTTGAATTAACCAATATATATGTACCATCGTAGTCCACCCAGACGGGCGTAATTTGCGGTGTTCCATCTGCCATCAGCGTTGCGAAGTGGGCAAATGCACGTTTTTTGAATAAATCCAGAAATTCTGCGGGGATTACAGCCATTCAATGCCTCATTGTTCTATCCCTGAAATTGTAGCGCCGTATCAAATTTTTATCAGTTTGTTGCTTGACCGCGCGTGAAAACCATGCTTTAATGCGTGCATTCTATATTCTCAAAGAAAGAAGCGTGTCTCAATGCCAGCCACCACAATTCAAGTCGTCTTTGCGCTGAATATGAGCGTGGTTCGGCACGGATAGCTTTTTTCGGTCTTTCTCCCCGGCTATCTCCTGACAACCGAATCGCCTCTCGCAAGACCTTACCTATCTGGGTAAATCGTTTTTGCTTGCGTTGCAACCGCGTTGACGGTATTGCTGCGCTTCTTCAACATTCGATTGAACAATAAGGGATAGTTATGTTCCGTCATAAATGGAATGCGCTTTCGATGTTTTACTTCATCGAGGGCATTGGTTCGTTCGCTTTTTCCTTGATCTTTGCGGCTGATATGGTCTATCAGGTCACAGTGGTTGGCCTGACGCCGTTTCAGCTTGTCATCGTCGGGACAACGCTGGAAGTTGTCGTGTTTTTCTTCGAGATTCCCACCGGGATTATCGCTGATCTCTATAGTCGGCGGCTGTCACTCATCATCGGCTACTTTATGATCGGCGTCGGTTTTATCATCGAAGGTTCGATTCCCCTGTTCGGCGCAATATTGCTCAACCAGTTGATCTGGGGCATTGGTGTCACCTTCACCAGCGGCGCGGATCGGGCATGGATCACCGATGAAATTGGGGAGGAACGCGCCGGGAAAGCCTATCTTCGCGCTTCCCAAATCGGTTCGGCAGGTGGCTTGCTGGGGCTTGCGATGGCTGCCCTGCTGGGTAGCATTCGCGTCAATCTACCAATACAGGTTGGCGGTCTGTCGATAATTGCCCTCTCCATCATCATGCTGATCAAGATGCCGGAGACAGGTTTTCACCCGACACCAAAAGAAGATCGCAGCACCTTTGGGCATATGATGGAGACTTTGCGATCTGGCATTCGCGTGATTCGGGCGCGGCA
This sequence comes from uncultured Anaerolineaceae bacterium, assembly GCA_964432445.1. Lineage (GTDB taxonomy): Bacteria > Chloroflexota > Anaerolineae > Aggregatilineales > UBA2796 > JBBRMW01. The sequence goes on from CAYSOC010000045.1 coordinate 34,416, forward strand.
TGTCCTCCTGATGGTGGTTGCTGTTGGGCTGGTGATCGGGCTGTATAGCGAAGGCTATGATCGCCTGAACACCCAGCATGTCCTGACCAATTTTGTGTTCCCGACCGTTGACGGCGTTCAGCCTATCGCATGGATCAGTTTGCTGCGCGCCGTCTCGATGCTATTGGGGATTTTCGTCACAGAGGCGATCCAGCGCCGTGTCAACACCGAAAATCGCCATGCGCTGAATCGCGCGTTGATCTGGTCGTGTGCGCCGATGGTGGTTGGCCTGATCATCTTCGGTCTGACAGATAGTTTGCTGATTATGCTTGCTGCCTATTGGCTGTTCAATGTGATGCGCGGTGTGACCCATGCGCTCTATGGCGCGTGGATTAACCACTACTTCGAGTCGAACGTGCGCGCCACGATGAATTCTATGATGGGGCAGGTAGATGCGATTGGACAAATCGCAGGCGGGCCGCTGGTCGGCGGTCTTGCTCAGGGGTTAACGAGCGCGTTTGGTTTGGGTACAGCGCTTCGGTTGACAATGGTGCTGTGCGGGATCATGCTCTCGCCCGTGTTGTTCTTCTTCGGGCGTGCGCTCCGGCGCGATTTGCATGAATCCGCTCAGGCAATCGAACCACAGGCAACCCCGCAAGCTGCCGACGCGGTATAATTTCTGGTAAATTTCCGGGCGAGTTGCCAAAACTCGCCCACCTTTGCCGGAAAGGTATGCCAACATGGACGAAAATGCAGCGATTTCGCGGATTCTGGAAGTGGAAAACCTGACGGATGAACTTGGCGACGATGAAGCTAACCTGCTGATCAACTGGGCTTCCAAAAATGTCGGCAAACTGATCGAAGGATTGAAGGACGAAGACGCAGCGGGCGAGAAGGTCGGTGACCTGATGGACGTGATGCGCAAGATCAACCGCCTGAGCGCTCTCCGCAAACAGCGTACTCCGGAACAGATACAGGCAGAGATCGCCCAGTTTGGCGAAGTTGTCGAGAAGGCATTCGGAGCAGCCCCTGCAATTGCGCAATCTGCCACTGCCGCCGATGTCAAACCGTTGGCGGATACCCTTAAGGCACAGTCTGACAAGGATTTTGTGCAATCCATGATCAATCTGGTGGAATCCGGCCTCGGTCTTGCCGCGAAACCAGCAGACAGCGGCAAAGAAGACGCCGAAGCGCCCGCCAAAGGCGATGACGAAAACCTCACCCTTTCACTGTAAGCGTAACCTGGAGCAACTTTTCATGCGTAAATGGTTTAATGGAATCCTGTCACTTATTGCTATCGCGTTAATCGTTTCGGCGTGCGACATGCAGATCGCCGTCACTATTGTTCCGGGTTCAACCGTTGCCCCACCCACTGCTGTGCCGCCTACCGTTGCGCCAACGACTGCACCCGGCGGCGAAAGTGGAAGCGGCGGGAATACACTGGCTTGGCTTTCTCTCTATTTCACCGATCCCAATCCGCCGGATCAAGTCAACAACGGGATCGATAAGGTAGTTGTTGCTGAGTTGAACAAGGCCAGGAAGACAATCGACCTGGCGAGTTTCGATTTCACTCTGCCAAGCGTTGCCGATGCGCTGGTTGCCGCGAAAAAGCGCGGTGTGCGTGTGCGTGTCATTTATGACGGCAAGAACGGTGAGCAAGAACTCAAGCAGGATGATCTGCTGGCGGCAACGGGCGGCGTGCAGCCCTTCGAGAAAATCAAGGCCGCTGGTGTGGAACTGGTAGATGGTGGACGCTCCAACGGTCTGATGCACAACAAGATGATCATCATCGACAGCACGACGCTGTTCATGGGATCATGGAATATGTCGTATAACGACACCTTCCGCAACAACAACAACCTGCTCCAGATCACCAACCAGAAATTGATCGAGAACTATCAGGCGAAATTCAACGAGGGCTTCGAGCAAAAACTGTTCGGCGCAAAGGCTCTGTTGCATTCTCCAAACCCGAAAATCACGATCAATTCGATCCCGGTGGAACAATACTTCTCGCCGGATGATAAGGTGATGGATAAGCTGGTTGCCGAGGTTAGTCAGGCAAAGCAGTCAGTTAAATTCTTTATCTTTACCTACACTCATAAAGACCTTTCTGCCGCGATGATTGCGCGCTTCAAGGCGGGCGTGCAGGTACAGGGCGTGATCGAAAATCGTGGTGCGTCACAGGGCGCATTGCCTGCGTTATTCTGCGCCAAAATCCCCGTCCTGACGGATGGAAATAGTTATACGATGCACCACAAGGTCATGATCATTGATGATTCGACGGTGATTACCGGTTCGTTCAACTTCACCGCATCGGCAGACGAAGCCAACGACGATAATGTGATTATCATCCGTTCCAAGTCGGTAGCGAATGCCTACCTGAAGGAATTCAACAAAATGTATTCGCAGGGCAAGCAACCTGACCCTGCCGATATGAAGTGTTCGTGAGTTTTAGGCCGATCCGTAACGGACGCCCAGAAGGGCGTCCCTACACCGAATCTTTGGACGCTTCTGTAGGGACGTGCTTCTGCACGTCCGCTTGACCATCATTTATAGACAGCCCATTCAGCGCCGGGTTTTCTAGCTCCGGGTGATACCGACCTCGCGCAATTCATGTTCCAGATTATCGAGTTCTTCGCTACCGGACATCATGCGGATCATTTCATCACGCGGAATCTGGTCTTTGGTATACGTTCCGAGGGTTTGACCACGTTTGAGGATGGTGAATTTGTCCCCGATTGGATAGGCATGATGGGGATTGTGCGTAATGAAAATAACCGCTACCCCTTGCGCTCGTGCGCGTGCAATATATTTAAGCACTGTGCCAGCCTGTTTTACGCCAAGCGCCGAGGTTGGTTCATCGAGGATCAACACCTTCGCGCCGAAATAGACCGCGCGTGCAATCGCCACCGATTGCCGTTCGCCACCAGAAAGGGTCCCGACGGCTTGTTCCGGGTCACGAATATCGATCCCCATATTGTGCATTTCTTCGCGGACAATGGCGTTCGCCTTTTTGACATCGAAACGCCGGAAGACGCCAGAACCAATCGTAGGCTCTGAGCCGAGGAAAAAATTGCGCGCGATGCTCATCAGGGGAATCATCGCCAAATCCTGATAGACAGTGGCGATCCCCTTTTCGAGTGCATCACGCGGCGAAGTAAAGGATACTGGCTCGCCATTCACCAGATATTCGCCTTTATCCGGCTTGTGGACGCCAGAGAGCGTCTTGATCAGAGTCGATTTGCCCGCGCCGTTATCTCCCAACAGGCACATGACTTCGCCGGGATAGAGCGTAATTGATACGCCTGAAAGGGCAATTACAGAGCCGAAATATTTATAAATATCGCGTGTTTCGAGGATAGGAGTTGTCATCATGTTCCTCTATTTCGTCTGTGATGCGCGCCGACGAATGTAGTTGTTGATCAACACTGCAATAATTAATAATCCGCCCAAAAATACTTTCGACCAATCTGAATCGATCCCGGAAAAAAAAATGCCTTGTTGTACCATCCCGACAATGAGCGCCCCCAGCACCGCGCCAATAGCCGACCCATAGCCGCCTGTAAGCAGCGTTCCACCGATGACCGCGCCAATGATCGCATAAAATTCGCGGTTTTCCCCGCGTAGTGTATCCGCACCGCCAGCCGTGATTACCTGTATCGTCGCCACCAACCATGCCGCGAACGCCGTCAGCATGAATAGAATGATCTTCATTCGTCCAACTGGAACGCCAACATTGCGCGCGGCAGTCTGGTCGCCGCCAATCCCGAATATCCAGTTGCCGGGGCGTGTCCGCAGGAGAAAATAAGTCGCTATTGCTGCGATCACCAGCCACCAGATGATCGTGATACTGAATTCAACGGGTAAATTAGCGTTTGCCGGGTTTGCTACCTGAATTTTGCCGCCAAAGATCAATACCACCGTGTCATAACCGAGCGTTTCGCGCACCCGTCCCACCTGCGTTCGTCCAGTGATCAGACGTGTCAGGGCAAGCGTCGCGCCACGCACAATAAACAGCGAGGCCAATGTGATAATGAACGAAGGTAAACGAGTGCGCACCACCAGAAAGCCGTTCAGCCAACCGATTGCCAAAGAAACGATCAGCGAAACCAGAATCGCAGGCCACAGATTCCAGTGTAGCTCTGCGCTCAGGATTGCAGTGATCATGCCAGATGCGCCAATAATCGACCCAATCGAGAGGTCGAACTCGCCGCCGATCATCAGCATGGAAACGGCAACGGCGAGGATACCGAGTTCTGCCGCCACTTCCAGATAGTTGGCTGTTCCTGCGAGGCTTATGAAGCCAGGTTTATTCGCATAGAGCGCGTAACCAGCAAACAGCAGCCATACCAGAATCGCACCACCAACCGCACCAAGTTCCGGCCTTCGCAAGAGTTTACGGAGGCGCGATTCCGGGCGCAGGCGTTCATCTGATTTCTGATCTTTAGGGAGCGATTGGCTGGTGGCTGCCATAAAATTTACCTTTTGGACTTGATCAAAAAATGAATAATTTTGTGTTGAACCCGGCGTTTGCACACCGGGTTTACCAGGTCTAGCGCGTGCCAGCCTTCGAGAGGTTGATTACTTTCTCGGCATTATCCTTCGTGACGAAGCCGGGGCCTGTCGGGATCAGGAGATTACCGGGAGTATTCAGGTTTTCCAGATACAGCGTCATGTAGACGATTGCCAGATAGCCCTGTGTATATTGCTGCTGATCGATGGCGAAGAGCATATTGCCAGCCTTGAGCGCATCCAGCACTTCCGGCGAGAGGTCAAAGGTCGCCAGCTTGATCTTGCCGACCATGCCGCCAGCCTTGAGCGCTTCGAGGGCAGGGGCCGCACCCGTCGGGCCGAGCGTGAGGATGCTGTCAATCGTCGTATCCGCAGTGAGGGCAGCGGCGATCCGATTCTTTGATCCTGTTGCGTCCGCGAGTTCTACCGCTAACACGGTGGACTTGCCGCCGGATGCCTTCAGACCTTCCGCAAAGCCCTTGCAGCGCAGGTCAAGACCAGCGTTGCCGACTTCCTGATTGACGCATAAGGCGTTCTTCGCACCTGCCGCGCCCATGCGCTTGCCAGCGCCCAAGCCTGCTTCATACTCGGTCTGTCCAATGTGCGCCAGAACGCCGAG
>CAYSOC010000046.1:0-38924 GCA_964432445.1 uncultured Anaerolineaceae bacterium
GTGGCATAAGCATAATAGTTCTGACCATTATTGATCTTCTGGAAAACCAGATAGTAGAGCGAACGGGTCAAACCTGCCGGATTGCCCTCCGTCAAAACGTAGATGGGTACAAAAACCTTGAGCGCTTTTATGGTTTGTAATGTCGTCACAACCATCAATGTGTTTCGTAACAGCGGGAGCGTGATATACCAGAATTCCCCGAAGCGTGTTGCACCATCGACTTTGGCGGCCTCATAATAATCCTTTGGGATCGCCAGCAACCCCGCCAGCAGCAGAATCCAGGGGCCAAATCCCCATAGCGTGACCATGACGAGCGTACCAAATACGGTACTTTGATCGGTCAGCCAGTTGTGTACCAGATCGGGACGATTCAGCACACGCAGCAGAAAATGATTCAGAACCCCATTATTCGGGTCAAGCACCCATTGAAACATGAGCAACCCCATCGTCGCAGGGATCACCGTAGGCAGGAACAGGATACTGCGGAATAGATTCGCGCCTGTTCGGATTTGTTGCAGCAGTACGGCAACCAGCAAACCCAGTACCATGCTGAATACAACATAGACCAATGCGTAGAGTAGTGTGAAGGTCAGCGCATCCCAGAATGTTTGGTCTTTCAGGACAAGGTTGTAATTATTCGTTCCGGCGGCAAACCAATCGACTTTTTGAATCGTGAATTTTGAAAAGGTCAAAAAGAACGAATAAACCAGCGGATAGCCGATGAACAGCACAATCATGATGATCGATGGCACGACTAGCAGCAGGGCAAAACGCGCCTGTCGCTGTTCTATCCCCCATCCTTTTTGCGCTTTTCGGATAGTGATTTTGCCTTGCGCTATATCCACGAATCAATTCCTTATTGTTGTTTCTGTCCAAGGCGGATCGCTTTGACCCGCCCGTGTGATATTCGTTGGATTTTAGCCCTTTGGCACAGACAGATCAGCAGCAGCCGTACCGTCTTTGAGATTGGCGATCATCTTATCCAGATTGATCTTCCCGGCGAGGTAACTTTGCAGGTTATCCACATACAGTTGACGCAGCAGTTGTCCATCACGATATGTCCATTGCCCCATCGTCGCGCCCTTGAGTTCGCCGCGCACATAATCGAAGTTGACATTCTTTGGCAGGGTGTCATAGTTCGCCCAGATGGTTGGCATCTTGCCGAAGTGGTTGGCTGACCATGCCTGCGCAAAGGCACTCAGGATTTGTTCCTTCGCAAACGTGCGGGCAGCTTTTACATTTTTGGCAACTTTCGGGATGTAAATCTGGTGCGAGAAGGCGATTGTTCCCTTGCCGCCAAAATAGCCGAATGCCTGAATCGGTTCGCCGGATTTGCACGGGAAAGTATCCTTCTCCGGGCAGAGTGCGACTGATCCTTCGCTCAGACGCGAGTTGGACGCATTGATGATCGCAGCCTGACCCGCCTTGAGTGCGTTACGTGCGCCATTATTATCGGTGAAGACACTCGTCCCGCCGCACTTGTTATCGACAATCTTCTTCTGGAATTCGATCCACTGTTTGCCAGCGGCGCTATCCCAGTTAGGCTTACCATCGGCAGTCAGATAGGTTCCTTCGGCTGCAACAACAGCAGCCGTCCATGTATCCGGCGCAAAGTTGAGGTTATATTCGCCTTCGAAGCCGAGCAACGGCTTGTCGTTGACCTTCATCGAAGCCAGTTTGCACGCAGCTGCATAAAATTCATCATAATTTGTCGGTACTTTCACGCCTGCGGATTCAAACAGTTTCGTGTTGTACTGGAAGTTGATGGTTTCGCCGAGTCCGGGCAGCGTCGGATATTTTGCGCCGTCTTTGGCTCCGGGAACTTCAGAATAGGTCATGAAGCCCTTGATCCACTTATCTGCTGCGAGATCGCCCGTCATCATATCGTCCCACGGGAGAAGAGAATTATCGATCACTGCCGGAGAAAGCTGACTGATTAGCCCGCCGAAATAAAGATCAGCGGTGGAGGCTTTGGTCTGCGCCCATTCAAGGAAAATATTCTGATAACTCGCGCCCAGTCCTTCATGTGTGATCACTTCGATTTCAACACCGGGGTGATCTTTCTTGAAACGAGCAGCGAGTTCTTTCATGTTGTACTTGTCGATCATCCAGGATTCGACATCGACTACCAGCTTGCCCGATAGATCATCGGCATGGGCGGTTTGTAAATTGGCGAACGAAAGAAAACTGGCAGCGAACACCAGTGTAAGTAGCAAACGGCGAAAACGCTTCATGATAAAATTCCCTTTTGGCAAAATGAATAAATTTGAAAATCACAACGTGAACGCTGTTTCCAAAAAAGGTTTCTTTATATTTTTCCTCCTGTGAGAATTTGTAGTTTATAAAACTACTTTGTTGCCTTATGTGCAATATCGTCATTACATATACAACACAATATTTTTAAAATCAACATTGTATATATTTTCACGAATAGATTTATATCACATATTTATCTGGGAATGACGGTGATGATGCGATGCTTATCCAAAATTCAGAGGCATTCTGATCTGTTTTAATTTGAAGATGATGTTGCCCATTGCGAGAAACCAATTGTTGACAATTCAAATACTATTTCCTACAATATCCAATAGTGAAATTATATTTCTCAATGTGAAACAATGAGGAAAAATGAGTCGCAACGTACAATCGCTGGAACGTGGATTAATGGTCGTCGAGGCGTTAGTGAAAAACGGGCCGATGGGCGTAAGCGCACTTTCAGTCGAACTGGGACTGGATAAAACGATTGTCCACCGGTTGCTGACAACCCTGCGCACAATGGGTTATGTCAGCCAGGATAGCAACCGTAAGTATGCTGTGGGTGCGAAACTGCGGATGGTTGGTGCAAAGGTGCTTACGGGGTTGAACCTCCGTTCGTTGGCAGTGCCGTATATGGAAAAACTGGCAGAACATACCCATGCCGTGTCACATTTAGCGAAGATGGCAGAATCACGCGCGATTTACATTGAGCGTGTGCAGTATCCCGGCCTCACAATCAATTCCACCGATGTTGGTGGCGAAGCTCCGGGTTACTGTTCTGCTGCTGGCAAGGTGATGTGGGCATATCTACCCCAGGCGGACTTGAACGAAATGCTGGATAAAATCAAGTTCCGGGCCAATACGCCATATACGATCACAGATCGGGATACGCTGCAACAACATCTTGCTCAGGTACGCCAGCAGGGTTATGCCACAGATCGTGAGGAACATCGACTTGGACTATATGGTTTTGGTGCGCCGATCCGCGATCACACCGGGACAGTTATCGCGTCAATTTGTGTAGCAGAGTTACCGAATCAAATTGCTGATGAAGCACGCTTGACGCAAACGCGCGATTTGGTCATCGATGCTGCCAAACAAATCTCCGCAGATATGGGCTACGCTGATGGCGAATTTGGGTGGTTGCGGCAGGAATCGGTGTAAATTCATAGATTCAAAAAACAGAATGGGTGGACTTTATACGGTAGTGTCAGGTTTCAAAACGCGGGTTTTGCGGCGAGAATTTATCGGATATGCCTTTTGTGCTGTCCGAAAACCTCATCCGAATATGAATCGTGTTGGAAATCGGGTCGATCCTGTAAATACCGAGTAGCGGAACTCCTTCCAATGAGGCCATATCGCGTTCCTAACGGAGCATAAGCATGGCAAATAACACCTCCAGGGGGAGATAGGTTCAAAAGTAGATTGTTGAGGGATGGCTCTTTATGCTGCACGGCGCTGATAATTGTGATGCAGGCCGTTCTGAAATCCAAGCGACGTGGACAAGCCGGGAAGTTCTGGTATGTAGACGAGACCTGTATCAAATTGAGCAGGATCATCGGGGCATCAAACAACGTTATTATCCCGTGCGCGGGTTTGTAATTTTTGTGTCCGCCGTGCGCTTTTGTTCCGTTTTTGAGGAGATACGCCGCTACTTTCGTATCCATCCGGCGATCAACAAAACTCTTCCATTAACTCAACAAGGGCAGGTATTTCTGCAAGGTTGGATGAACTTGATATCCATTTGGCAGGCAATTTGACTTAAACCGGGAAAAAGGTAAATCTGCCTTGTGTTTTCCAGATTACCTTACATACGCTGAAGTCTGACGCTATTGTGTTGCCATAGTCATATGAAAAAATTCGGCTATGAGCCAAGCGCCGATTGGAAAAATGGAATCGTTCTGTTGTGTGCCTCCTTGAACGGGCAGCAATAATCACATCTTCCATAACGAAACAGGTACATCCGATTTGGATATACCTGCTTCGTTTACAGGAGAATGGAGTCAATGAAGCAACGAAGACCCGACTAATAAACCAACCTACTTCGTTGCTGTCGCGGCGGGGGTCGCCATCGGCATCATCGCCATCACCGAAGGCGTGACGATCACATCATCAATCACGTGGATCACGCCGTTTTTTGCATTTACATCGGCGGTCACGACATTCGTACCTGCAACCTGCACCTTGCCATCCTTGACCGTGATCTTCAGAGCAAAGTTGGGAAGCGCCGTTCCGAGCAGTACGTCGTTATAGTTCGCCAGGACGCTCGCCGGATAAGGCCACGGAACGACGTGTCCCGCGAGGACTTCGTTCAAGGTCTTGGTATCCTTGAGGAAATCTTCAGGCTTGATCTTCAAGATGGCGAACCCATCTGCAAACGCCTTATCTGTCGGGGCAAAGACGGTATAACCGTTTTCCTTGTTCTGGAGGTAAGCAGTGATGTCCTTCGAGGCGGTCACAGCGGCGACCAACGTCTTGACGCCATCAGCACCGCCAGCGACGCCGAGAATATCTTTATCCATCTTGTTCATCGCGCCGCTGGCATCGGTGATCAGCTTCAGATTCTTCGCGCCGTCCTTCGGCAGCAGCACCTTGTCGATCACATGCACGATACCGTTGCTGGCATCCACATCGACCTTCGTCACGTTGGAATCGTTGATAGCGACCTTACCATCCTTGACGTTGATAGTCACGACTTCGTTCCATAGCCCGGTGGCAACTTTTGCACCATTTAAGCTGGCGACAGTGCTGCTGTTGATTTTGCCCGGCACGACATGATAGAGCAAAACGGCAGTCAAAGTTTCCTTATCTGCGAGCAACTTGTCGGCGGTGGTGTTCAAATCCTTGAGCAAGGTTTCAAAGGCGGCATTGGTTGGTGCAAACACAGTGAAGGGGCCAGCGCCAGCGTCGGCCAGTGTAGCATCCAGGCCAGCGGCTTTGACTGCGGCCAACAGTGTACTGAAATCGGGACTGCTTGCGGCGATTTCCGCGATAGTCGGCGGCTTCTTGTCTTGAGCGCGGGCGGTGCTGAAACTAGCTGCAATGGCGAGCAAGATGAACGCCATCGCAAGGCTGAAAATTTTACGCATCGTTCGGTACTCCCTATTTTCGTCTGGTTCTGTAATCTGTGAAACACGATACATCAGCAATTGTAGGAAACTAAACAGGTCATTGCCCATGATTTTTGTTTAGAAAATGATTAGACAAAGTATAGACAAATTCATGATATATTTATTGGTAATAAGAGACTCGATCTGCGAGTCTATATCGCTTCAGATTTTATTCCGATGGTGGGTCTAGCGAACGGAGAAAGGGGATAAATCGGGATGGGTTGCGGGATGCAGACAAAGAAGTTGGGTCAGAAACTAGCGCAACCGATTGCTCAATCTCTCTGGATTCTACTGGTTTAGGGCTGTCCGTACTTCTCCCAAAAATTGCGTTGCGAGTTTGATTCCTGACGCACCCTAAATGGGTCGTTCGCTTATATTTGCAGGTGCGGTCAGATCGGCAACATGGGCAATTCACCCGGCTGGATTTTCGTCGATTGAAGGTCGAGATTGCTTCTTCCTTGCCTGCTAATCCAATTGCGTACTCATTCCTGACGCACCCTTTACGTTGGCATAAAGGGCCAATATGCGTTCTCGTTGTTTGCTATGATCGACTATGGGAGCAGGATAGTCCCTGCCAATAACGCAGCCGACTCTTTTCTGTAAATCATCTGGCATGGTTTGCGGCTCATGGATAAATTGCACGGGAATATCCTTTAGTTCTGAAACCCATTGACGAATGAATATCCCTTCAGAGTCAAATTTTTTACCTTGCGTTGTTGGATTGAACACTCGAAAATAAGGCGCAGCATCTGTGCCAGTGCCTGCCGTCCACTGCCAGCCACCGTTGTTTTGCGCAAGGTCACCGTCGATTAATCGCTGCATAAAATAGCGTTCGCCCTCCTGCCAGCTTATAAGTAAGTCCTTGCAAAGAAACGAGGCAGTGATCATCCGCAAGCGATTATGCATCCATCCGGTTTGGTTGAGTTGACGCATTCCAGCATCGACAATTGGATATCCAGTGCGTCCATCTTTCCATGCCTGTAACAGTTCTGAAGATGATTCCCACTGAATTTGATCAAATTCCGAGCGATATGCGCCTTTTGTGACGTGAGGATTGCGCGCCAGCACCTGATAGAAAAAATCGCGCCAAATCAGTTCACTGATCCATGTCGTGATACTCTCCCTGGCACGAGGCGTTCTTGCCTGGCTCAACGCTTCATGGGCTATCCGGTATGCTGTACGCGGACTAATCATTCCCCAACGCAGATAGGGAGAAAGCCGCGCCGTGCCATCCATACCTGGAATATTGCGTCCTTCCTTGTATCCATCCATCATTTCTGACAGGAACATTTTCAGGCGTTCCTGGGCGGCCAATTCTCCCGGCTTGACAATGGGATTTGCCGCTGGATCGGCATCGAAGTCTTTTGCCGCCGGAATTGCCTCCGAGCGAATGTCAGTAGACATTTTAAAATGTTGCGGCTGCGGTAGAACATCTGGTTTTGGCAAACGTTCCCATGCCTTTCGAAAGGGTGTATAGACACTAAACGGCTTCTCTGCACTGCTAATGGTGGAAGCAATTAGACATGACACAATATGGGAGGGACAAACCGCTCCAGCCAAGCGAAGTTGAAAAGCGTATGGTCGAGAAATGTGGCGAAAGCAGTGCGTAGCGCCGCCAAGGTGGTAAAGGGGTGGTTGTGGCTGACCGCTTGGCGGGCTGCCTTCCAGACATGCTCCTGTGGGTTGAGCTGTGGGCAGGCTGGCGGGAAATAGAGCACTTGTAGGCGGGGGTTCTCGGACAAAAAAGCACGCATCAAATCCCCGCGATGCCAGGGCGCACGGTCTAAAAAGAGAAAAATAGGCTGGAACGGAAAAGCGGTCAGCAGATGTTGCAGAAAATGGAGAGTGGTTCGACTGTCCAGACCTGGCACACTCAGGGCGAGTTCCTGTCCAGTGTTCAGACATAACGCTCCATACCAATGCTGACAATCGCGCTGTGGGCTGACGGTCAGGAGGGGACGTTGACCGGTGGGATACCAGACCCGCTGCATCGTCGCTTGTAAATACAACGTCATCTCATCCATCGCCAGAATCACGCCATTGGGATGGTCCTGTTTGAAGTCGGTCACTTTTTTTCAGCCTCTGCCGCGAACGCGGCAATGGTGGCCTCACTGGGTCGAGAGCGATACACCCCTTCCGGACGTTGGTAGCTCAACCCACTGTCTTCAAGTAACGCATGGAGCGAACGCACACTCCGATACACCACCTGATATTGTGTTTCGAGCAACTCACTCACCCTCTCCACCGTCCAGAACACACCTGCTTCGGTCTTGCCTAACACCGCTGACGGCGTGTGTTCGCGCAATTGCACTCCTGCCGCTGCCCGTTGCGCCTGACTCAAGCCACGATGGTTGCCCCCTTTCCAGCCCGCCTTCAGTCCCGCTATTCCATCGGTCTCGTAGCGCTCTACCCACCGTCGAATGCTGCGCTCACTGACCCCGCTCACCGCTCGGATGCGTTCCACCGTCTCTCCACTTCCATACAGGCGCACTGCCTGCAAGCTCCGCAACTCGCGGGCATCCCGCGTTACTTGCTCGCGTCTTGCAATTTCGCTGAGGGCATCCTGGTTTAATTTAAAAATGCGTGTTCCCATTCACACAATATACCATGCCACCTCTATCTGCTTCCACCATTAGGACTTCATGCGCCTCATGAATGACTAAATCCTTGTAATCATAAATTTCTATGCCGATTTTCATTAGCTCGGTGCGAATAGCGTGATCCCGCCGATGGGCGTAGGGGCTGTAATCCCGGTTAAAATGCACACTCGTCGCGTTTACCTCTTTTACAAAGTCCAACATAATTTCCACTGGCTTTCCAGTGCGGATAATCAGATATCCACCAGCCTTTTCGATGTCGCTTTTAAGAGTTTGCAGCCCTCCAAGCATAAAGGCAATGCGTGGACCGCGATTGCGCTGATTGTGTATCAAAACCGGATCAACGATGTATAGGGGAATAATTGTTTCTTCCCTCTGTCGCGCATTGTGTAATGCTGCATTATCAGCTAATCGGAAATCACGACGTATCCACCAGATTGTGGTCATTTATGAAAACCCTCTTTTAAAAATGAGGCAAGGTTACCTCAGCCTTGCCTTAGCTTCAATTTGGGTTGCGTCAGATTTCAGCGCAGGGAAGGCAGCCTCGAAGGTTACGACCTGATCGAAATGTTCCTGATTCGCGGCTACGAATTTAGCCTTGAAGCAGTCCGGGAATGGGAGGCACGCTTTATCACACCAGTCAATACCGGAACAATCGGGTGTGCAACTGCACGCTATCGAACAGTAAATCATTTTGTGTTCAGTGAGCGAGCATCATCTCCCCTCCCATGTCAGTGCATTTTTACAATTTCTCAGAAGCTTGCCGGACTGATCTCCAAAAGCGTTACGCCAAACGGCGCGACGCTGGTATTCCATTCAAGACTACCCGCTGGTGTAGCAATGCGTTCGACTGTTACCTCTAATTCCATGCGACGACGTAGTACATCCAAATCGGTGGGGAGAATGTGCTGTGGTGCGCCCATAGCTATCCAGGCATCGTAGACGCTACCATGCTGGCGGTCAAAACGGGTGATCTGAAGGCGAATGGCTGTCCCCACCCCATCCATTTTTAGTTGATAGTCGCGTGGGGGCTGAATTGCGAACAAATTATAGATTTCGTGCGGTTTGGCGGCAGCTAACAGGCGGCTATCGTTGGCGTCGTCGTGGTAGTGGCAGTAGTTCCACAACAGGATGGCAATTGTCCCATCGGCGCGGCGAGTGACAGCATAACCATTCCCTTCAGTCAGCGCTTCATCCCCCAGACGGGAAAGAAACCAATAGCCGTGATAGGATGCCTTCTTTAGCCCCTGAACATTGACCATTCCAAAACCGCCATGAAAAGGAGTATCACCCTGACGGCTTTCTTCAAAAATATCACTGACCACCCAATATGACAGTGAATCCATCAAGCCACGCGCCCGCCAGTTGTTATCTACGATAAATGAGGCTAGAAAGGCCGTATCATGAACAGGATCGCGTGGACTGGGGCTGGAACTCCATTCGGTGTAATGGCGCTCAACATTGGGATAATCTGACGCACGCAAGAGCGTATCGCAACCGCGCGCATCTATTAGCAGGCGGTCAGGGCCGTCCCAGGTCATGTAACCACGCCCTTCCAAATCCACCGGATAGAGCGTGGGATAAGGGTGGGTAGAGAAGAAATCGAGGGGCAATTTGCGTTCAGCGCAGGCCGCCAGAAATTCCTTACCCCAGGGCGGTTCACCGATATGTTCGCCAAAGCCATGACTAGCTGGCCCACCAACCCGCAGTTGAGCATCAATGCTCTTGATGGTGCGAACGGTGCGCTCGTAGAGTTCCATATAGGTGGCGAAATCGGCGTCTTTCCAGAAGAAGTCCAGCCCCGGTTCGTTCCACACCTCGAAGTACCAGCGACGTACCTCAGTCAGTCCGTAGCGCTCAATGATGTGGCGAATGTATTGCTCAATGAACCATTCCCATCGTCCCCAATCCTTAGGCGGCGTGATATTACCTTTCCACCAGAAAACGGTTTGCTCGCCGCTGGCGAGATCGTAGGGCATAAAACTCAATTCCACAAATGGCCGGATGCCGATGGATAACCAGTGGTCGTACACCAAATCGACATATTGCCAGTTCACGATAGGCTGACCGTTCACTTCACGGTAAACCATCATGTCTTCATGGAACAGGCCGTGCATACGGATGTATTGAAAAGGCATCTCGCGCTGCACCATTTCGAGGTGCTTTTGGAAATCAGCACGCAGGGCTTCCCCCACGCGCCCGCCGCCGACGCACACGCGCCAATAGGGAATAACAGGTTGACCGGGCTGTTTCAGGTTGTAATTGATTTTCATGTTCCAGAAATTGTCTTTCGGTTTTACAGAAGATAGACGGGTCGATTTTTACGAAACCTTCGAGAGTATAGGAAGGTGAAGTTCCCTTTAACCGTCTTTACACGTGACAAAGGGTTTAAAATAAAAGCAATAGCGAGTCCCAGGAAAGCGCTAACCGTCCTTCGTTTCAGAATACAGATGGCATTTCACAAGCACATTGTCAACGGCTATATCTGTCGGGACAACGCCCTTGCAAATTTCCATGACATCAGGGCAACGCCCTGCAAACTTACATCCCTGACGCAAGTATTCCACATGTTCATATTCAGAAAGTTTGACCGTTGTGGTCCAGCGTTTTTGAGGATCAGCCTGGGGAATGGAATCTCGCAACAGCTTTGAGTATGGATGCTTCGGGTTCATCAATACCTGTTCCACAGTTCCCATTTCGACAATGTTGCCGCGAAACATAATGGCGATACGGTCACTGACGTAGTAGGCTGTTGCCAGGTCGTGAGTGATATAGAGGATGCTCACCCCCAATTCGTCTCTGAGTTGTTTGAACAGGTTGACAATCGACATACGCAAGGAAGCATCGACCATTGAAACCGGCTCATCGGCAATAATCAGTTTGGGATCAGTGAGTAGCGCCCGCGCAATCGAGATGCGTTGAAGTTGTCCCCCGGAAAATTCATTCGGGTATTTCCCGGCAAATTCCTGATAGGTGAGACCCACCAAACGCAGCTTCTGCTCAATCCGCTCAATGGCCTCTTGTCTTGATTTAGCCAGGTGGAAATTATGTACCGTTTCGTGAAAATAGGAATCTACAGTACGCATCGGGTTGAAGGTGCTAAACGGGTCCTGGAAGATCGCTTGCACGCCTTTAGTCAGCCAAACCTTCTCATTCCGGGTCTGAGGTTTTCCATCATGAAGAATCATCCCGGCGGTAGCCTCTTCAAATCCGAGAACCACCTTTGCCGTAGTTGTTTTCCCGCAACCACTTTCACCTGCCAGCGTGAAAATTTCGGCAGGTTTGATATAGAAGCTGATATTATCTACGGCAGTGAGTGTAATCCGGGCAAGCACATTACCCTGGGAATACCGTTTGGTCAGTTCGTTAACTTCAAGCAGTTTCCCCATTTGTTCCTTCCCCAATTAACCAGCAAGCGACTTTATGGTCTTGAGCTACATGAGAAAAGGCTGGCATTTGCTCACGGCAAATCTCTTTCACATGGGGACAGCGTGTATGGAAGGGGCAGCCCTGCGGCAAATTTGCCAGGGAAGGCGGGCTGCCGGGTACACTGCCACGCTCACTCTTATCCCCGAATTTGGGTAGAGAATTAATCAGGAACTGAGTATACGGGTGCAAGGGCTGGGCGAAAATCTGCTCTGTAGTTCCCTCTTCTACAATTTTCCCGGCATACATGATACCAATCCGATCCGCGATATTGGCATGTACTCCCATATCGTGGGTGACGAGGATGATGGTATTTTTCTGATTCTTCTGAATCTCTTTCAGCATCTGGATCACGCCCCGCTGCACTACTACATCCAGGGCGGTGGTAGGCTCATCACCGATGATAATGCGTGGGTTCAGCAAAGCAGCCAGGGCAATCGTCACGCGCTGGCGCATTCCACCCGACAACTGGTGGGGATAAACATCAAGGATATTTGGAGGCAACCCCAGTTCCTGGATTTGCTTGTGAGCCAATTCGAAGATTTCTGCCCGGCTTTGACCTCGTACATGGCTGCCGATGAAATCTTCATAGGTCTCTTTCAGCTTGAGTACCGGATTGAACACGCTCATTGAACCCTGCGGAACATAAGAGATATATTCCATGCGCAGTTCGCGCTTTTCTTCAGGGCCTAGTTTGGCAGTGTCTACTTCATCAGAATTGATACGATAGTAAATCTTGCCATCCACCAGGCGTAGCGGTGGCACGATGTCGTTGAAAAGCGTCTTCAATAGCGTGGTTTTACCGCAGCCGCTTTCACCAGCAATACCATAGATTTCGTTTTCATAAATTTCCAGGTTCACATCGTTGACGGCTTTGACAATCTTCCGGGTTCCATGCACCTCCAGAAGATAAAATGCTTTAAGATGATCGGTTCGTAAAACGATCTGTTTATTCTCAACCATATCTATGTCCTCGCTAGGCCCCAACCCGCTGGATACGGGTGCGGGGATCGAGATATTCGCTGATACTGACCGAGAGCCAGTAGAGCGCGATAAACATGAAGAGCGATAAGATCACAGGAGTCAGTATCCACCACCAGCGCCCCAATAGAATAGCTTGAGAGAAGTACGCCCAATTTAGCATCGTACCCAGGGTGGGAACATTGAGATCGACCAATCCAAGCAGAGCCAGCGTTATCTCCAGCCCGATTGCGAACGCCATATTATTAATAAAGGTCGAGAAGATCAACGGCATCGCAAAGGGCATATATTCTTTCAGCACCAGTTTCACAGTCCCTGTACCAGAGAGGATAGCCGTCCGGGTAAACTCTCGCTCCCGCAGGCTCAGGATAAGGGAGCGTATTAAGCGTGCGTCCCATGCCCAGCCGAAGACCGAGAGTATCAAGCCCAGGATTACCAGATTCATATGTTGCCGCACCATCATCGCCAACATGACAATGATGAGGAAGAGCGGGATGACCAGCAGACTATCCCCCAGAAACATAAGCGTCCGATCAACCGCGCCGCCTTTATAACCTGCCACCATGCCAATGATGATGGCGACTGCTCTTGAAATGATTGCGGCGATGAGAGCAACAATCAGGGAATTGCGCACGGCGAATGTTGCCTGCCAGAAGATATCCTGTCCATTTGAATCCGTACCGAGGATATATTTAGCCGATGGCTTCAGATTTTTTGGAACAACATTCCATAAAGTCGGGTCATAAGGTGAGAAAATGGATAGAAAAGCCATCACCAGAATAATCACAAGCACGATAAAACTGAAGGTGAAGCGATAGTCTCTGAATAAATCTCTTAGAACTTTCATTGAGCAAACTTTCTCAGGTATATCGTACTCTTGGGTCAAGCAATGGATAGGTCAGGTCAACGATCAGGATCGCCGTTGTGATGCCAACGATAGAAAGCATGGTGATTCCCATGATCAGGTTGTAATCCGCATTGACGACAGCGTTGTAAAGCAACGTTCCCATGCCAGGATAACCAAAAACGATCTCTGTAATTAGCGCCCCGCCGAAGAGTTGCCCGAAGGAAAGTGCCAGGCCTGTGACTTGTGGCAGCAGGGCGTTACGGATGATGTACTTGCCCACGATACGGCCTTCTGTAACACCGCTCAGTTTGGCATACTGGACAAAATTTTCCGCATTGACGTTTTGTACCAGCAGCTTCATCGTCTGGAAATTGACGACGCCTCCCAGGACAATAAGGGAGATGGCAGGCAGGAACGAATGCCAGAGGACGTCCTGGATGTAGTCCCAGGTGAATGCGGGTTGAGCGCCCAGAGATGCCCCGCCAGTAATGGGAAACCAGCGCACAACAAAAGCAAAAAGGATGAGCAATATGAAGGCGAAAATATAATAAGGCAACGGGCGGACTACCATCGCAGCGGCATCCAACGCCCGTGACCACCTCTTACGCGAATAGTAACCTGCTATCCCTCCGGCGAGATTCCCCAATATCCATGATAAGGCAGTCGAAGTTAGCAGGAGTCCTAAAGTCCAGGGTAGAGCGGTGGCAATAAGCTGATTGACGCGCGTCGGGAACTGAAAGAAAGAAACGCCGAAATCGCCGTGAACAAGTCTCTCAAAAAAGGCTCCATATTGATCGAGCCACGAGCCTTGCAAGCCATACATTTCGGTCAGATCACGAATAATACCGTCCATCGCGCCCGGTTCCAGTGTAGAGCCGCGCGCTCTCATCTCATTAATCATTCTCATAACAGGGTCATTCGGGGTGAGCCTGGGAATCAGGAAAACTACTGTGATGCCCAGCCAAATCACTAAAAAGTATTGAATCAAACGGGGAATCAGATAGCGTTTCAGAAATATCACGGCTCTACCTTTTATCCTCGATTCAAATCGAGGCAAAAAATTATTTTTAACAATTCTGGCGGAAAATCCACCTTCTCTCCAGACAGGGCAACTTGTCTGGAGAGAACAGTAGTATGGCTGTCGCCCCAAACTACCTTATGATTTACCGGTGGGCTTCAGGAATGGAGTGATGTATTTGAAGTTAGGCCAGTGCGGATAAGGTTCGGCGTAGGCATTTTCGCTACCGGGCCAGTTCGTCCAGTAATATTGATCCCAGCCGATAAAGCCGACGTAGCCGTAAACCGGGATGCCTGGCATGTTCTTTACCACGATCTTGAGACCCTCAATGCCCACCGCAATGACAGCGGCAGTATTGAAGGGATCAGTCTCGCGCAGCTTTTTGATAACAGCATCCATCTCCGGGCTGGACCAACGTGAGGCATAAGAGGCCTGGTTGCGCGTTCCAAGCGGCTTTATATAGGCAGAGTTCCAGTCGTCAAGCACACGATATAGATCGGAACCGGCTCCCCAAGGTTCTTTTGCGGGCCAGACGCCAGTTACGTCAAAGTCGCCAACCGCTGTCAGATCAGCAACGTTTGCCGAGTTAAGAACCGAAGCATCAATGCCAAACTTCTTCCACTGTTGCACAGCGGCCACAGCGTTGCGGGCATCGTGGTTGGAAAGAACAGTACCAGCGAGGAAAGCAATCTTCCAGGGTTTACCGTCTGGCATCAGCCACTTCTTGTTGGCGTCGCGCTTGAAGCCGTTCTTAATGAGCAACTTCTCGGCGACATCAGGGGCATTCTTATACCAGCCAAGCCCAAACGTCTTTTCAATAAACGCCGCATCTTCAGGGAAGGTATTACCGCGACTTCTGGCATCGTCTGCAATGCGCTTTGGTGCAGTGGGATCATACGGTGCAAAGGTTTCGCCATTGCCAACATCGATGGTGAAGGCTTTCAGCCAGTCCTGCATTGGCTCGATGTAATCCTTCGGGTATGGACCAAGATGCGGGAGATGCACCGGGCTGACCGTACCTGTGGAATCGACGGCGATACTCATATACTCGACAATATCAATCGCCAGCAACAAGGCCCATCGGACATCGACACTATCGAATGGTTTACGGGCAGTATTGAACACAATACCCGTGATAGCAGGATCGTTGTTTACTACGAAAGGAAACGTTGGCTGGTAGGCGCGGGACGTTGACGACTGAGCCATAAGTGCCTTGAGACCATCGGCGGAGAGTTCCACATAATCAAGCTGATGCGTCGATTGCGCCAGGATTTGCGCGCCTTCATCGGCAAAATATTGATAGATAATGTATTTGGGCTTAGGCTCCCCATACATGATGCCGGTTGGGGTCTTGGTCCAATCTTCGCGTTTTTCCCAGGCCGTCCAGCTTCCCTGCGGATCAAAACTGTGCAACTTGTAGGGACCGCAACCGACATATGGATTGAAGGTGAATTTGGTTGGATCGGTTTGTTTCTCGAAGATATGCTTCGGAAAGATGCGGGTGCAACCCCAGCGGTCCAGGAAAGTGGTATGGAAGCGGGAGTTTGGCTGCTTTAGTTCAAATTTGACGGTGGTATCATCCACCGCTGTCACCGAAGCGACGTTATCTCCAAAGAAGGAATTGCCGCTGAATTCCTTATACTTCATCAGACTCTCAACGGTATAGACCACATCGGCAGCGGAAAATGGCTGGCCGTCAGACCACGCAACACCTTTACGCAAGGTGATTGTGAGGGTCTTGAAATCTGAACTATATTTCGGATCGCCGTCTGCTGCGCCATTGATGATTTTGCCAGTAGCGAAGTCTACACACCAGAGCGGTTCGTCGGCCAGGTTCTGCATACCGCGATCCGGCCACTTCCACCCAACCCATTGGTTGAAGTTATCGGGCGTACCGACTTGCCCGGTAAGCTGCCTGATGATCACAGTCTGGTTGCGGGGAAAAGTACCTGCCTGATAAGCAAAATTTCCTTTGGAAGTTGTCAGGGCTTTTTCAGGAATGGACACCAAACCGGAGGGTGCAAGCATAAAAGCACCAGTTCCGACAGATAGTAGCTGTATGAATTCGCGGCGACTAATTTCACGTGACATTTAATTCCTCCAAAATATCTTGACGATCACAAAACTGTTTACTTATTCCAGTTTGGTATTTTCGTTTGATTACGATAGGCTACCCCCAGTCCTGTTCAGCAACTTTCTTGCGCTTTCTTGCCGTTTCTTCCTGACTGGCCCGCACGAATCACGAATTATGAGTTGCGTGTCCAGTGTTATCCGTTGTGGTGGATGGCTCCGATGTTCGATTTGCTCTAATAGCATCTTGACAGCGACCTGCCCCATTTGTTCGAGTGGTTGACGCACTGTCGTGAGCTTGGGGTAGACGATTGACGCCTGAGGAATATCATCAAACCCAAGAATAGAAATATCCTCTGGAATACGGTGACCACATTCGCGCGCAGCATCCATTGCCCCAAAAGCAGATATATCGTTGGATGCGAAGATAGCCGAAGGTGGAGGGACCAGGCCAAGTAATAGACTTTTGGCGTTCTGGTAGCCCGTCTGCTGTTGGTAA
Organism: uncultured Anaerolineaceae bacterium; assembly: GCA_964432445.1. Taxonomy (GTDB): domain Bacteria; phylum Chloroflexota; class Anaerolineae; order Aggregatilineales; family UBA2796; genus JBBRMW01. The sequence continues at coordinate 16,805 of CAYSOC010000046.1, forward strand.
TCCCCCTCGGTGATCAATTCATCCCTGACAGGAATGCCACTATCCACCAGCGCCGCTTTGTAGCCTGCCAGTCGGGCTACCGCACTCGGAATATTAAGCGCACCCGTTATAAACGCAATCTGTGTGTGGCCCAACTGGATCAGATAACGTGTCGCCTCATATGCGCCCTGCCAATTCGCGGCATCAACAACATAACTGCTTTGTGTGGCGTCCTCCTGATCTATCAGGACGTAAGGAATATTACGCTCACGGAGCGCATCCAGATAATTTGCCGGAACAAGAGGGGCAACCAGCAGCAAACCTTCCGGCAACCCACTGGCAAGGATATTTACATAGAATGATTCGTTGTCTCGACGCCAGTGGCTTGTGTACAACATCAGATCATAATTGGCGCGTACTAGCTCCTGATCGATACCCTGCATGATCGTCCCGACGTAGCTGTTATCCAAATTCGGCACGATCAGCGCGATAATCCGGGTGCGTCCACCTGCCAAACCACGCGCCTGCATATTGGCGACAAAACCCAGGCGCGTCACCGCTTCCATTACGCTGTTGCGCGTAGATTCACTAACGAACTCGTACCCACTCAGGACGCGCGATACCGTGGCGGAGGAAACGCCAGCAGCGCGTGCTACATCCGCGATGGTAACGCCCGATTTCTTTCTTAAAGACTTGTCTTCGTTGTCCATAAAATTGTAAACGCTTTCAAAAATCTCAAAAACAAATCAATTTAAAAGACGAGCCTTATCATGAAACAGCTTATTGTAAGCGCTTTCAAAACGAGCTTATCATTTTCACAGATTGATGTCAAGCACTAAAACGGTTCGTGTATCGACGGCGGTTAAAATATAAAAAGACGCGAGTCTATGGCAGGTTTTTGTCTGCCAACAAAGACGAGACCGAGGATTATGTCATGATTCACATAGAATCAGGCCGGAAGTTTCAAATCCTCCCCTCACTGACTTTCAGTTCTGCTGATTCCCGAAGATTTATCCTCGTTCCTATGCGCAAAACGTACTTGACAAAAAAACGAACCTACCCTATATTTACTTATACGCATTAGTAAAGCGCATTAGTAAAAGATTTTTTCGTGAACCGCGCCAAAAAAGTTACGAGCAAACGAGTGGCAGAGGCAGCAGGAGTTTCACAAACTACTGTTTCATTTGTGTTGAATAACATTGAAAGCGCCAATATCAGCCAGGAAACCAAAGACCGGGTATGGGAAGCCGCACAGAAATTGGGCTATGTGCCGGATGTGCGTGCGCGTTCACTTGCCGGAGGGAAAAGCAACAATATCGCCCTCGTTCTGGCGCGACCACATCGGCAGGTGTTCATTGATGAATATATTCCGAATATAATGACAGGGATTAGTCAATATACCCGTGACAGGCACTACCGTATCCTCGTGGAATTGACAGAAGAGGATGGTTCCTCAGTTACCCTCAACAATATGATCCGGGGCAACGAGATCGCTGGCATGATCGTCAATTTCAGCAATCCCGCATCGAGTTTCACCGAACAACTAAAAACCTTTGCGGAAGAAGGGTTTCCGCTGGTAACACTCGATCAAATTCATCCATCTGTACCGTCGGTGATAGTCGATAAATTCGCAGGTTTCCGAAACGCGGTGGAACACTTGCTCGGTTTGGGCTATCGCCGGATTGCTTGCATTCCATATTCCAAAGCGACGGTGGATCAACTTCATATCTATACACGGTTGATGGTCTATAAAGAAGCGCTTGAGCAGGCGGGCATTCCCTATGATCCCGCGTTGGTCTGCGAAGGCAACTACGATCCCGAAACGGGTTATGAGGCGATGAAGACCATTCTGTCACGGGGACGCCCACCGGAGGCGCTATTGGGCATGAATGATGTGATGGCGATTGGCGCAATGAAAGCCATTCACGAAGCGGGATTGCGCATTCCTGAAGATATTGCTGTGATGGGTTTTGATGACATCCGGCTGGCTCCGTTTGTGTCACCCCCGCTTTCGACAGTCCGGGAACTGGATGTTGAACATGGGCGAGAGGCGGTGGAAATGCTGTTCAAGCTGATTAATGGCGAACCACTGGAGGAACGTCACATCGTCTTGCACACCGAACTCAAGATACGTGAATCCTGCGGAGCGACACGCCTGAGATAACGATCAGGAAACAAAACTACTGTTTTTATATATCGCTACAACAGATTTTTTGTATGTGTCAGAAATAGAATAGGAAGGTTTTTTATGGCAACTTCAGCGCTTTCATCGCCAGCGCAAGTAACGAGACAGGAAAATATACTGCGCCGTTTTTTCAACAGCGAGGCGGTCATCGCCTATTTATTCATCCTTCCCAGCCTGATTGGATTTATTATTTTCTTTGCCGCGCCTGCGATCCGTAACATCGTCATCAGTTTCAATGAATGGAATCTGGTCAGCGATCCGACCTTCAACGGGCTAAAGAACTACGAAACCCTCTTTGCCGACGAGCGCTTCTGGCGTTCACTGATGATCACGACAGTTTATGTTTTATGGAATATCCCGATCCAGACGGTGATTGCGCTGTTCATCGCGGTGATGATGGATCGTATCCAGAATTCGGCCTTCCTGCGCGGGATCATGGTGATTCCCTGGTTGCTGCCAAACGTGATCGTTGGCCTGCTGTGGCTATGGATGCTCGATCCAACATTGGGGATCGTGAATGGCATGTTGCAAGCCATCGGCTTAGGCAAGCAACCGTTCCTCGGCAGTCCTGATCAGGTCATCCCGTCGATTGCCGGGATCAACATTTGGCGGCACGCTGGCTATACGGCTATCCTGATTTTTGCAGGGCTAAAAACTATCCCCAAGGCGCTTTATGAAGCCGCCGCGATTGATGGTGCAACGGGTTGGGTACAGTTCTGGCGGATCACGCTACCCTTGCTGCGCCCGGTGCTGGTCTTCGTCATGGTGACTTCGCTAATCGGCTCGTTTCAGGTATTCGATACAGTAGCGATTACCACCCGCAACGGCGGTCCAGCGGGTTCAGCCAGCGTGATCATCTATTACATCTACGATCTGGTATTCAACAAGGGTTTCAAGATGGGGCTGGCAGCGGCGGCATCCGTTGTTCTATTCGCCATTCTTGTCGTGGTGACGCTCATTCAGACGCGCGTACTACGTGCAGACCGTTCCGATCTCGGCGACTACAGCTAATTACAAGAGAGGAGGTTATTTAATTATGGCGACTACTTTGAACCGTATCGCGGGGCAGCAAGCTGGAAATCGGATCAATATTGGCAAGATAGTCATGTGGATTATCATGCTGGTACTGGTAGCGATCACGATCTTTCCTCTCTGGTGGGTGATCCGGACCGGCTTTACCTCGCCGGGAGCATTGTTCCGGGATACAACGGCGCTGTTCCCGGTAGAGACGACTGCCACCAATTATCTGCGTGTACTTGGGTTGATCGATCCCAAAACACTGGTGGGTCAACAGGCATCGGGAATTTCGGTGGGTTCATTGAATTTTGTACTCTATCTGCGGAATTCCTTCATTGTGTCCGGGTTGATCACGATTGGACAAACGCTGTTCAGCGCACTATCTGCGTTCGCCTTCGCTCGGTTGAAGTTCCCATTTCGGAATCAGATATTTTTCCTGTATTTAACTGGATTGATGGTTCCAAGTATTGTGCTGTTCATTCCGAATTTCGTTCTCATCCGGCAGCTAGGCTGGATCGGAACGATACAAGGTATCGTCGCGCCGACCTTTTTGATGACGCCGTTTGCGGTGTTTTTCATCCGTCAATTCTTCCTGAGCCTGAATAAAGATTTGGAAGAGGCGGCGCGGTTGGATGGCTGCACACCGTTTGGGATTTTCTGGCGAGTAGCGCTGCCGTTGGTGGTCGGGCCATTGATGACGCTGGCGCTGTTGACATTCATCGGAAGCTGGAACGATTATCTGTGGCCTTTGCTGGTTGGCAAGGATGAAAGTGTGCGCGTGCTGACCGTTGCGCTGGGGATTTTCCGTTCGCAGACGCCACAGGGCGCGCCCGACTGGACAGGGCTGATGGCGAGTGCGGCGGTGTCCATCGCTCCAACTGTGCTGATTTTCGTGATTTTCGGACGGAAGATCGTTGATTCGATCCAGTTTTCTGGCTTCCGTTAATAGGTTTTCAGACCCGGCGCTAAAGCACCGGGCTAAAACTCAAAAATAGCGCGTCCGCTCCAGGTTCAGTCCGAGGATCGTAAACAGCGGGGTGGAAAAATGTAAGTTATTGTAGGGGTGTATAAGGGTGTTTTCAGTTTTCTAGTGGTCATTCTGCTGCTTTGCAGCTTTGACAGAACGAGTTTCGTAAAGTTCAGTTTTGGAGGGAGACGTTTTCAATCATGGTCACGTTCAAAAAAATCAAATCAGGCTTTATGCTCACGGCGCTAGCAGCGATCATGCTGTCGATGGTCGGGAGCGCCCGCGCCGCCGACAAAGTGACGATCCGCTATGGGTTGTGGGACACCAATCAGCTACCACCCTATCAGGCGTGCGCCGATGCGTTCATGAAAGCCAATCCAAATATCGAAGTCAAGGTCGAGCAGTTGGGCTGGGCTGACTATTGGACCGGGATCAGCACGGGGTTTGCCAGCGGTGACACTTATGATGTGTTCACCAATCACCTTGCCAAATATCCTGAATTCGCGCAACTCAAGCAGATTATGGATATTCAACCGCTGGTAGACCGTGACAAAGTACCGACGGATATTTATTATCCGGGTCTGGCTGACTTGTGGACGCGAGAAGGCAAGCGTTATGGTCTGCCGAAGGACTGGGATACGGTGGGCGTCGTCTATAACGTGGATGCGCTCAAAGCTGCTGGTGTCACCGCCGATGAAGTAAACAAAGCGACGTGGAATCCGAAAGATGGCGGCACGTTCGAGCAGATCATCGCTAAACTGACCATTGATAAGAATGGCAAGAATGGCCTCGACAAGGCCTTCGACAAGGCTAACGTCGTGCAATATGGCTTTGCCACTGGCGGCATGGGTGGTGCGTATGGGCAGACCGAGTGGAGCATGTTCGCGGTGTCGAATGGCTTCAAATTCAACAACGGCACATGGGGCAACAAGTATTTCTACGATGATCCCAAGCTCGCGGAAACCTTGCAGTGGCTCGCCGATTTGTGGTTGAAGAAGGGCTATGCACCGCCGCTGGCCGATCAGACCAGCCTCGGACGTTCCAGCCTGTTCCAATCGAAGAAAGTGGCGCTGGTGATCGACGGTTCGTGGATGATCGGTACGTATGTCGCCAGTGATTTCAAAGTCGCGTTTGCACGTCTGCCGGAAGGCCCCGCAGGTCGCAAGAGCATGTTCAATGGTCTGGCCGACTCGATCTATGTCGGGACGAAGCACGCAGAAGAATCCTGGAAGTGGGTGAAGTATCTCGCCTCGCCAGAATGTGAAAACGTAGTTGGTGATGCAGGCGTCGTCTTCCCCGCCATCCGTGCTGCCGCTGATAAGTCGGTTAAAGCGCGTAAGGACAAGGGCATCGACGTGAGTCCATTCACCGATCAGGCGAACGAGAAGGACGGCACATTCCTGTTCCCGATCACCGATAACGGTGCGAACATCTCCACCATCATGACCGAAGCAGTGGATAACATCGGCCTCGGCAAGGGAGATGCAGCCACGTTGCTCAAGAAAGCCAATGACGAAGTAAACAAGCTGTTCGCCAAGTAAACCCATAAGGCTAGTATCCCGGCGCGGGGGCGTCGGGATCGAGGCTGGTGTAAAAGATTATGTACTTTCGCCTCTTACTCATCATTATCCTCGTCTCTTTGAGCAGCGGTGTGGTTCATGCTGCGGCACAGGAGAACTTGCGAATAGAGGCGATTGCTCTAGCTTCATCCGTATGCAGTGGGCAATTTGTCGAGCATACGCTGGATCACATCACCACTGTCAAAGGGGTTACGCGCACCTTCGAGAGTAACGGCGCAGGACTGGCAATCAATGACCTGAACAGCGACGGCTTGCTAGACATAGCATTGGCAAATCAGGACGGAGCCGCCAGCATCCTCTGGAATGATGGCAAGCTGAAATTTCATAAACAGGAACTGGATGTTCGTCGCACGCGCGCTGTCTCCATTGTCGATGTCAACAGCGACGGCAAACTGGATATTGTCTTTACAACACAGATAGCCGCGCCGCAGGTTTGGATTAATCGAGGCAATGGCGAGTTTGAACAGGAAGCGCTCCCCGGCGTGGGGCGCTATGCGTATACGCTGGATTGGGCAGACTTCGATGGGAACGGCACGCTTGATCTGGTAACCGCCTCCTATGACGCCGACCTGACCCGCGTTTTTGGCAACAATTATTTGTTCAATCCGCTGGGGGGTGTTGTTATTTATACGAATGCCGGGGGGACATTCCGGGGGCAGAGGTTAGCGGCAGCATCGCAGGCACTCGCACTTATCTTTGCCGACCTGAACCACGATAGTAGACCAGATTTGGCTATTGGTAACGACTTTGCGACGCCGGATCAGTTTTTTCAGCAAACGAATAGCGGTTGGGAGGCGTTCCAGCCTTTCCAGACGACCAGCTATAGCACTATGAGCCTCGATTACGCCGATATTTTCAATACAGGTAAAGCGGCTTTGCTGGAAGCTGATATGCAACCCTATCCCGGTGAGGATAACCAATCCCATTGGTCAAACGTGTTGACGCGGCTTACCCCGAATCGACGCGGGGAACAGATAGTACAACTTACGCAGAACATGCTGCATATCCCGAATGGAGAGCGCTATACCGAACGGGCAATCTCAATGGGTATCAGCGCCACCGGATGGAGTTGGTCGGCAAAATTTGGCGATCTGGACAATGATGGGTTTCAGGATTTATACGTCGTGAACGGCATGATCGCCCAGGATTTATTTCCGAATTTGCCCGGTGGCGAACTGATCGAAGAAAATCAGTCATTTCGCAACAATGCGGGTAAAAACTTTACATTGATGCCCAGTTGGGGGCTTGGTTCGACCAGCAGCGGGCGCGGTATGAGCATGGCTGATTTCGATAATGATGGCGATCTGGACGTTGTGATCAACAATCTAAACGCCCCGGCTCAATTGTTTGAAAATCAGCTTTGTGGCGGTCAGAATCTTGAAGTGGAATTGCGACGAGAAGATGTCCCCAATACCTTTGCCATCGGCGCACGTGCAACTCTGATCACTTCAACAGGCAGGTATCAGCGAATGGTGCGCGCTTCCAGTGGTTATCTCTCCGGCGAGGCAGTACGCTTGCATTTTGGAGTACCCGCCAATAGCAATATTCAACGTCTTGAAATTGATTGGGGCGACGGCCAAACGAGCCTTATCAAATCGCCCTCCTCTGGTTTTTATCTAACTATCACACATCCCTAGAAAGGACTTCAAGCAATGCCTAAAATCACATTTATCGGCGCAGGCAGCACCGTCTTTGCCAAGAATTTAATGGGCGATATTTTGTCTTACCCGGAACTGGCAAATTCTACGCTGGTTTTGCACGACATTGACGCCGAACGCCTCCGCACATCTGAAGTTGTCGCGCATAAAATTACCGAAGCAATCGGCGTCAAGCCCAAAATCATCGCTACGACAGATCGCCGCGCCGCGCTGGATGGCGCAGATTACGCTATCGCCATGATTCAGGTCGCGGGCTATAAACCCGGCACAGTGGTCGATTTTGAAATCCCGAAAAAATATGGTTTGCGCCAGACCATCGCAGATACGCTTGGCATTGGCGGCATCATGCGCGGCTTGCGTACCATCCCGGTACTGCTCGAAATGTGCCACGATATGGAACAACTTTGCCCGGATGTGACCTTCCTGCAATATGTCAACCCGATGGCGATGAACTGTTGGGGGATTGCGCGCGGCAGCAAAATCAAAACGGTTGGATTATGCCACAGCGTCCCGCACACGGCGAAAGAACTTGCTACCGATATTGGTGTTCCTGTCGAAGAAATTAACTATGTGGTAGCCGGCATTAACCACATGGCCTTCTATCTGAAATTCGAGCGCAATGGAGAGGATTTATACCCAAAAATTCGTCAGGTACTCGAATCGGGACGCGCACCGGATTCGAATCTCACGCGCTATGAACTGTTCAAGCACTTTGGCTATTTTGTGACCGAGAGCAGCGAACACCTCAGCGAATATGTTCCCTGGTTCATCAAGCGGGATCGGCCTGAACTGATCGAGCAATTCAATATTCCGCTGGATGAATACATTCGGCGCTGTGAAAACCAAATCTCTAACTGGGAAACGCAACGCGCCGAGCTAGAAGGCGGCGGGAAAATTGAAGTGAAACCAAGTGTGGAATACGGGTCAGGGATTATTCACAGTCTGGAAACAGGGATACCGCGCGTGATTTATGGCAACGTACCAAATCGCGGGTTGATTGATAACCTGCCTACTGATTGCTGTGTCGAAGTACCGATTCTGGTGGACAAGAATGGTTTGCAACCTACTAAAATCGGACGCATACCGCCACAGCTTGCCGCGCTGATGCAGACCAACATCAATGTGCAATCGCTGACCGTCGAAGCAGCGCTGACCTGCTCCAGACAATATATCTATCAGGCGGCACTGCTCGATCCACATACTGCCGCCGAACTGGACATGGAGCAGATTCACAATCTGGTTGATGATTTGATCGCAGCGCATGGGTCGTGGTTGCCGGAATATAGTTGAAAATTACAGGTTGGCCTTGCAAGGTGAAACAATTTTCTCACTGTGCGAGGCGGGACGTGATTTATCAACACGTCCCCTCCTAACCGAATGCCTCTTGTTGGATAATACTTGCTGACAACATACACACAGTTAGAAAGGAGGTATCTCAAGCATAGCTCGTTTTCACTTTATTGAACCCGGTGAGGCTTAATGTCCCTCAGAAATGTGGTTTTTCAACCCTATAGGATATTAAGTGAGAAATTTCAAGGCGGCCATCGCTACTAAATCTGGAAATTCTTCATGAGCTAGCAGTTTCCCGCCTTCGATTTCTGTCATTGTTGCACCTGACGGAAAGTCATTTAACATGTCTCGTGCGGCCCCAATCGGAAAGGTAGGATCTGCATTTCCCCAGATGAAATGCACCGGAACTTTGATCCGGGCGTGAATCTCGGTCAGGGAGTCGATGAGTTTAAAGTCCAGACCGATGCTCAAATAACGCATTGCACCCTGTAAGCGCCTGGGATTATCCAATAGGGGCTGGATATACTGCGCAATGAAACAATCATTGAGCCTTGACGGGTCGGTAAAACAACCACCAAAGCCCATTCTGGACCTGAGAAATATCTTTGAGCCGAGTAGTAACCGAAAAATCAGGTGACTACCCGGTAAGTGCATTAATTTTGCATATAAGGGGAACCAGGGCGGACGTTCGCCAGGGATTTCAGTATTGAGCATTATCAGGCGATGAAGACGGTTGATATCCTCAGCAGCCAGAAGTCTGACGATCGTTGCACCAGTGTTATGGGCAATCATCGAATAGTGGTTAACACCAAGTACATCAAGAAAACGTTGGAACGTATGTGCCTGTCCGGGGAATGTGAAATTAGTATTAGAATTCCATTCCGTTTGCCCTAGCCCAGGTGAATCAAGCAAGATACATTGAAAATGTTCTGCCAGATACGGCAATATCTGTTGATAAGTATAACTATGAAAAGGCCACCCGGTGATGAAGATCAACGGATGACCTTGACCAACCAACCAATAGGCAATGCGATTGCCATTGGCTTCCGCGTAAAGAGGCTTTCTGGTAAATATATCTTTAACCGATGCTTGATCGTCCATTTTCACCTGATCCCTAAATTCATGAATACTCACCCCGGCTTTCAGACTCAAGTTCAAGTATTTCTCAGGAAAGTAATCCTCAAAATGGGTTTCCTGTAGAAGTGAAAAAAACTAACCGGAGTTTTCCGCTTTGAGTTGGGATAGATGGCTTTCAGAAAACCCATCGTGGAGATGCTGCTATTACACTGTCCGGCTGCGTCTGATTACTTACATTTATTATATTTCCAGCGGCGGCTGGATCAGCAATGCGGGCAATTCTCGTGGTTTGACTTTCACCCATTCAAGGTTGAGTTTACCCGCTTTTTACCTGCTTACCTGATCACGTGCTGAATCCTGACACTACCCATGATCTCACCAGGTTTCCTATTGGACTCATTGTCACATTTTTGCGTCGATAGCTGTAAATGAGAGAGGGGGGACGACAAGCGTTGCCGTTTTTCCATCAAGGGTTGGCGTTACAATCCGGCGGGCTGCGACGGCATCAGGGTTTTCAAAACTGTTGGCGGCCTTTGGATCGGTGCCTGTCACCTGAAGCGCCTCGACCAGTGATCGCGGAGCAATATCCTGCCATTTCAAGTCTATTATAACACTCTCGGTCTGGCTCCGATTGACAATAAACACGGCACTCGTGTTTATTGTCGCATCATAGGATGCGCTGACGTCCAGCAGCGGCACATCGCCAAAACGTGTAGTGTTGTAGAGAGGAGCCTTCACAACAACATCGAGCGCTGCACCCGAAGCCAGCCGACTGAATAGCGCTAACGGATAGAAGATAGACTGCTTTAGCACAGCATCACGGGTGGTCATCAAAGGGGCGATGACGTTCACAATCTGCGCCAGGCACGCAATCTTGAGAATGTTCGACTTGCGCAAGAACACGTTCATCCACTGAGCCACCACCAGTGCATCTTCCAGATTATAGACTTCCTCAAGCAGGTGCGGTGACTCTGCCCAATCACCAACCACCGCAGTACCGGAACGAGCGCGGTACCACACGTTCCACTCATCCCAGGAAAGATACACATCATGACGGGATCGGTTCCTGGCTTTAACGTAGCGGAGAATCCCCTCCAGCGTATCGGTATACGATTCAAATTCGGTACTCAATGCCAGGAAGCTGCCAGTGTCGTTGGTCTCATTGCCGGCATAGTAGTGCATCGAATGGTAGTCCACCTGATCCCAGCACAGTTCGAGCGCAATTCGATCCCAATCCGGGAAAGTCGCCATGTGGTGTGATGACGAGCCGCACAAAGTCAGCTCGATCGATGAATCCTGCCACCGCATCATCTTGGCGGCCTCGCGTGCCTTCTTACCATACTCAACCGCATCAAGATGTCCGATCTGCCAGTGACCATCCATCTCGTTCCCCAAACACCAATACTTCACATTATGTGGCTCACGATATCCGTGAGCATTGCGCAAATCTGCATACTGGCTACCTATGGGGGCGTTGCAATACTCAACCAGGTTTGCCGCATCCTGGATGGTGCCAGTACCCATATTCACGGCCAGCATTGGGTCTGCACCAATTTCTTGACAATATTCAATGAATTCGTTGGTACCAAACTGATTGGTCTCAGTTGTCTGCCATGCCAATTCTCGACGCCGAGGACGCTTTTCGCGGGGGCCAACACCGTCCAGCCAGCGGTAACCGCTCACAAAGTTACCGCCTGGATAGCGGATGGTTCGAAAATTTAGCTCCCGTAATGCCGCGATGACATCGGTCCGGAATCCGCGTTGGTCGCTGTGTGGTGATCCCGGATCATAGATCCCTTCGTAGATGCAGCGCCCCAAATGTTCGGCAAATCCGCTGAACAGCAAGGGAGAAATAGGGCTGATAACTCGGTTAGTATCTAATAGGATAGTGGCTTTCTCTGACATTTCCTTCTCTCTTGAGTTTTAAATGATCTTCAGAATATTTCAGGAAACTGGTACTATGAAAAACTGGACGCAGGTAGGACCAATTGTAGATTTGCGCCCTTTACCAGATACTACACAGCAAACATATCCCTGGATCGCTTTCACCTGGTCTCAATTTACCGGGCGTACATATCTCAACAGTAGCTGAATAGCTGAAACAGAATTTTTTCTCCGGTGGATATTATCTGGGGGGACACGCTGACTGACGCACCAAAAGTCCCCCGATCAGCACAGTCCTGGTAGGTGGAATTGCGTTGTCCTTCAATTCGTTGTGCAGGATCAAAACTGCAGTCCGACCAAGCTCATACTTTGGGACGCTAAATGTTGTCAGAGGAGGAGTGCTGTATGCGCTATCCCTCACATCATCGATGCCTACCACAGATATATCGTCCGGGCAAACCAACCCGGCATCTTTGATGGCCTCCATAGCACCGAATGCGGCCCGATCACTCACGGCAAAGACGGCCGTTGGCGGCTCCCGTAAAGCTAATAACTGTTGCATCTGGACATACCCTTTTCTAGGATTCATGGGAATCGGTTCAGGTTGCAAGCTGCTATCAAGGGGTAATCCATTTTCGATCATGGCAATCTGATGTCCACGCAGACGATCTCGCAAACTACTGTATTTATCTGGACCACCGATGGCTCCAATGCGTCGATGTCCGAGTTCGATCAGATATTCGGTCATCATTCGCCCGGCTGTGAAGTTGTCGGCTGTCACCGAGTGAATTGGCAGATTCAGGTAGTTTTCTACCAATACCATCGGCACCCCGGCTTTTGCTATTTTCTCAATGACCTCGATAGTAACATCTCCATCATTAGCAATGATCAGCCCATCAATATCCCGCCCCATCAACTCCCGGATGCTGTCAATAGGGTCAATAGTCGGACGAAAGACGTGCAGAAGGACCTGGTAGCCATATTGATAGGCCGTTTCCTCAATACCGGAGACAATCCGCAAATAATACCCCTCGCTCCGTGAGGCTTCGGAAAGGGATTCCATGAGAAGACCAAACACCTTCGTTTCTGTCGCAACAGATCGTTGACCTTCGGCAACATATCCAAGCTCTTTAATGGCTTTTAAAACCCGTTCGCGCCTGGCTTGGCTTACACCTGGCCTTCCATTGACAACTAGCGAGACCGTTGAAAGGGACACGCCCGCCGCAGTTGCAATATCCCTCATATTTGATGCTTTGTTTTGTCTGGCTTTTGTTCGTGTAATCAAAATTTTGCTACATTTCCACGAGCGAGTTGCCCAGGGTTGATTGACCAATTGTCCGACTATTTAACCACTAAGTAGACGACCCGGCTAGAAACAAACATTTCGAACATCAATGATGCTATTTTAGATTTTTGTTCGAAGATTTGCAACTTCAAATTTCTATTGTGCCTGGATTGCTATAGAAACAGGATAGGAAAGTGAGAACAATACTGACCCGTTCAATTCTGTATATACGAGTCCGAATTCCGCTCATTTTCGGATTAAATATGTAATCAGCTTGAGTCGGGCAAGATAGGAAGACTCGAACAAAAACGATATTTGTTCGAACAAAAGCTGAAACAAAAACACTTATGTTCCTATTGACAATCGAACGTTGTTTGCGTTAGACTGGAATAAATAAGCTTTCATTGTGTTTCTTTCAAGACGCTTTTTTAACAGGTTCGGTAGGTACACATCACGCCAATGGTGTCTTTAGCCCGATGGTTTGGGGATGACACCCTGTACCTGATAGGTAGAAGTTATTGTGTCTCTTTTCCGCATTTTCTGTTTTGGAGAAAAAAGATGAAAAAGTCTGGACTAACGAGACGAGATTTCTTGAAGCAGGCCGCTGCGTTCAGCGCTGCGGCGGCACTTTCACCCGAAGCACATTTACTTCAGTCCGCAGGCCGTCCAACTCTCCAGGAACCGGAGGTTGCACCGGGTGTACCCAGGGATCAATGTTTGATCCTGGAAAACCCCACTGGTACCGTCTTGCCCGCAGACGATTTTAATCGCTGGCGACCTGGTGCCAATACCTACTCCACAGGCTTCCAGCAATTAGCACTGGATACGTTATGGTACATTGATCCAGATGCGGGTGTCAAAGGCGTATGGGACAATGCGTTGGCGGCTGAGAAACCTATCTACAATGCCGACTACACCCAGATGACCGTCAAGCTGCGCAAGGGCTTGTACTGGAGCGATGGCGTCGAATTTACAGGGGATGATCTGTTCTATACAGTAGATGTCCAGATGAAGACGCCAGGATTTGCCTATAACGGCCTGTTCTCGGGCAATATCGAAAAACTGGAACAACCCGATAAATATACCGTTATCTTCCACCTGAAGGCTCCCAACTCACGCTTTCACGCGGCTTTCACGGTACGTTGGGCGGCCTGCTTTATCATGCCCAAGCACATCTTTGAAAAGGAAAAAGATCCGCTGGCGTTCAAGTTCAACCCGCCGATCAGTCTGGGTGCTTACACGCTCAAAGATTCCGATCCAAACGGGAAATGGTTCTTGTGGCAGCGTCGTGAAGACTGGAAACGGACGTCGGTTGCCCTCCTTGGCGATGTGGATGTCAAATATGCCATGTATATTGATCCGGGACCAAGCGACAAACGTGTGATCGCCCAGAAAGCGCATCAACTAGATGTGATCCATGATATTACGCCCGAAGGCCGCATCACCTTGGCTAAGACCAATCCATCGTCGGTCAGTTGGTTTAAGTCTTTCCCCTGGGGACATCCCGATCCCACCCTTCCGGCTATTATCTATAACAATGAAAAGCCCGGATTGGACAAGAAGGAAGTTCGCTGGGCATTGACGCTGGCAATCGATATTGTACAAGTTGCTATGGCTTCCTATAAAGGTGCGGCAACCATCTCTGCCATCCACGTCCCGCCAACTGGTATGTATCCCAAGTACTATCATCAGCCGCTGGAATCATGGTTGAATGACTTTACCATCAAAGTGGGTGGGAAAGACTATAAACCTTATGATCCAAACGCCGCCCAGCGCATCGCCGATGAAGCGCGCAAGACTCTGGGAGACCTCGTGCCAACTGATCCCGCCACCATCAAGCAGTATATTGGAGCCGGGTGGTGGAAAAATGATCTCAAGGCCGCTGAACAGTTGATGCTTGATGCTGGTATGAAGAAAGTCAACGGCAAGTGGGCATTACCCGATGGCTCGCCCTTCAAGTTACCGTTGATGAGTATGAACGAGACCAATCCGACCATGAACCGGGCTGCCGCGATGGTCTCTGAAAACTGGAAGGCGTTTGGCATCGACACCTCCCTGGACTCGCAGGCCAATCCCTGGGCCATCATGCAAAGCGGACAGTATAGTACCAACCTGGCTTGGACAATCGAGACATGGGGGGGTGATCCTGACCTGTTCTTCTTCCTCCAATATTGGCACTCGAAGTTCTACAAACCTAGTGGCACTCAATCCGCTGGCAGTAACAATATGCGCTGGAAAAACCCCGAGCTTGACAAGATCATCGAAAGTATCCAGAAGATACCCTTCGACGATCCCAAAGGCGTCGAGTTGGGTCAGGAGTTTGTAAAGCTCGCCGCGCAGGAGATGCCAATTACTCCGCTGATGTCCTACAACGTCTTCACTACCTGTGACACGACATATTTCACGGGTTATCCAACAATTGACGACCCCTATACGGACCCCGTGCCGAACTGGGGTAACACCAAGTATATGTTCGTCAAGATCAAGCCCAACAAGAAGGTATAATCTCGGCCACTGCAAAAATCGCGCTGATCACTGAAGCGCAAATGAGTTGAATGTGGTAATCGAGTTAAGCCAGAGGTAGTAAAGTCCCACCCTCCACAGCGATTGTCTTCATCGGCGGTCACTGTGGAGGGCTTTTTTAAATGGAACTCCCATGCAAAAATTCATCCTTCGGTATTTGATTCCGCGAATTATCCAATACCTAACCATCATTTTTGTTGGAATCACTGTCACTTTCATCATTCCCAGGCTCTCTCCCACAAGCCCGGTAGAGGCGCAAATATCCAATATGCTGGCGAGAGGTAACACACTCGACGCACAATCCATCGCCTCAATGCGTGCTGCCCTGACAGAACTGTACGGGTTGTCGGGCAGTCCCGTTGAACAATATTTTGCATTTTGGGGACGCTTGTTTCGTGGCGATCTTGGACCTTCACTTGGGAGTTTTCCAACTCCGGTATCCCAGATGATCCTTCAGGCTTTGCCGTATACCCTGGGTTTGTTAATCCCCGCCCTGGTTATTTCGTGGATATTTGGCAATTTTTTCGGAGCCATGTCCAGCTACTACCCTAAGAACAAAGCATTGAGTGCAATTGAAGTGCTGGGACAGGTGGTCCGACCAATTCCCTACTACATCGTAGCTATCGTTCTGCTGGTGGTGTTTGCATTTTTCGTCCCAATATTCCCATTCAGCGGGGCTTACCCAATCGGGGTTCGTCCCAATTGGTCTCTTGAATTTATCGGGACATACATCCACCATGCCATTCTCCCCGCAGCTACTCTGGTGCTGATTGGGTTTGGAGGCTGGTTTATCGGCATGAAATCCCTCACATCCAACATTATCTCTGAGGATTACGTGGTGTATGCTGAAACTGCTGGACTGAGGAAGAACAAGATTCTCTTCAATTACATTATGCGCACTGCTCTACTGCCACAACTCACCG
The DNA here is from genome assembly GCA_964432445.1 of uncultured Anaerolineaceae bacterium. Taxonomy (GTDB): domain Bacteria; phylum Chloroflexota; class Anaerolineae; order Aggregatilineales; family UBA2796; genus JBBRMW01. The sequence continues at coordinate 33,173 of CAYSOC010000046.1, forward strand.
GGCTGGCGATGTCAATTGGAACTGTCTTCAGCGGCGCCCTCATCATGGAGGTCGTTTTTGGCTACCCAGGGATTGGTAGCCTGACGATGGTATCAGTCTTCAGGAACGATTATTCAATGATCATGGGCATCGCTATATACTCGATTGTTGGGGTTGCCACCGCTGTTTTTCTCATGGATTTACTCTACCCGCTATTCGACCCGCGCGTACGCTATCAATAGGCCTGGAAATATGTTCAAAGTTATCCGCGATCTCCTCAAATATGATGGCCGCTTCCGTATTGCTTTTGTTTTTCTGGCAACCATAGTAGTCATGATTCTCTTGTCACTTGTTTCCCCGGATGATCCAAATAAGTCCTTTGCAGTGGCGATGGACATGCCTCCATCGGTGGAACACCTATTCGGAACCACCTCTCGCGGCCAAGACCTCTTCTGGTGGTTGACCTTTGCTGTGCGTAATTCACTTTTCCTGGGTTTGGTGACAGCGCTGATCTCGCGTGTGATTGCTGTCATAGTTGGTCTGACTGCGGGGTATCGCGGGGGCTGGCTCGACAGGGTGCTGATGTCGATCAATGACAGCTTCGTCGTTTTGCCCCTGCTTCCCATCCTAATCCTTCTGGGATTCTTGCTGCGCGATAACATGAATCTGTTTTACCTGGCGGTTATCCTGGGGCTTTTCGGCTGGCCGTTTGACGCTCGCCTGATTCGCTCCCAGGTGCTGAGTTTGAAGGAGCGCGCGTTCACACGCACTGCCGTTTATTCTGGAACCAGCGCATTCTGGATCACGATCCACGAACACCTCCCCTTCGTGCTACCGATCGTGTTTGCTACCACCATCAACAATATCCTGTGGTCAATTGGAATGGAAGTCACTTTGAGTATTCTTGGGCTATCAGATTTGACCACCCCTACTCTTGGAACTGCACTATTTTGGGCTAACCAGCACGGGGCGTTGGTAGCCGGGGTATGGTGGTGGATTGCTGCGCCGGCTCTGGTCGCTATCCTCCTGTTCCTCGGCCTGTACTTTCTCTTCGCAAGCATCAACGAGTACATCGACCCGCGCACCCGTTTGCGCTTGATTGGAGGCTAACCAATGACTCTGTTAAGCGTACAAAATTTGCGTGCGTATTACAGGACTGAGGTCTATGGAATCTCACGAACCGTTCAGGCTGTCGATGGCGTTTCCTTTGACCTTTTTCCGAATGAGATTTATGGTGTGGCAGGCGAGTCCAGTTGCGGCAAAACAACACTAATCAAAGTGATTTCGGGAAATATCAAACCTCCACTGAAAGCGATTGAAGGGAAGGTCGAATATAACTTTGGTAATCATAAAGTTGATATGCTACAGGTCTCGCAGGATGATCTCCGCCGCGACGTGCGCTGGAAGCAAATATCATATGTGATGCAGGGATCGATGAGCGTCCTCAATCCAGTACGCAAGGTGATTGAAACTTTCAGAGATATTGTTGACACGCATAATCCCATTACCGATAAGAAAAAATTCCTTGAAGAAATGCGCACTCATGTCAACCGACTGGGACTCCCTACCGACGTACTCAACGCTTATCCGCACCAACTCTCTGGAGGAATGCGCCAGCGTGTAGCAATTGCACTGGCAACTGTGTTCCAGCCCGCATTGATTATTGCCGATGAGCCTACCACTGCTCTGGATGTTATCGTGCAGCGCGGGGTTCTTCAAATGATCAAGGAAATCCAGTCCATGAGCAACAATACGGTTCTCCTGGTAACCCATGATATGGCCGTACACGCTAACGTGGCTGATCGGGTGATGATCATGTATGCAGGTCGCATTGTCGAAGAAGCGCCGACAGAAACTATCTTCAATGCCCCACTCCACCCATACACCCAGCATCTGATCCGTTCTCTGCCGATGATCGGCGACAGAACGATTAAGGCAAGTCTAAAAGGGACACCACCAAATCTTGCCCACCCCCCAGGCGGTTGTCGGTTTCACCCCCGATGCCCGTTGGTGATGGATGTGTGCCGAACCGTAGTTCCAGATTTAATCCCGGTTAAAGAACAGCATCGTGTAGCCTGCCACCTGGCCAAGGAGCCCTCTCAATGAACACCAATGGAAAACTGCTGGACGTGCAGCACGTGACGGTTGAATTTCACATCGGTGGATTGGTAGGGGGTACGCTTCTCACAGCGGTCAATGATATTTCCCTCTCCCTGGAGAGTGATAAGCCGGAGATATTTACCCTTGCTGGTGAAAGCGGTAGCGGCAAAACCACACTCTCACGCCTGCTGCTTCGAGATTTGGAACCAACAAGAGGCAAAGTGCTGTTTGAAGGCCGGGATTTATCTACTATCCGCAAACGGTCCGAGTTCCATGAGTTTATGAAGAAAGTCCAGCCAGTTTTTCAGAACCCGTTCGAGACCTTCAGCCCATTGCGGCGGGTAGATGCGTACCTGTTCGATACGGCCATGAACTTCAAGATGGCATCAAACCGTTTGGCTGCGGCTCAGGTTGTAGATGCGGCTCTGCACAATGTAGGATTGTCACTGGATGAAATCAGTCAGCGCTATCCGCATGAACTTTCCGGCGGTCAGATCCAACGCATCTCAGTCGCACGGGCGCTCATCTCGAAGCCCAGGCTGATCCTCGCTGATGAACCTGTCTCGATGGTCGATGCCTCTCTGCGCATGGAGATCGTGAACCTATTCCAGGCGCTACGCGATGAACAAAAAGTGAGCGTCATCTACATCACCCATGATCTAGCCACTGCCTACTATATCAGCGACCGGATTGGAATCATGCTGCGTGGATACATGGTTGAATCGGGGCCTGTTGAGGATGTCCTGGAACGGCCTCTCCATCCATATACGCAGTTGTTGAAAGAATCAATTCCCGAACCCGCCCCTAGGGAACGCGAGTCATGGGCAAAACATATTACGCTTGGAACAACCGAAGTCAAAGAGTACGGGCGGATCGGCTGCAAGTTTGCGAGCCGTTGCGCCCATGTGATGGATATCTGCCGCAAGGCGGATCCTCCCGATGTGCAAGTTGGAACGCAAACGGTGAAGTGCTACCTGTATTCGGAACACGTCGAGAAGTAGTTTCTGATTTCAAGGTGCAAATTGGAATCAGCAGAAACTTGAGATGGTCTTGCCTTAATCTGAAAGAAATTCCCGCACACTGAACCGCCCTGTAGTGGCAACATAACTCATCCAGCAAGATAAATATGCTCAAAATCTGATTGAGAAGAAAAAAGCTTTCTGATTTCAGAACAAGATTAGGGTTGGATCGTCGTCAAACCGGTAACACTGCTGCGTTGGCATCGGGACTTGTTTTACTTGATCTGGAAAATGAAAGCGACAGCAGGAATCCGTTGCGGTTGTGAAAGTGTGCCACACGCCGTCGCAACGAAACTTATAAAGTCTACCAGCAGGAATAAACGTTGAAGATTGAAACGGACAGACCGCATTGTTGATTTCCTTTGGTTAGCGGCAGTGTAAATCCACAGGTTTGGGTCTGTCGGTATTTCTCCTGAAATTGCGTTGCGGGTTTTGATTTCTGACGCAAGCCTGAAATCTGACACTACCGCAACTACTACAACATATTCAGGGTTTCTGGACACCTGTGGTGTTCAAATAAATCGCATAAATGGATTTGGTGGCAGCAATAAAAAGGCGGTCTTTGTTACTGCCACCAAAAGTACAATTGGCAACCACCTCCGGAACCATAATCTTGCCCAGCAATTCCCCCGCAGGACTATAAACCTGAATCCCATCGTGAGCTGTGATATACAGATAACCATGATGATCCACCCGAAGTCCATCCGGGTTACCGGGAGAGATGACAGCAAAAATACGACTGTTCGTCAGTTGCTTGCCCTCCATCACATCATATGCCCGAATCTGATGGTTACCAAACGGATCATGAGAAAGGGCACTATCAGCAACATATAAGATTTTTTCATCTGGAGAGAAAGCCAGACCGTTTGGTTTTTCAGAATCACGTGCGACGATGCTTAAATCATTGGTTTCAGGATCGAAACGATAAACGAAATAGCCACCAACCTCGCACAGACCAAAATAACCTTCATCGGGCTGCATAATCCCGTATGGTGGATCGGTGAACCAGATCGTGCCATCCGATTTGACCACTACATCATTGGGAGAATTGAGACGTTTTCCCTGATAACGATCCACCAGAATATTCACAGTGCCATCGGGTTCGGTACGACTGACACATCGCCTGCCATGTTCACAACTCACCAGCCGACCCTGCAAATCCCGATAGTGTCCATTGGAAAAATTCGAAGGTTCCCGATAAACACGCATCCCTTCACTCGCAGACCAGTACAAAATCCGATTATTCGGAATATCACTCCACAGTAGATAATTCCCTTCGGAAAACCACACTGGACCTTCTGCCCATCTTGCACCCCAGGCCAGGTGTTCCAGTTTTGAGTTCGGGAGGAGCAGGTTCAGGAAACGGCTATCATAAACCTCAAACAGTTTTGTCATTATTTTCCTCATCTACACATATTTTAACAACTACTCTTGAACCGCTTGAGCGATCTTAACATGCTGTCCCTCGATCCAGGAATCCTATCAAGTATCCCTAACTACAGCAATTCCTGAGCAAAATGGGCTATTATTGAATAGTCAAGGAAGGGCAGATGAGCGGCTACTCAAAGGATTTACGGGAACGCATTATTAATGCGTGGCAAAATGAGAAGACGCAACACTGGATCGCGGCGACCTATGAGGTAAGTATTACAAGTGTGAAACGGTATATCCAGCGTTACCGAGCGACCGGGAGCGTCACTGCAACGGTGCAGCGCCGACAGCAAGCGCGTATCAGCAAGGCGTATGAGGCACAATTGCGAGTGCTGGTGCTGAAGAATGCCGACCTGCGGCTGGATGAGTATTGTCGGTTGTGGGAAGCAGAAACGGGAATGGTGGTCAGCATTCAGACCATGAGCCGGATGCTGTTGCGTTTGGAGTTGCGACCAAAAAAAGTCATTCGCCGCATACGAACGCAATGAAGAGGAGCGTCGGGACTGGTCAGCTTGTGCTGAAACACTGCCAGCCCGTCGGGTGGTGGTCGTTGACGAGAGCAGCACCCGTCTGGATATGCAATCGCGTTATGCTCGCGTTGAGCGTGGAAAACGCGCCTTCGCACAGCATCCCCGTAACTACGGCAAAAACATGACCTTACTGGCCGCGCTACGTTTGGATGGGATGTCCGCTGCTATAGTCGTTGAAGGTGCAGTCACCACCGCTGTGTTTGAGGTCTACCTTCGAGAGGTGCTGCTGCCCACGTTGCATCGTGGCGATATTATCATCCTCGACAACCTTGCCGCTCACAAGTCCAAAATCGTCCGAGCGCTGGTCCACAGGCATGGTTGCCCTTTATTGTTTCTACCCGCTTACTCGCCCGACTTCTCTCCCATTGAAAATGCTTTTGCCAAAATCAAGCAATTTCTGCGTCGTGCCCGTGCGCAAACCGTTGATACGCTCATCACCGCCTTGCGTCACGCGCTGGACACCATCACACCCATCGATGCTATCGGGTTCTTTGCTCACGCTGGTTTTCCTGAACTCGATTGATATTAGCCCAGCCTGTTCAAGAATTGCTGTAGGTTGCAACTCTTACCGACGGTTCGCACCGATCCATCTATGTTTTCAATGGTGGTCGTGCCGTCCCTTAACCTTCCAAGTGCGTTATAACTAGCGCTGAAGTTCGATAATGCAGATCAACATAGATGGAAGCAATAACT
>CAYSOC010000047.1:0-38896 GCA_964432445.1 uncultured Anaerolineaceae bacterium
TGATTCGTTCTGGGTACATATCTTTCCTGTGCTGGCGATGCCCGTCGGGGTATTCCTGCTCAAACAATTTATTGATGGTATCCCCGACGAAGTGATCGAGGCGGCACAAATTGACGGTGCTTCGGATTGGTGGATTTACTGGCGCGTCATCCTGCCATTGATTCGGCCTGCACTGGCGACGATTGCCATTCTCACTTTTCAGGCGGCATGGAATAATGCCGATACATCCACGCTTTATCTCAACAACGAAAGCCTGAGAACTTTCGCTTTCTATTTGAGTACGCTGACAACGACCACCGCCGGAGCGAATCAGGTGGCAGGGCAGGGTATCGCGGCAGCAGCGGCGCTGATTATGTTTCTACCCAACCTGCTGATTTTTGTTTTCCTCCAGAGTCAGGTGATGAGTACCATGTCGCATTCGGGGTTGAAATGAAAAAGATACTCAGACTGCTGATTCCGTTCATCGTCATTGGGGTACTGGCAACAGGGGCGCGGGTCAAAGCGGTTTCGCCCTATACTACATGGGCGCTTGGCCCCGGCGGAGTGTTCTATTTTACGCAGGATGCCTATACACCGCTGGATGAAATTGATCTTCCACTTTCCGGCCCCGAAGAAATGTTCCTCGCGCGAGATGGATTCCTGTATATTGCCGATACCGGGAACAGCCGCATTGTCAAAGTGGATAAAACATTCCAGATTGTCACTGAGTTTGGGCAGGGCATTCTGAAATCGCCCACAGGCTTGTATGTGGATGAAACGGGAACGCTCTATATTGCCGACGCGGGCAAAAATACGATTGTGATCCTCGATAAAAATGGAAAACTGGTTAAGGAGTTCGGGCGACCTTCCGAGCCACTGTTTGGCAAAAATCACGAGTTTCTGCCACGCAAAATCACTGTCGATGTACGCAAGAATCTGTATATCGTCAGCGAAGGTTCGGTTGATGGCCTGACCATGATGAATAGCGATGGGCATTTCATCGGCTACTTCGGCGCAAATTCGGCAGAGATGTCGCTCAAGATGATTTTGCAGCGACTATTCCTGACGAAGGAGCAACTTGATCAATTCGTCAAAAATGAGGCCGCCTCTCCATCCAATGTCGCTATTGATAATCAATCGCTCGTTTACACGGTGAGCGCCGGAACCGATAGATTCAAGAGTATTCGCAAATTCAACATTGCTGGAAAAAATCTATTTCCAGAGGTTTTTGGATCACCTACTTTTCGGGATGTCAGCGTCAGCGATAATGGTTTGCTCCTCGCGGCAGATGCCGATGGGAGACTTTATGAATATGCTCAAAACGGGATGATCCTGTTTGTCTTCGGCGCAAAGGATCGAGGCGAACAGCGGCTTGGCCTATTGAGTAATCCCACCGCCATCGAGCGCGCAGGCAATGACCTCTATGTGCTGGACAAGGACAAGAACGCCATCATCACCTTCCGCGCCACTGACTTCGCCAGAAAAGTCCATGAGGGTGTGCGGCTCTATGTGGAAGGTTTTTATAAGGAGGCCAAACCCTATTTTGAGGAAGTGCTGACCTATAACGGCTTGTTCATCATCGCCTATGAAGCAATTGCGAGCGCCTACTATAAAGATGGCGATTTTGCCAATGCGCTCCAATCCTATCGCTATGCCGAAGACCGTAATGGCTATTCGGAAACCTTTTGGGAATTACGCAACGTCGTGTTGCAGCGGTCGCTCGCCAATGCGCTTGGGGTGCTGTTCGGCGGATGGATTGTTTTGAGTGTGTTTACCCGAATGGAACGTCGCAGGCACTGGCTGGAACCACTGCGGGAGCGAATGCGGAAGCTGCAAAAAATCCATCTGGTGGATGATCTTGTATTCATGTTCCGCTTTATCAGACAACCCGCTGACAGTTTTTACTACATCAAGCAGAATGAACGCGGGAGTTTGCTCTTTGCGTTTCTCCTTTACGGGTGGGTGCTGGTTGCGAGCGTCCTCACGCTTTACCTGACGGCATTTATATTCAGCCCCTTTTCGACTTCGTGGCAGATTCAGGTGGAATCAGACGCGATTCAGGTCATTTTACTGCTTGTGCTGTGGAATAGCGCCAACTATCTGGTTGCTACTATCAGCGATGGTGAAGGCAGCGTGCGGCATGTCATCATCGGTAGCGCTTATAGCCTTTTTCCCTATGCGTTGTTCGTCATCCCGATTGCGTTGCTCTCCAACCTGCTAACGCTTAACGAAGTGTTCATCTACAGTTTTTGCACCCATTTGATGTGGTTCTGGACAGCAGTAATGCTCGTTATCATGGTCAGGGAGATTCACAACTATTCGGTTTCCGAAACGGTGCGAAATATTCTGGCAACCCTGTTCACGATGGCTATCTTTATGCTGACAGCCTATATCCTTTATGTGCTGTTTAACCAGTTGTATGAGTTCGTCCTGGCGATCATACGGGAGGTTGGTCTGCGTGGCTAATCTAAAATTTCTTATGGTTCTGGCGCTTTCTGCGTTCCTGGCGACCACACCCTACCCGCATACTGTTGGGGCTAGCCCAATTCGCCAGGATATTCCTGCCTCCTATCAGCGGGTAGCGGAAAATGATCTGTTCCAACTCTATGTCGATTCCGATACGCTTGCTTTCAAACTGCTGGACAAGCGCAGTAATTATCTCTGGCACTCCGGCGTTGACGAACTTATTACGGGGGATCGGCTCAATAGATCGTGGCAGGCTTTTTCCAAAAGTGGCATCAGTATCGAATACCTCGATGAAACAGCGGTGAATAAGCGCGTCTCCATCACCAATTCGCCACATGCGTTGGATGTTAAACCTATCGCTCAAGGTATATCTGCGCAGGTGACCTTTCAGGATTATGACATCACTGTTGGGGTGAATCTGCAACTCGAAGCGGATGGGGTGCGCGTTGAAGTGCCGTTTGAATCTATCCGTCAGGGAAACCCGAAATTCCGGCTCGGACTGGTCTACGTATATCCGTTTCTGGGCGCGACACGCGGCGGCGGTACGCCAGGCTATATGTTTCTGCCAGACGGCACGGGCAGCCTGATTCGTTTTGCGGATTCGACCAAAGCCAAAACAATGTTCTATGGGCGCTACTATGGCCCGGATTTGGGGATGACGGCTTACGTTCCCTTCGACCCGCGCGTCACCACGCCCACCCCGATTTCCTTTCCGGTCTTTGGCATGGTGCATAACGAGGGGCAAAATGCCTTTCTCTCGATTGTTGAAAGAGGCGCGGCTTATGGCGAATTACAGGTTCACCCGGCGGGCATCATCACAAATTTCAATTTCCTTTATAACGCCTTCATCTATAACCAGAGCTACTTTCAAGCGACTAACCGTTCTGGCGCAGGTGTGACCACTGTTCAGAAACAAACCAATGCGTTCGACGCTGTGATCCACTATCGTTTCCTGACCAGAGACGTAGCCAATTATGTGGGTATGGCGCGCAGCTATCAGAGTTATCTGGTTGGCAAAGGTTCCTTGCACAAGCAGAACGATCCGAACCCGAACATCGGCGTTCGCCTGGAAGTTCTGGGGGGCGACAAGGAAAAAATCCTGCTTTGGTATCGCTTCATTTCCATGACAACTGTGAGCCAGTTGGGTGAGATTCTCGCTAAATTGCAACTCCCCAATCCACAGATCATCTATTACGGCTGGCAACCGTTCGGCGCGACGAACATGCCACCAACATCGCTGAGTCTGGAAAGTAGCCTGGGAAGTATTGCCGAACTACGCACCCTTGCTGAAAAAATTGAAGCTGATGGTGGACACTTCGCGCTCTACCTCGATCCACAGGCTGCATTACAGGGTGAATCAGGCTATTCGGCGCGCAACGATCTGGCGATGGCAATTACAGGCGTGAGTATCGAAGGTTATAATCGTTCTGGTGCTTATTATTTCTCCCTCGATGCACTCCGGCAGCGCTACGCGGCGCTATCCAGCAACGTTGCCCTGCAACCAAAAATCGGCGTTGCGCTCGATAGCATCGGCTCGGTACTTTACAGTGATTTCAGAGAAGGCCAGCAACTCAACCGCGAAGCTGCGCTCAAGGCCTATCAAACATTGTTTGCCGGATCGCCTATGCGTCTGGGTTTTTATCGCCCCAATGATTATCTCTTCGGATCGATGCAAGCCTACTACGACATGCTTCCGGGGGACAACGGCTATATCTACACATCTGAGGCCGTTCCGTTCCTGCCAATTGTGCTGGCGGGCTATGTGCCTTATTACGGGACAGCGCTTAATTTCTCATCCAATCAGCAGGAAGATTTGCTACGCTATGTAGATTTTGGTATCTACCCATCGTACTTTCTCACGCAAGAAGCCACTGGCAAGATACTCTCAACGGGTTCGTTCTGGATATATACTTCTTCCTATGCGCAGTGGGGCGAGCAAATCCGAAACACCTATAAGTGGATGAATGCCCTGCTTGCCCCGGTACGCGGGCAGGAAATTGTCGCCCGAAATAAATTGAAAGAAGGCATCTTTGCCACCACTTATGCCAATGGTCGGCAAATCGTTGTCAATTATACCGATCAGCCTTTTACCTATGGTGGAATAACCATCGGGGCGAAAAACGCTTCGCTTTTGGAGAACAAGCCATGATGGTACGCAATCCTTTTCGCCGCGAGGTCAGCCTCCGTACACAGGAAGCGTTGCGCGGCTATGGCTTCATCCTGATCTGGGTGGTGGGGTTCGCGCTGTTTACGTTGCTGCCGCTGATCGAAACGTTCCGCTATAGTGTAAATGAGGTGACCGTCACGGCCACAGGGATCAACCTGAATTTTGTGGAATGGGCAAACTATACCCGTGCGCTCGTTACCGATCCAGGTTTTGTTGAACTGTTGATCGGCTATACCGTCGAAACGCTCGTTTCTGTGCCGATTGTGCTGATTTTTGCGATGCTCATTGCGCTGTTCCTGAATTTGCGCTTCAAATTCAAAGGGTTGTTTCGGACTATCTTTTTCCTGCCGATTGTAATCACCAGTGGGCCAGTTATCCGGGAACTCACCTCGCAGGGGGTTGCTTCTGCGCCGGGGCTTGCCAACACCCCGGCAGTGGTCGAGTTTCTGGCGGAGCTACCGCGTGCGTTGCGCAGCCCGGTTGAATATCTGCTTACCTCGTTCGTTTTGATCCTGTGGTTTTCAGGCGTGCAAATTCTGATTTATCTGGCGAGTTTACAGAAGGTAGACAGCGCCATCTATGAGGCCGCAGCGATTGATGGCGCTTCGAGTTGGGAATCTTTCTGGAAGATTACCCTGCCATCGCTGTCGACGGCGACGGTACTCAATGCCATCTATACCATCATTACCCTTTCGCATTTCTCCGAAAACAAGGTAATCCGATACGTCTATGATCGGACTTATGATGTTCATGGCGGCATTGGTTATGCCAGTGCGTTGGCATTCCTGTACTTCGGGGTGATGGTTGTCCTGCTGGCAATCGTCTATCTGTTCCTGATGCGTTGGGCGAGAAGGAAATAGGGAAAATCGCTGTGACACAAATCTTCCGCAACCCTGTTGTTGATCGCTTGCGCAGTTTCCTCTTTGGGAGCCGCGCCCAACATGGCCTGGTTTTCAATACGGTTTTGTATGCACTGTTGATTGCTATTGGATTCGTCTATCTTCACCCGCTACTTTATATTTTCATCACCAGCATCAAGAGCCAAAACGATCTGCTCAACCCGATGGTGCAGTGGGTTCCGACAGAGTTTTATTTGGGGAATTATTCCAAAGCCCTGCGTGTGCTGGATTATTTCAATACCCTGATAGCATCCACGCTGATTAGCGTCATTCCATCATTGTTGCAGACGGGCATTGCCTCGGTAGTGGGCTATGGGTTGGCACGCTATCGGTTTTGGGGCAAACCCATTGTTTTTTTGCTGCTGCTCGCCACGTTTATCATTCCGCCACAGAATACCGTTATTCCGCAAATGTTGACCTATCGCAATATGGGATTATTGGGTAGTCCGCTCGCGCTGATCCTCCCTGCGCTGATGGGGCAAGGCTTCAGAAGCGCTATCTTTATTCTGATTTTCTACCAGAATTTCCTCTCGCTTCCCAAAGTGCTGGAAGAATCGGCGCGGTTGGACGGGGCTTCCGACTTGCGTATTTTCTTCACGATTGCCATTCCTTCGGCGCTTCCGGCGTTCATCGTCTCGTTTATTTTCTCTGTCGTCTGGTATTGGAACGAAACATTTCTCACAGGTATCTTCCTGGAAGGCGGTACGACAACCCTGCCGATGCAGCTCTCGAAATTTGTACAAGCCTATGAAAACCTCTACCCATCTGGCACGGTCAACATCTTTGATCGCATAAACGAAGCAGTCAAAATGAGCGGTACGTTCCTGAACATCCTGCCTTTGCTGGTCATGTATTTCATTTTGCAGCGCTGGTTTGTCGAGTCGGTGGAACGAACAGGGATTACCGGTGAATAAGGATTAATTGTGACTACCATTTTAGATATAGCCAAACGCGCCGGCGTAAGCGTCACCACTGCCTCGTATGTCCTCAACGGCAGGGGCAAGATAAGCGCCGCAACCCGTCAGCGTGTCCTGGAGATTGCCGAAGAACTCAATTACCATCCCAATGCCTTCGCACGACATCTGAAAAAACGCAAAACACAAACGATTGGCGTGTTCATCTCGCGCTTTGGCGGGTCATTTTACGAGGAAATTCTGGAAGGAATTCATAGCGTCATTCTGGACACCGATTATGAACTTCTCGTTTGTCCTGAAAATCATTCTACGCACCGGACATTGCTCTATCGACAGGTGGACGGTGCAATTGTATTTGATTCCAAAATCACCGACGAATATGTCTTAAAACTGGCATCCAGTCACTTCCCCATTGTGGTAATGGATCGTTCGCTGGAGAATGATTTCATCTTGCCGCTTTTGCTGGATAACCCCGCTGGTGTGCGGGAAGCATTTAACCATCTTTATCAGCAAGGGCTTCATAAGCTGGCGTTCGTTGCCGGAGCCGCCGATTCCTTCGATAACGCCGAGCGTATGGCGACTTTCCTATCCGAAGCGAAGCGGCATAAACTGCACGTTCCGGTCTGGCAGGGCAACTTCACCGAGATTTCCGGCTATGAAGCTGCTCGAACGATCCTCCATTCCGGCGACCTGCCGAATGCGGTTTTTTGTGCCAATGATCAGATGGCGATTGGATTTCTGCGGGTGATGCAGGAGAACGGCCTTCGCGCCCCTGACGATATTGCCATCGTTGGTTTCGATGACATTGTGCTGGCGCGTTATACGCAACCCCCGCTCTCTACAGTTGGAGTGTCTCGCTTTGAGTGGGGTACGACTGCGGTTCGGCAGTTGATTGATGTCCTTGAAAATAGTGCAGCCTTCGAGCCGAAGCGTATCCCTACCCGCTTTCTGGCACGCCAATCCTCTACTTTATCGGAGAAACGATAAATGGATTTAAACAGTCTCCTCCTGCGTGAGTTGCAAGGCTCCGTTGATTTCTTCCTGGATTTCACCAATCTCGATCCGAATAGTCATGGTTTTGGTCTGACGGTGGATTCTACCAAAGACCTGCAAATGGCTTCCATTGCCGCTACTGGCTCTACCCTGAGCGCATGGGTGATCGCTGCCGAGCGCGGCTTCTTGCCAATTGAGCGAGCATTGGAAATCACACGCGGCACACTGAATACTCTTCTACATCATGTCCCGCATCATCGCGGCTTCTTTGCACACTTCCTCGATATGAAAACCGCAGAACGCTTTGGCAAATGCGAATATTCCACCATAGACACAGCCCTTTGTCTGAACGGCGTCATCACCGTCGCTGCTTATTTTCAGGATGCCCAAATCCGCGAGATGGCGCAGGAATTGCTGGAACGTGTGGACTGGCGTTTCATCATTTTCGAGAAAGATAATTCGACCCTGTTTCGTATGGCGTATAACCCGGATCGGGGTGGCGATTACGTCGAGGGCGAACCGGGTTTCATCAGTCAGTGGGACATGGCCGCCGAGCAGAAAATGATGTATCTGCAAGCCGCTGGACATATCCAGCCGGAAGTAGCGCGTCGGTTATATGAGGGCTTTCGGCGCGATAAAGGATTATTTGATGGGCAGGAAGTAATCATCAATCCCGGCGGCAACCTATTCGCCTACCAGTTCAGCGAGGCGTGGCTGGATACTGCAACATATCTCGATTCGGACGGAATAGACTGGTTCAATAACACCCGTCTGGCAACGCTTGCTAACCGTGCTTTTTGTATCGAACATTCCAAAGAATTCAAAACCTATCATGCTGATAGCTGGGGATGCAGCGCCGGGGATAGCCCCTGGGGGTACGATGTTTCGGGAGCGACGCCTGCTCTGTTTGAACCCAAGCCAAATGGAACAGTTTCCATCTATGGAGGAGTATCGGCACTACCTTTTGTTCCCGACTTAGCCACACGGATGATTGAATATCTCTATCGGGAGCATCCGCAAACATGGGGCAAATACGGATTCTTCGATTCCTATAACCTCGATTCTGATCCAGCATGGTACAGCAGTTCGGTCTACGGAATCGATAAGGGGTGTTCGATGCTCATGGTCGAAAACTATCTGAGCCGCTTGATTTGGAATACTTATACCAGCAGCCCTTATATTCAAAACGCGCTCAACATTCTGGGCTTTCACAAGCGGGAAGGCATAACGTGAGCCGTTTTTATGCCAAAGATGGACAGTTCTGGCTGGATGACCAACTACAATTCATACAGGCGGGGGAGTTTCATTACTTTCGCACTCCCGTTGATCAGTGGGCGCATCGTCTTGGTCTGCTGCGAACGGCAGGTTTCAACACCGTAGCGGCGTACATTCCCTGGCTGTGGCATCAACCGACGCCAGATGTGTCCGATGTGAATGGTCATACGCACCCGATGCGTGATCTGGCGGGCTTTCTGGATTTGGCAACCGAGATGGGCTTTTATATTATTGCCCGTCCCGGCCCGTATATCATGGCGGAAACCATCAATGAGGGCATCCCGCCTTGGGTATTCGAGAAATATCCAGCGGCTGCGTTTATTGGTGCGGATGGCAAGGCACAGAATATTGCCAGCTACCTGCACCCGGATTTTCTGAAATGTGTAGAAGGATGGTATCAGGCTGTATTCGAGGTATTAGCCCCGCGTCAGATCACGCGCGGCGGCAAAATCATCATGGTTCAACTCGATAACGAAATGGGCATGATCCAGTGGGTCAGGAATCTAGTGGACATCAACCCGGATACCATTGCACGGTTCGCTGCCTATCTATACAAAACATATGGTGAAAGATTTAATCAGCGTTATCCTGTTGCCAATACAATCGACATCCTGCGTGAACAACTCATTCAACCTGCACCGCCTTACGCTGTACCCTTACTTGAAGACTATCGCCATTTTTATCGGCTTTATCTACGCGATTATATTTCCACACTTTGGGGGCAGGCTAAAAAATATGGTATGGAAGTCCCGCCCGTCGTCAATATTCATGGCTTCGGGAATGGCGGCAAAACTTTTCCGATTGGGCTTTCACAGTTGGTTGATGCAATGGCATTGGATGGCATGATCAGTGCCACCGATGTTTATCCTATTTTCATCGGTGAAGGGAATTTTCATCAATTGCTGCTGGTCAATGAGATGACCAAGGCGCTGCAAAACCCACAGCAGGCACTTTTTTCGATTGAATTTCAAGCAGGAGGGAATCAGGACTTCGGTGGCGCACAGTCCTCACTCTATGATTTGCACAGCCGTTTGTGTATTTCCTGTGGAATGCGCGCCATCAATCACTATCTGTTTTTCGATGGTGAAAACGATCCAATCCTAAGCCCGCAAAAGCGCCACAACTGGGGGCATCCGGTGCGCAAGGATGGTACATTACGCCGCCATTATTGGCGTTACCCCAAACTCTCCCGTGTATTGACAGCCTATGGCGCAGATTTGATCCGTTCACGCCCCAAAATAGTCACCACGATTGGCTTTTTGATTGATGACTATATGACCGAGATCAATAACGAATTTACGCGCCCCGCTACCGACATCCTAACCCATCAGTGCGATCTCATCCTGTTTGACTTTCTGGCGCGTGGACTGGCGCTTACCCATCGCCCCTTCGATGCAATCGAACTGACACGATCCCAACCCGATCCGGTGACGGTTCCCACCCTTTGGGTCATGATAGAAAGCCAATGCGATGCCGCCATGCAACAGAAACTGGTGGAGTATATGCAGCAGGGCGGGAAGTTGATCCTTGTCGGGCGGGTGTGCGAGACAGCGTTCAACCATACCCCTTGTACAGTTTTGCAGGATGCTCTTGGCATACAAAGTATCCACAGCGATCCACCGTTTAAGCCCGTAAACATACGGGCATTCGATCATACAGATATTCCCGTTTCGTTTATGGAAACGTACACCGGAGATTTCGATGAAGTATTTGCGACCTCATCTGATGGGCAAACCGTCGGCTTCATCAAACACATTGGCAAAGGCCAGGTGATGGTATTCGGAGCAGCGCTATCTGCCAATACGCTCGAAGACCTCGCTATTCTGCATCAGATGGCAGACCGTATGAATTGCTCACCATTGTTCACCATGAGCGAATGGGTGGATGTGCGCGTTTCGGAAGGCGAAAACGGTAATTTCCTGTTTATCAATAACTATCAGGATGATCCTGTCGCAACGATCATTTCCGCTGATGGTGTCCCGCTATTTGGCGGATATGATCTTTTGCTTCCGGCACGGAGCGGAATTATCCTGCCGCTGGAATGGCGGATTAGACCGGGAATTCTCATTCATTACATCACGTCCGAAATCATCGAGGTAACTGATGCCGGAACACGATTGATGCTCAAAACAGCAGAGGAAGAATTCCTTGCCGAAGTGAGCCTTATGGGTTATCAGTGTGACGACAATCTTATCATTCAGCGCATTAGCCAGCAGCGCCTGATGTTGCGCGGAGAAAACGGCGTAATCCAAATGGAAGCGAAGGGCTAGCCAATAGTTGCTATCTCATCCGAAAAGGAGAAAGCACAGGTTCAGCCCTTCGCCGTTTTGTCATTCAGAACCTGGGCAGATAGCTGGTCAGGGTCTTCATATATTGAACACGCTCGAATGCCGACGGGTTTTCGCTGTGCATCTGGCTGACACTGCCGCGCATCTGGTCAATGGATTCATATTCGTTATCAGTCAGCCATTCGCGCATCCCGCGTTCAACCGTATTCAGGTGGTTGATACCCAGACTGAGCAAGGCCGACGCCATCATTGCGACGTTTGCACCTGCCATGATTGCCTTTAGCGCGTCTATGCTGGTGTGAATCCCGGTGGTTGCCGCGAGATTCGCCTTGATCTTCCCATAGAGAATACCAATCCAGTGCAGCGGCAGGCGCAGTTCATGCGGCGTACTCAGCAGCAAGTGCGGATAGACCTCTCTGGTTTCAAGGTCAATATCCGGCTGATAGAAACGATTGAACAGCACCAATCCATCGACACCTGTACGGTCAAGCTGCTGTGCAAAATGCGCCATATTGGTGAAGAATGGGCTGAGTTTGACCGCTACAGGGATATTGACGGAAAGTTTCACCGAACGAACAATATCCACATAGCTTTGTTCGACCTCCCCGGCAGTATCGAGCGGGTCTGTCGGGATGTTATACAGATTGAGTTCCAACGCATCTGCACCCGCCTGCTCGATTTTCCTGGCGAAGCGCGTCCAGCCGCCAAGCGAATAACCGTTCAGGCTGGCGATAATGGGGATTTCGACGGCTTTTTTCGCGCGTGCGATGTGTTCCAGATAGGCATCGGCAGTGGTATGGAATTCGACGGGTTCGGGCGCATAGGTGATCGCTTCGGCGTGGCTTTCTGTGCCATAGCGCTGATGAAAATGTAACGCCTGCTGCTCGTGGAGTAACTGCTCCTCGAACAACGAGTAGAGGACAACTGCGCCTGCGCCTGCGTCTTCCATCCGCTTGATGTTGTCGATGCTTTCTGTCAGCGGGTTGGCGGATACAACCAGCGGCGAACGCAGTTTAAGCTGTAAATAGGTGGTGGAGAAGTCCATCATTTGCTCCTCTCTGTTCAACCGAAAATGAGCGCTGCCAGAAACTTCGCCAGCAACGGTGTGGGAATCGTTTTGAAAAGTTGCATGTTTTCCTGCAACGTGTTTTTCTCGTCCAGAAATGCCAGCGTTGGGTCGCCGTCTTTTTCTGAAAACATACTGTACATGACGTGCTGTGCCAGCACGGGGTGTCTGCGAAAGACGTTGACCATCCGCAAATCGGAAAGGCGATAGTACCAGGGGCGCACGTCCTGATAGAACGGTTGCCCTGTTTCCTGCAATGCCTGAACGATGTGGTCTGTATCGCGGAGGATGCGCGCAAACGCATAGCTGGTCGAAGGCTTGATCATGCCGCCGCGTGTACCAATATCCAGCACGCGCCCGGAGGTTTGCCGCGCTACCTGACGCGCGGAGAGCGGAATACGCCCATAGCAGGCTTTTTCGATTTCATAATCCCCGATACGCATCTGGTTCACCAGATAGTCATCCAATGCTTTTGCGCTCATTTCCTGCGTGATTGCTTCGGCGTAGGGCGCAATTACGGCATAGTTCACCAGTGCGGTGGTTTCTGTGTAGGGTAGCAGATACAGGAAATCGAAGAACGGAGTTTCCTGTACAAAATCGAACAGGAGCGCGGTCTGAGGATCGAACATCGGACGCGCTGTTCTGATCTCCCACGCCAGTCCTTCCACCAACAACAGATGGGGATCACGTTTGCGAACGTCTCCGATTTTGGCGCGACTGTCGAACATATACCGCGCCCGAACAAATCTGCGCGGCGTTCCGACTTCGGCATAATCGCCGCAATCGGCAATATGCGTGACTGAGGTGTTCAAAAAATCGACATGCCCCGTCTTTTCAAGTTGTTCGTTCAGCAGGTGGTCGAAATCGGAGCGCCAGAATGCGTGCAGGTGATAGCGATTCAGCGGGCAAACCCGTTTCCCGTCGCCAAAGCGTACAGCGATCTGTTGCCAGCAATTCTTCATAATCGAAGGATAGGGTGTTTCGCCTTCGATCCAGAAACTGATGTTATAGTCCGGGTCTTCGTTTGGGTCGATGATCAGCACGGAACAATCGGGAAACTGCCGCGTGAGCGCATCTGCCAGACACAACCCGGAAACCCCCGCCCCTGCAATCACATAGTCATAATCGTGGGTGCGTGGTTTGTGGATGTCGTGGAGCAGGGTCATGATTTTTCACTCGATTTTACGATTGGCGAGATAGGAGAAGAACGCCCAGCGTTCGTTGGCGTCGGCCTGTGCCAGTGTCGCCAGTTCTCTTGCTACCTCTGGTTTGCTGAAACTGAGTACCTTGAAGCGGTTTTCCATATCCATGTAATTGCGCACCGGGATTTTCGGTGCATTGGAATCGAGCAGCAACGGGTTCTGGTTTTGTTCGATCTTCTGTGGGTCATAGCGATAGAGTAGCCATTGCCCGGAATCTACCGCTGCCTTCTGGTTTTTCAGCCCGGTGGTCATGTTGATACCGTGTGCGATACAGTGGCTGTAGGCAATGATCAGTGACGGGCCGGGATAGGCTTCGGCTTCGATGAATGCCCGCAGAGTTTGCTCGTCCTTTGCGCCCATTGCCACACGCGCTACATACACGTTGCCATAGGACATTGCCAGCAGGCCGAGGTCTTTTTTCTTCCCCGGTTTGCCGCCGGAAGCGAACTTGGCGACTGCGCCGCGCGGGGTCGCTTTGGATGCCTGTCCGCCCGTGTTGGAATAGACTTCGGTATCCAATACCAGCAACTTTACGTTGCGCCCGCTGGCAAGGACATGATCCAGGCCACCGAAACCAATGTCATACGCCCAGCCATCGCCACCAACGATCCAGACATCTTTCTTTACAAAGACATCGGCAAGTGCGAGGAGCGCACGGGCATCCCGACTGTGATTGTTCTGCAATGCATCCTTGAGCGCAGCTACTCGTTCCCGCTGCTCCTGAATCTCTGCTTCGTTGTCCTGTTTGCTGTTCAGGATGGATGTAACCAGTTCATCACCTATCTCGCTGGATAGCTGTTTGAGCAGTTCGCTGGCAAATTCGACCTGTTTATCCAGCGCGACGCGCATCCCCAAGCCAAACTCCGCATTATCTTCGAACAGCGAATTTGACCAGGCCGGCCCGCGCCCCTGTGCATTCTTTGCCCAGGGAGTAGTCGGCAGGTTGCCGCCATAAATCGAGGAACAGCCCGTCGCGTTGGCGATCAGTGCCCGATCTCCGAACAACTGCGAAATCAGTTTCAGATACGGTGTTTCGCCGCAACCTGCACACGCGCCGGAAAATTCAAACAAAGGCTGCTGTATCTGCTGCTGGCGTACAGTCGTGGTCTTGATGCGACGGCGATCCAGTTCTGGCAACTTCAGGAAATATTCCCAGTTGAAGCGTTCCTGTGCGCGCAGCGGCTCCTGTGGTTCCATCATCAGCGCCTTGTGGTTCGCTGCCGATTTGCTGCGCGCCGGGCAGACATCCGCGCAGATGCCGCAACCTGTACAATCTTCCGGGGCAACCTGAATCGTATAGCTCAGGTCACGCCATTCGGTATCGCGGGCAGCGGTAGATTTGAAAGATTCCGGTGCAGTTGCCAGTTCTGCCGGGTCATAGGCTTTGATACGAATCGCAGCGTGCGGACAAACCATCGCGCATTTGCCGCACTGGATACACAGGTTTGCATCCCAAACCGGGATTTCATCGGCAAGATTGCGCTTTTCATATTGCGCCGTTCCGGTGGGGTATGTTCCATCGGCGGGAAGATGGCTCACAGGCAACGTATCGCCCTTGTGAGCGAGCATCGCGCCAAGTACATCATACACAAATGTGGATGCGCCGTTCGCTACTGATGGCAACAGTTCCAGACGACTGGTGGCTTCTGCTGGAATTGCAACCTCGTACAGGTTTTCCAGCGTGCGATCCACCGCTGCGAGGTTCATGGCAATAATGCTTTCGCCCTTCTTCGCATAGGTTTTCTCGATGGAATGTTTGATCGCGGCAATGGCCTCGTCTTTGGGCAAGACGCCGGAAATAGCGAAGAAACACACCTGCATCACTGTGTTGATATAGTTGCCCATACCGCTTTCGCGGGCGACCTTCGAGCCATTAATCACATAGAATTTCAGGTGTTTGGCGATGAGTTGTTCCTGCACGGTATATGGCAGGTGTTCCCAGATTTCATCAACATGATAAGGTGTGTTGAGCAGGAAAACGCCACCGGAAACAGCCTCTGCAAGGATGTCGTAGCGCTCCAGGAAACCGTAGTGATGGCAGGCGATGAAATTGGCACGATTGATCAGATAGGGAGAATGGATTGGCTTTTCACTGATCCGCAGGTGCGAAATTGTCATCGATCCCGATTTCTTGGAATCATAGACAAAGTAACCCTGAGCATAGTGATCTGTACCTTCGCCAATGATCTTGATCGAGTTCTTGTTTGCACCAACTGTGCCATCTGAACCGAGTCCATAAAACAGCGCCCGCGTCACGGTTTCGGGTTCCAGCGAGAAATCGGGATCGTAATCCAGACTCGTTCCGCTGAGATCGTCCTGAATGCCAACCGTAAAATGGTTCTTCGGCTTCATTTCGGTCAGGTTCTGGAAAACTGCCAGCACCATCGCGGGGGTAAAGTCCTTCGAGGCAAGGCCGTAACGCCCGCCGAACACGGAAACATTGCCACGATCTGTTTCATGTAGCGCAGTGATCACATCCAGATACAGCGGTTCGCCTGCGCTACCAGGTTCCTTTGTCCGATCCAGCACCGCAACCCGTCGCACTGTTGCAGGGAGTGCAGCCGAGAAGCGTTGCACGTCGAACGGACGATACAGGCGCACTTTGAGGACGCCCACTTTTTCGCCACGTTCGGTGAGATAGTCAACAGACTCTTGTACTGCTTCCGCGCCCGATCCCATCAGGACGATCACACGCTCGGCATCCGGTGCGCCGTAATACTCGAACAGGTGATATTGCCGCCCCGTGATTGCTGCAAATCGATCCATCTCGGACTGTACGTAGGCAGGGCAGTCTTCGTAATAGGGATTAACCGTCTCGCGTGCCTGGAAATAGACATCCGGGTTTTGTGCCGTTCCACGCAAGACAGGACGATCTGGCGAAAGGCCGCGCAACCGATGTTCAATCACCAGTTCATCATCGATCATCGCGTGCAAATCATCATCGGTCAGCAGGTCGATCTTGTCGATTTCGTGCGAGGTGCGGAAACCATCGAAGAAATGAATGAATGGTACACGCGCCCGCAACGCAGCCGCCGGAGCAATGCACGCGAAGTCGTGCGCTTCCTGCACAGATGCCGACGACAACAGAGCAAAGCCCGTCGCGCGGGTTGCCATCACATCGCTGTGATCGCCAAAAATCGAAAGTCCTTGCGCCGCAATCGCACGCGCCGCAACATGAAACACCGTCGAGGTCAATTCCCCGGCGATTTTATACATATTCGGGATCATCAGGAGCAAGCCTTGCGAAGCGGTGAACGTGGTTGTCAGCGAACCCGCCTGCAACGCGCCGTGTACTGCTCCAGCTGCGCCGCCCTCGCTCTGCATTTCTACAACGCTGGGTACTGTGTTCCACAGGTTGCGCTGTCCAGCGGCTGCCCACTCGTCTGCCCATTCGCCCATCGCAGAGGAAGGCGTAATCGGATAGATGGCAATTACTTCATTCAATTTATAGGCCACTCGTGCAACCGCTTCATTGCCATCGAGTGTGAGATAATTCGGTTCACGCATCGGGGTTCTCTCCCGGATCGGCTAATTCTTCCATTGGTTTCAGATTACAAAAACGCGGCTGGCTTTTATCTCATCCACGATGCTGATGGTCAATTCAGTGTGTAGCCTCAAGTCAGCATATTGCGAAAGGCGGGTGTAACCTTGCCAACCGAAACGCCCGCGCGCGATCTGCCAGAAAAGTGGCGATCATCGCTTTCTACTCTATGATGCTCCCAAATGGCCTTGTGCCGGAAGTGATGGATGTAATGTCGAGGGGATAACATCCAGTCATATTTTCGTTGTCGCAGGGGGATTGAAGGGGAATGCGTCTGGTGTGAATCAAACACATTCCCGGAGTTCATTCATTTACCAACATCGGACAGAACGCGCATCGTGTGCGAGTGGTCTGGTTCACGCCACTGTATCTATGGGGTTCTGAGCTTCGATGTATCCAGCCTCAAATAACGCTCCAATGGAATTGAAAATGGCGTTTGTATATAATCCAGTACATAGGGCTTCACCAGTATATTTCGCAGAGGATGAATCAGAAAAATCGCCGCGCCTTCCTCAACAATAATCTGTTCCGCCTGCTGATATAGCTGCATCCGTGTTGCGACATTTCTCTCTATGCGCGCCTGTTCCAGCAATTTATCGACTGTCGTATTTGAGTAATGTCCCCAGTTTTCAGGTTTGCCAGAATGGAACAAGGTGTCGGTGAAGTTCTCTGGATCGAGATAATCTGCACACCAGCCTGTCAGCACGATTTGCCCGTGATGCCCATTGTAAATCTCATCCGAATAGTGATCCGGTTCGAGATTTTGCACCGTGATTGTTACTCCCAGTGTTTTTTGCCACATTCCCATCAGGGCTTCGATAGCTGGCGAAATGTCGCTGCCGTATCCGCCACTGGTTACGACAATAGGCGGCATCGCACCAGCATATCTGGATTCAGATATGAGTTTCTTCGCTAACACTGTATCGAAATCCAGTCCGTGTAGCCCGACGTTATGTCCCGGCATAGCTGGCGGTAGTAACCCTTTTGCGGGCAATCCATATCCGCGATAGACAATATCAATATACTGCTGGCGATTCACCGCATGGGCAAATGCCTGTCTGACCTTTACATCATCAAATGGCGGCTGATTGACATCGAGTCGTACAAAAGTGGTACAGGTGCTTACGCTCTGGCGTAAGTCCTTATGCAGCGGATCAGAGGGGTTGCTTACCCTGTCCAGGTCATATACATTGACCCCTGTTACATCGATCTGATTGCTTTCATACAAGCGAACACCAACCCCGGCATACAATCTGTAGACAATATAGCGAATCTCAGGAGACGGTAGATAGAAAGCATTATTACGCTCATATATCTGGACTTCATTCGACTTCCACTGCTTTAGCTTATATGGTCCGGTTCCGTTCGGCGTGCGATACCATTCTACGCCGGATTCCACATTCGCCTTGTCTACGATGAGCGCTGGACCATAGGTCAGTTTCATCAGAAAATATGGTTTTGGTGCGTCAATCTGCACCCGCAGGGTCTGATCATCAATGATTATCAACCCGGAGATATGATCGCTTTTACCGCTATTTCGTTCCTGAATGCCAACAATGTCGTTGAGATAAGTCATCACATTATCAGAGTGGATCGCGGGACTTGCCGCCCGATCCCAGGAATATACAACATCTGACGCAGTGACCGAACGTCCGTCATGAAATTTGGCATTCTTTCGTAGATGAAACGTGTACACTGTGCGGGTATCATCCACATCCCATCGTTCCGCGAGGTCGGGGGTAATCTGCATCCAGGGGGTAAAACTTACCAGACTGCTATAGAGTAATCGGTTATCGCCGCCTGTGGCGGGGTCATAGGCGCGTGGGTTATTGCTTTCACCTCCGAGCAGAACGAGAGTCTGCTGTCGCGGCAGATTGTATTGTGACAGAAACCCGGACGTGGTTGGCGTTCTGGTCGCGGCAATTGCCATTGGTTTTGGTGCTGCTGGTGGCGGAGTCTGCGTTTTGTTCAGGGTGAGAACTGCCAATGCCGCTAACGATCCGAACACCAATCCCAGGCGCAGACCTGTAGCTAAAATCTGATAAATGGTTTTCATTCTAGTTTCCACTTGCAGGGGCATAGGTCGGGATGATGGTTGGCGTCGCCGCTAACGTTGGCGTCGGGCGTGTACTTTGCGCCGTTACGCCGATAAATTCGCGCCAGCGCTTTTCCAGTTCATCCAGCCCGAAACCATAGGCGTTTTGCAAAGCCATCTCTACGGTCTGCCCATCGTTGAGATTTTGAAATAATTTCAACAACTGCTCCTGGCCGTAGGTCGTGATCAGGTAATTGACGATGCTATAGGATTGGCTATAGGAAATATCTGCTTTGCCGGGTTCTTCCGAAAACGAACCACTCAGGGATCGGATCGGGAGCAGATTGCCAATTCGACTGGATAAATTGAAGAGTATCATTCCGTCAGCATCCGGCCCGCCCTGACTATAAACAGCAATGCCTTCGTTAAGCCACGCGGGCATGTTGACAATGCAGCCAGAAACCGTATTCCCGACAAGAAGGTGTGTCAGTTCGTGAACGATTGCGCCCTTGCCCCAATCGAGATTGGAGGTACTGATACCCATTGTCGTGATGTTATAGTCTGAAAACGCGATCCCGCCGATCCACCCTGGTTGATACAAAACAGCTTCGCGCAGAGCCGCATAATCCTTGAAGATATAAATATGGATGGGCTGTTTGGCAGTCAGCCCGGTATTTTTGGCGAGTTTTTGCAACCCGGTATCTGCCGCGTCCAGAATCGACTGTGCAAAGGATTCCGAGCCATCGTACCAATGCAAAAACAGGTTCCCTTTTTTGATCGTTGACCACGAAAGTGCCTGATTCAACCATGTAAATTCCTTTCGATCCGACGTGACAGCACTGCCATCCTTCAGAATCAATTTCCATTGATACCAGATGTGTGTTCCCGGCGGTTCGGAACCAGACTTAAGCATTTCCCATGTCCATTTGACGGAAATCTTGCTGCCTGTTGCAAACACCGGAAACGCTTCCGCACTCGCGGGGCCACAGGTACGTTTATTAATCCCGTATTCAAGAATAATACGTTGAACATCATCAGCGTTGTTTATTTCTGCTGAAAACTCGACGTTTCGGGGATAATCCAGGACAGTTTTGGATGTACTCACAACCGGCGTGGCAAAACGTGCCTCTGCTTTTTGAACGACACAAACGACGAAAAACACCAGTAACAAACGCAATACAGTCCGCATTATCGATCCCTTATCAAGACAGCCTGTTTCCAAAGCATACTTGAAGGATTTCAGTCCGACAATATCCAATACATTTCAGAAATGTCTGAAGATAGGAAGACAGGAGAACGTTCTATCTGTTAAATATCATAACGGTAAGCTATTGTCGGGTTCGGGGCGATGGATGTCGATGCTACGGAGTTTGCTGGCAATTCCAGTCGCCCTGTGAAGTCTGAGCCTGAAAACGGCAGTGCTGCACCCGGTTATGGTGCGAGTGGGGGTGTATTCGATATTTCTAGCGGCAACGCGCTGGTGTCTGGTGTAACAGTGATTTGCCCCGCCCATATAGGACTGGCTCCGTTGGTCAGCAGGGCAGGCGCTTTGCCATCGGCATCCATCGTGATAATCGCCCCCTGCATAAAATCGCCAAAGACCAGTTTTTTGCCATCGGGCGACCAATTCACTCCGTAGTAAATGCCTTTGGCGAAAAAACTCTGTTGAGTCAGGGCGTGCGGGTTGCTGCCGTCGCTGTTGACAATATAAATATCGCTGCGCCCGTTATCGAGCATCTGGAAGGCAATCTGCTTGCCATCGGGCGACCATGCTGGATCAGTGCTTTGGTGTTCCAGCGTGGTGACTTTGCGCCATGCGCCGCCGTTCACGCTCACAAGGTAAATCTCCTGGGTGAATTTACCCGACTGGAATGGTGGCAAACTCGACTCGAAGACCAGATATTTACCATCGGGCGACCATGCTGGATGCAATTCGCCGCTTGGTCCGTTTGTGATCTGGCGTTTGCTGCCATCCACATTCATAATGTAGATATGAGCGGGCAGGTGTGCGCTGTTGATATAGGCGATCTCTTTGCCATCGGGCGACCAAACCGCTTGTGAGGCTTCAAATTCTCTTGCAACATAGGGTGCAATGAGGACTGGTTTTTGGGTAGGGTCATCGACGTTTGCGATATAAAGGCCATATGATGCCGCATCCGGGGTCGGCGCAGGAGACCCGGATAATCCCGCCAGCGATGCAGACGTTAGCGGTTGACGACGATACAACAGTTTTTTCCCGTCAGGGGAGATATCTGGTTCGATAGCACTGAAATTACTGCCAACGACTGCCGGAAAGCGCGCAGTTTTATCGGGTCGAATCGAGTAGATTTGCTGGTTTCGGTTCAGGGTAAAGACAAAATAGATACGTTCTTTGTTTGGTGTTTGGGCAGACGCCGAATGCCACCCGGCGCATATGCAAACACATACAAACATGAACCCAACCAGAAATTTCAGACGTGACATTTGGAAGCATCCTTCTTTGTGATGAGGGAGACCGTGCGAGTCTCCCAAATTGATCTGTCCGGTGGATTAGTTAATGAGGGGATGGGTGGTTTTGCGGAAGCTGAATGTGTAAATCTCCCCGTTTACGATGGTGGTCATCAGGTCTTTGGCGCAATTGGGCGAAAATGTCAGCGGTCCACGCCCCAGAAAGTTCTTACCGTCGATCTGACGTTGAATGGAGGTATTGCCGGATACCGCGAGTATGGAGACTTTGAATGTATTGGATTTGATGTTTGCGCCAATGCCTTCGATATATTTGGCAGTGAGTACCCCTTCCACACGCGGCGGACCAGACGTAATGTATTCAAGTTCGCCACGTGCCACGATTACAGTTCCATCCAATCCCGTGTCGCCATCTCCGGTTGCCTTGCGATGCCAGGTCATCTCCGTATCCAGTGCAGCGATCTTTTGGGCTGTCGTTGTCTTGACGTGGGCAAACAATGGATTGACCAGATCGGAACAATAATTTTGTGCTTGCGAAACGACAGGGGTTTGCCCCAGACTGCTGATGGTTGGCATGAAGGCGATCAAAGCTGCGAGCGTCAGCAGAAAAACGGTAAATATGGACTTGCGGTTGAACGATACGTTTGGGTGATACATGTTTTTTTTCCTTTCAACTGGTGTGAATTCGAGAGACGATGCTGTCAAAACCCGATTTATGCGGGAATCCATTGCCCGGACGCGGCATCCCAACGGTAGTAGCGATATTCTCCATTGCCATCCGGCCCACGTGTCCGCATCCGACCATCGGGAAGGTCTTCGCGGCTGTCTTTTTCTGCCTGCGACATGCCCGAAGGGACACCTGCCTGCTTTTGTTTATCCTGAGCGGTCTGATCGCTGACCTCGTATCCTTCTCCGGTTTTCCTGAACATTTCCCAAATGAAGTCCTTGCTGAACGTCCGATCCTTGTCACTGGCACGATAGAAGTCATAACCAAGCTGAACACCGCCAAAAATCTTGTCGAACGGCGGTGGAAGCATTGCCCCGACAATATCGGCTGGTACATCTTTGGCTGAATCCCAAAACTGTTTGCTGCGTTCATTTGCCATAGCGGGATCGTCATCAAGATATTGGTTGTAGAGCCACTGTGTACCGCGCATTCCCAACGTCGCCGTATCAGCAATGAGCGATGCTGTTGAAGCGCCGGGTATGAATCCTGCTACATCCCAAAACAGGGTTGAAGCCTTGCTGCCGGGGATAGAATCCAGCAGCTTTCCTATATCCCCTATCCCTCCTTTCAAACCTCCCTTATCCTCATCGAACAACCATTTGGTGATGTCCCAGCTACTGCTATCAGAGCCATCTTTTCCAGCGTCTGGCGTACTCTGTGCATCATTCGCATTGAGCAGTTGCGTCGGATCAAACCCGCCGAAATCCGAAGACACACCCGTACCTTGCGCGTTACCCATCCATTCCGAGGCGGTATTTGCCGCACTGCCCATCCATTGCGTTGCGCTGTCTGCTGCGCCACCAGCAAAGTCGCTGACGCTGTTCATGATTCCCCCGAAAAATCCACCATCGTCGTCTTCACGTTGAACGACATTCGTTGCAGGTTGGGCGGGTTTGTTTCCCAGCATCCGTTGTACTGCCTGGTTGCCATGTAGCGATTGCAGATGCAAAATATGTTGCTGCCTGCCCGCAGCAGAGTACGGCGAAATATGGTTCAGACCGTTGGGTTGTTCCTCTGCTGCCTCGGTTGTGTGATGGGGTCGGTGGTGATTGGCACGCACTGGACTATTCCGGTGTTGAAAAGGCATTTGATCCCCTCTCCAAAAGCACAGTCATGTTTCATCAAAGACAAATTCATTCTAGGGGGTTCAAAAGGGCATGATTACGGATTTTTCCGAAATTTTGAAAAACATCAGCGTGGTACTATCCCGCTTGCAAGAGGTGCATTGGCTGTGAGCGACGTTCTCGGCACGCTTCAGAACCTGTGTGATCAGATTGTCGGTTTCAAGGAATTGCTGCGCGAACATCGCAAGGAACGTGGTTGGACGCAGGGCGCATTGGCGATGCACCTGAATCGCACCACTTCGTATATCAGCGATCTGGAAAATCCGGAGAAGCCTATCCCACCTAGTTTGCTGCTTGCCGATGTGCTGGAAATCGCCACCGCGCTGGGTTGCCGGAACCGAGACCGGACAGCGTTGGTAGACGCCTTCTTTTGTGCGGCTTTGTCGCGCCTGATGAGTAGTGGAAAGGATGTAACATGAATTACCCGGTTGCAAAGGTACTCGGATTGCTACAGGCTGCCAAAAGTGCCGAAGGAGACGAGGCTAATCCGGCCTACGAACAACTGCTTAATACCCTTCTGGACTATGAACAGCAGGAAGTGCAGTGGCAACAATCATCCCATTCGGCATTGATAGCAGAAACAACAGATCATGCGCGTCGCTCCGACAGTACCGACGCGGCGGGCAATATGTTGCTAGGCGCAGGCGAATCATTGTTCTGGAATGTTCATCATGCGTCGGGCTATCAGGCTGAAATCACGTTATATCGTCCACTCAATCAGGCCGATCAACGTTTGAAAGGCTCTGCCCTGCTCACGCCGGAAGCCGCACAGGAAGGCTGGATAAATACAACGGTCTTGCTTTATGACGGCAATATTCTGGTTGATGCAGCGCGCGTTGACTCTCAAGGGGATTTTGAATTATCTCTGCTTACACCAGATGCAGGGCAGTTTCGTCTGGAATTCCGCCTGAACGGAGGTGAAACAATTATGCTGGAACGATTCACCTTGCGAGGGTAATACAGTTCCAGAGTCCGCAATTATTTTGATAGCGTTCTACCCATAAGGCTAAAAGGCAATGTCGAACAATCCATCTCCAAAAACCGGTAACTCTCCGCGCTCGTTCTACTTTCCGACGGGTTCAATCAGCCCCAAACAACTCAAGGAAATCACCCCGGCGGGACTAAAGGTTGAGACTGTTGTTTCTTCAAATCTGAATATCACCCAGGTCAACCTGCAACCAGAAGCCGAAGCAACGCAAATCCTTGATTTTTACGCAAGTCTCAAAAAACTGGAGCCTGCTACCCTGCCCAATCTGAAACTCTCGTCTCCGGCAATAGAGCCAAGCGAAGCTACTAATCCGAATGGCATCCCGACAGGCGGCGGTGACGGTGGCCCCAAAGGGAGGAACAGAACCGAACAGGTCAGGCATGAACTTGAAAGCCTGAAATTTCACCACACCGTGCTGGATGAAATTCTCAAAGACCCTGATCTTAAATTGAAAAGACCTCGCCGCGTGGATGTAATCCTGATCGATACGATCCCTGCCTTTGATATTGCAGAGTTCGCCTATAAAACTGGCAACGCAGACCTCAAAACGCTGGTACACGATCTACAGACCGGGCGTCTGCGCTTCCGTCCGACACAGGGGCAACTTGATCTGGTTCCGCGTCGTCCGGCTAAATCGATTAAACTGCCGCCAACAAGTGGCAAGCCACTGACCAAACTCTCCAGTCATGGATTGTTTAGTGCGAACCTGATCCGGCAGATTGCACCAGACGCTCGCATCACAGTCATCCAGGGTCTCGACGAAGATGGAGAGGGCAACATGGTTTGGTTCATGGGGTTGCTCCAGAACGAATTGAAATGGATCATTGACGCAAACCGTGCGGAGGATAAAAAGGGCGTTGTACTCGTCAATCTCAGCCTCGTGTGCAAATGGTCACAGCAGATTAAAGATGCCTTTGGTGTGGATTTGCAAGACCTGACAGATAATTTCAATAGTGTCTTGGGCTGGCTGTTTCCTAACATCTTCACAGCAAACGAGACCAATGTCCGCATTCTCGCGGCAGCCGGAAATGATGGCTTGCCGAATTCCGAACTCCCCGCCGCGCTGGGTCAGGTGATTGAAGTTGTCGCAGTAGATCGCCAGGGAGATTTTGCGCCCTATACCAATAAGTTCGACAGAAAATCGGGGAAGCAAGGGATCAAGGCGTTTGGCGGCCCGGTGTCGAGCGTCTTTGTGGATCGGATTGCGGGAGAGGAAAACAGGTTCGGCTATGCCAGTTGGTCGGGGACATCCTTTGCAACGGCAATTGCATCGGGGGTCATGGCACGTTTATGTCTGGCGGGGCTTTCCCCCGGCGAAGCGCGTGCCGTAATCAACGCACGTCCAGAAATCATGTGGAAATAATTCATTATCCATCAATGTGATAGAGGTCGTGGATCGCCGCTGAGTTGAAAACCCGCCCAGAACGCGGGATGCAACCCGGAGGCATTATGGATGAAGTGCTGTTGGGTGCGCTGCAACGCGCCCGATTTGGTCATGCCTGTGACCAGAAATCGGTAGAACAAGGTCATGAATTGGGCAGTGATTGCGTCGTCAGCCTGCCATAAACTGCTCAGAAGCGCCCCCGCTCCAATCCGCAGGAACTCTGCGCCGATCCCAATCACATCGTCACCAGCGGCGGGCAGGCTGCGTCCTGTCTCGCAACCGCTCAATGTCACAAGTTCACATGACGGCGCGAACCGCACCAGATCATCGGCATACAGCAAACCATCGGCAAGCTGAATGTAGGACGCTCCCGGCGATGCAGTATCATGGCGTGCGTGCGCGGCTATGTGCAAAATGCGCAGTGATTTGTTCTCTGGATAGGCACGGACGGCTTGCGCTTCATAAACAGCGTCACCGCCGATGATGGCCTGTACCTGTTCCACTTCGGTGCGGACGTGCAGAAGGTTACCCGAAGAGTAGGCTAGACTTAACGTGTGCGATGCAGCAATTGGCGGTGGGCGCAGCAGCAAACCGGACGATGGATTAACGATCAGTTCAAACCGTTCTGCCACCGTTTGCCCCTCAAAATCCAGCAGCGCAAATGGTAAATAATGCAGCGCCCCAAAGGGTACGATAATGAGGCGTTTCACCGAAGGAGCAATCTGCGCAGAAATCGCCCGAAAGAGCGCATCGCCAATCAGGGTTGCTGCGCGCATAGTCCGCTTGCGTCGCATCGGGTGTGTGCTGGTTGCGCCTGCGGCAATCGCACCGGTCAGAGATTGCCACAATTCATCAAGCGCATTCAACAGATCGGTGTGCGAAATTTCCAGACGGGCGTGCTGGAACGAGGTGCGACCAAGTGAAAAGACCCACCAATCCGCTCCATCCGAATAAAATTCGAGCAGGTGCGTCTCATCATCAAGTGCAGATTGAATTGTTTCCGGGGCGATGGAACGTCCTGTTCCGGTAAACGGGATGGTCTCGGCCTCTACAGCGTCAATTTTCTGTGTCAGTTGGCGAATCTGGCGCTGCAAATGGATACGCTCGGCCTGATTTTCCTGCATTAACTCCGGTTCCTGTTTCGGCGTGAGGGTATCTGGCGTAAGTTGCGCCAGTTGATTACGGGCGTGTTCCCGTGCATCATACAAGGCGCGAGTATCATTATTTTGCGTATAAATGCGCTGTTGTAGCGACACCTCGAAATAGCGCAGGAAAAGCTGTGACTTCACACGTTCCAGCGTGGCGAAGGCGTGCGCGGCGCGATCCTGTTGCAGGAGTGTTCGCATCAGCGCGGTGTGCGTTTCAGCATGACGGGACAAAAATCCGCGTCGTGATTGTCGTCCCAATTCGTTCTGTGTACGCTCAAGAAGAAACGTGGCGGCATAGAAATGGCGTGTTGCGCGGCTCAAGCGCCCTTGTTGCAGACTAATGGTTCCAAGCAGAAAATGCGTATCATGGTGAGCTTCCCGAACGTTCGCACGACGACTTAGTTGAAGCGCACGCTGCCCCTGAGCCATCGCGGTAGTGTAATCTTCCTGCCGGAGAGCAATCTGCCCACACAATAGCGCCGCTGATTCATCGAGATACTGGCTTTGAATCCCGGAGGCCTGAATTGTTTCCACCAATTCAAGCGCCAATGAGTGATTTTCCTGTCGTAGCGCCAACCGTGCCTGACGTAGTTGCTTGCTTGCCAGCCAGAGCGGTGAACCAATCGCAGCAAAGACCGTCCCTGCACGTTCCAAAGCGCTGTGTGCCTCATCATATCGGGCGAGTTCAATACACGTTTCTGCCTTGACCAACTGCGCAAAGGCACTATCGAATGTAGCTGTGTCTGTACCATAATGCACGAGTGCATCATTGATCAATCGGAACGATTCGGAATACTCTCCAAGATTGAGCCAGCATAGCGCCATGTGCAATAGCGTGTTTGCCGTTCCAGCGGTATCCAGAACGGGCAGGACAGTTTGCATGAGTTTCAACGCCGATTCATATTTGCCCCAGCGCATTTCGATCAGGGCGATATTCATCCCAACCAGTCCCGCAAAGCGAACCTGCTGACGACTCTCGAAAATATCGCGCGCCTGCTGGTAATAACGCCGCGCTTGGCTCAGTTCGCCACCTCGTTCGCAGGCAATCCCCAACTGGTTACACAAATTGGGAAGCGACTGGTGATTCGTTTGCACCGCCAGGTCATAGCCAGAGTTCAGCCAGCGCCACCCTTCATCATATTGTCCCAATCGTGTGCGAAACAAACCCAGGTTCGTTGCAAGGCGCACAAGCAAATCCGGGTTTTGAGTTGCCTGCAAACGTGTTGTAACCTCTGGCAAGTGTGCTTCTATTTCTGCCATTCTTTCGGGAAGCTGAAAGCCGAGATTCAGCCGCCCCAGCCATGTCCGCGCCCAGCCGACCTGATCGTTGCCTGCCAGAAAGTGTTGACTGGCTGCTTCCAGCATTGCCCACGCCTCAACATATGCTCCCCGGAAGTGCAACACATCGCCCTGTGTCATCATGGCAAACCCGATGACGGATTCTTCGGCGGTGTATTTGCCGAGCGCCAGCATCCATCGCGCGTATGCCTGTGCCCGATTCAAATCACGCCCGTAATAGCTCTCGGCACGTTTGCGGAGTTCAATGGCGAATTGAAGCGATTTCATAGGAGTGATTTTAACTCAGGTTTGCGCGATGAATCCTAATTCGAGAGGCTTAATGCAACACCTTGCGTATCCATGTTCAATTGCCATGTCCGCGTCTTGACACCCACATCGCTGAATACTTTCTGAATTTCCGTTTCGATCAATTTCTGATTGACCTGCGTGAGCGCAATGAAGGTTGGCCCGTTACCGCATAAGGTAACAGCAAACGCGCCAGCCTTGCGTGCGGCCTCGCTAGCGGCTTTATAGCCCGGAATCAAAGCAATACGCGGATCATTTTCAGGTTCGCGCATGATTTGCCCGATCAGCCTGGTGTCGTTCTTGCGGAAGCCTTCGATCAACAATGCCGTTTGGCTGATGTGGAACGATAGATCGCCGGATTTCGGCAGCGTGGCAATTTTCTCACGATAGCCGGGTACTTCTGGCAGGACAAGTACCAGTTTTTGCGCGGGTGCGTCAATCCGCCGATGAATCAGGGTTGTGCCTGCGCTGACAACGGTCAACCCGCCGAACAGGGAATTAATCGCGGCGGCGGGTGACACATTCAACTCACGGCATAGTTCAACTGCGATTTCTGCCAGTTGTTCACGATTCAACGGCGCTGTGATCAGGTTATTCGCGGCGACCAGACCGCCAATGATCAACGCTGCTACATCCCCCAGACCAGCATCCGCAGGAATAGCGGCGTTCACCGAAAGTGACAATCCGGCGGGCGTATAGTTTGCCTTCTGGAACAGGAAATCAGCGGCACGCATCGCCGGATGTTGTGTACTGGCGGGATAGTTGCCTTCCCCTTTTGCCTGGAGGCTGAATGATGATTCTGCGTGCGTGGATAATTCAATCGTATTATGCAGGGAGAGTGCCAGCCCGATCACATCCATTCCGGGGCCGAGTCCGAGGCCGGACGCGGGGACAGTCACACGTACTTTTGGCATATTAATCTAAATTTTCTTTCTGATGCGGATGTTTATACCCAGGGTGTCGGCGGCCCATATTGTACCGCGTCACCGATGCAGCGATAGCCCATGCTCTCATATAGTGGGCGTCCCATTGGGGAGGCAAGCAGGATGCTGGAAGTATAGCCAAGCAGCGACGCTTCCCGCAGCACATACGCGATCAGCGCCGACGCTACCCCCATTTTGCGAAATGAACGTATTGTCCCGATGTTCCATAGCCCTGCCAGATCATGACTGAGAGAAACTGACCCGCATCCAACGGGTTGCCCTTCCACATAGGCGACATAATGGCGCATGGGCGAATCTGGTAAGAGATGATCTGGCTGGATAATACACCGCGAGACTTCCGGTCCGACAAAAAACACGTCATACATCATCTGAAGCATCTTCAAATGCTGTTCTTCATCCAGAACCCGTTCGATGGTTATCCTGCTGGTGGATTGTCGCAGGGTCAGTCGTTTATCCAGCATGAGAATCGGATTGCTGGAACGCTCCCGATAGCCAAGATCGCCAAGCCATTTACCGATCCCCGGCATCAGGGGTTCCGTAAAATTTATGGTGAAATCAGCGTCATATTGTTGATAGAATTTTTCGGCTTCACGCAATTGTGCTGTTTCGTAATGCAGTGGCACATGATACCAAAGCTGGTTGGCGCTGTTCAACCAGCGCAGCCCGCTGTACGAAAGGGTATATACTTCGGTATAAATTGTTATTGCAGTCGGGACGCTCCAATAGATGCGCCTGTAAAATTCCTCGATGTTGAGGAATGCGGTCAGGAGTTCCATCGCGTTTGATCTCGCCGTGTGCGGCCTATTGTACTATGTTTGAGGGGACGGATGCACATTCACATCATGTTTATCGACGGAATCGGACTGGGCGCAGATGACCCGGCAGTGAATCCGTTCGCAATTGCCACGACGCCGACGCTGAATGCGCTGGCAGGTGGTCATAAATGGCTACAATCGACGCCACGCATTGAGTCGGAACGCGCGATTTTTATCCCGACTGACCCGCGTCTGGGCGTTCCCGGCAAACCGCAATCCGGCACGAGTCAGGCGGTGATCCTGACCGGGCGTAATGTTCCTGCCGAGGTGGGCGAACACTACGGCCCGAAGCCCAACGCTGCCACGCGCGCGATCATCAGTGAAGACAATCTATTCAAGCAGTTGGTGCGCGCGGGTAAAACTGCCAGCCTGCTGGATGCCTACCCGGAACGCTTGCACGCCAGTATTGCGCGCGGCAAAACGCTCCGATCCAGCATCCAGCAGGCAGCAAATGATGCGGGTGTTCCGATGCTTGGCGAAGATGATCTGCGCAACGGAACGGCATTCAGCGTCGATTGGACGGGGCAGGGCTGGCGTGAATTCATGGGTTACGATGATACGCCTGTGTATACGCCGGAAGGCGCAGGCGCAAGGATTGCTGAGGCTGCAAAACAGGTCGATTTTTCTTTCTTCTCGCATTGGGTCACAGACGAAATCGGGCATCGCGGACCGATGGAGCGTGGTGTTGCACTGCTGGAACTCTTTGATAACGTGATGGCAGGGATGCTGGCGAACTGGCGCGATGAAGATGGCTTGATCATCATCACCAGCGATCACGGCAATATGGAAGACCTGAGTACGCGCCACCACACCGAAGCCGATGTCCCAACCGTGATCATCGGTGGACGCGAACAGCGAGAACAATTCGCAGATGGTTTCAAAACACTGATGGATATTACACCGCGCGTACTGAAAGCATTATCGGTGAGCATTTGATTTTGTAGGGGAGTTGCGGGATTCGGTGGCATGGAATAGGGAACGCCCCGGACAAGTCGCAACTCCGTATAGTGTGATCCGTATAGCAGGATAGCGGAAAATAATGCCCGCGAGCAATATTGAAAATGCAGCGATGAATAACAGCTATTCATTTGCAAAGGAAAATACGAAATGCCCACTAATCCAATACCTGATGATGTTTTAACGAAAGCGGAGAGAAAACTTCGCACACGCTCCGCTGGCGTTTCGATTTTCAGTGGCTGTTTGTCCGCTATTTTCACAATGATAACAATTATTGCATTCGCTAACTGGTTCTTTTCCACGCCCCAGTTACGGGAGTGGTTGACCAATTTTGGAAATTCTCTCGGAACGCTGGTGCAGCCCATTCTGGATCGGTTAGCCGAAATTCCGGGTGGATTTCCCACACCGCTGATCCTGATGTTTGTCCTCTCGGTGATATTCAGCATCGTTACTGGTATTGCCAAAGCGAGTGCCGGATACATCAATTTCAAAAAATATGACGAAAACAAAAAGAATGTTGAAAAGGAAGCCCGGCGCATGATCCGTAATGAAGAATCAGGCTGGAATGCTTTTCAAAGATTCCTGGATGAAATACAGGTTCACGTTTCGGGGATGGATGACAAGGCACAACGCCAATTTAAGAAATTCCGTACCTGGGTTGATATGTGGAAAGAGATTCCCGACGAACCGGAAAAGGCCAAGCGTAAGGTAAAGCGCGACGAAAAAACGCAAACGGTACGTCTGAGCGACGACGGCGAATTGATCTATGAGGATGAAGCACCCAAACATGCCTCACGTTCGTTGAACGAATGAAGCTGGAAACCACACATCTGGCGCATCAGTTATCGTCGTGTCGAATAGCGTAAACAGGAATTATCGCGCCAGATATTTGTTGGGATTCCGCGCTCAGTACAAGCTATACCCGTTGGTGCGGATAACCTCGCTGTACCAGTAGGCCGATTCCTTGAGTGTTCGTTTCTGCGAGGCGAAATCGATGTGAATCAGGCCAAAGCGCTGTTTGTATCCTTCTGTCCACTCGAAATTGTCCAATAGCGACCAGCGAAAATAGCCGCGTATATCAGCACCGTTTTCTGCCACTCGTGCCAGTTCCCGGAGATAGAGCGTCGTAAAGCCAATGCTTCACATTGAAGTATGGGTCGAAATTGTTTGGGAAAAGCCAACATCACCGCCCCACCCCGATAAAAATATATCTACAGGCTGCATTTGTCAACCCGAACGCCTTGCCTGTTTTTGATACGTTTGTCCTGAAAATCAGCCCGGTTTGACTGGCTTTTTCGGCAATTTTAAGGTACAATGAAGCCTTCAAAATCGGCGTTCGGCGGGTGGCGAAAAATCGCAAGATTATCGCGTTTGCGGGATGTCCGACCCAATCGAACCGGAACAGTTGAGACTACTCTATTATGGCGATGGATATTGGGATTGTAAGACCCGTCAACATTGATGACGAAATGCGCGGCAGCTACCTCGATTATGCGATGAGTGTAATTGTCGCGCGCGCCCTGCCCGATGCACGCGATGGACTCAAGCCAGTACACCGCCGCATCCTTTACACAATGATCGATATGGGGCTACGCGCCAACTCTGGCTACAAGAAGAGCGCGCGTATCGTTGGCGATGTGCTGGGTAAATATCACCCGCATGGCGACTCGGCTGTCTATGAAGCGATGGCACGTATGGCGCAGAATTTCAGTATGCGTTATCCGCTGGTAGATGGTCAGGGTAACTTTGGCAGCATCGACGGGGATAGCCCTGCCGCGATGCGTTATACCGAAGCCCGCCTCACACGCATGTCTGAGGAAATTCTCACCGATCTCAACTCGAATACGGTTGATTTCTCCGATAACTATGACGGGACATTGCAGGAACCGGATGTATTGCCCGCTGGCCTGCCCAATATGCTCCTCAACGGCACAAGTGG
The DNA here is from genome assembly GCA_964432445.1 of uncultured Anaerolineaceae bacterium. Lineage (GTDB taxonomy): Bacteria > Chloroflexota > Anaerolineae > Aggregatilineales > UBA2796 > JBBRMW01. The sequence goes on from CAYSOC010000047.1 coordinate 32,881, forward strand.
TATCGCCGTCGGGATGGCAACGAATATCCCGCCGCATAACCTGCGCGAACTCACTGCCGCAATTGGACATATTATTGACAATTATGATCGCGCCGATGAGATCAGCGTCGATGATCTGATGCAATTTGTCACTGCGCCAGATTTTCCAACCGGGGCAATCATCATTGGCGGGCAGGAACTCCGCGAAATGTATGCCACCGGGCGCGGACACCTGACGGTACGCGCAAAGGCGGAAATTGAAGAAATGCGTGGAGATCGTTACCGGATCGTCTTTACGGAAATTCCGTACCAGACGAACAAGGTATCGATCATCGAACGCATGGCACAATTGGTCAAGGAAGGCAAACTTGATCAGATCAGCGACCTGCGCGACGAATCAGACCGTCACGGTATGGCAATTGTAGTGGAACTCAAGCGCAACGCTCAGCCGCAAAAGGTTCTGAATCAGCTTTATAAACACACGCAACTGCAAAGCACCTTCGGCGTGCAGATTCTGGCACTCGTCGATAACGAACCACGTACCCTTTCGCTGAAGCGTTCGCTGCAAATCTGGATTGAACACCGCCGCGAAGTCATCACTCGCCGCAGCGAATTTGAATTGAAAAACGCCCGCGCCCGCGCCCACATCCTCGAAGGTTATCTCAAGGCGCTCGGCAGCATTGACAAGATTATCCAGACGATCCGGCAAGCCTCCGATACCGACGAAGCGCGCGCCAGCCTCATGCAAAGTTTTGAGTTGAGCGAAGCACAGGCACAGGCAATCCTCGATTTGCAACTGCGCCGCATCGCCAGCCTCGAACAACAGAAGATTCAGGAAGAATATGGTCAGGTGACAGATCGGATTAATTATCTGCTCGATCTGCTGGCGAGTCCTGCCAAAATCCTCGCTGTCATCAAATCTGACCTGAATGAACTCACCGAGAAGTATGGCGATGCACGCCGTACAACGGTTGACTATTATGCGGCCCGCGACTTCGATGAAACGGATTTTGTTCGTGACGAAGAAGTCCTGATTTCGATCACGACGCGCGGTTACATCAAGCGTACTGCTGCCGCCGAATATCGTTCACAGGAACGACGCGGTAAAGGGATGCGCGGCATGGCGACGCGCGAAGAGGACGCCGTGCGCCATATTCTCAGCGCCAACTCGCTGGATCATTGCCTGTTCTTCTCGAACCGGGGCAAAGTTTATGCCCAACGTGCCTACCAGATACAGGAAGCAGACCGTGATGGCAAAGGCATCATGATCAATAACATCCTCGCGCTCGAAGGGGATGAAAAGATCACTGCCATCGCCCATGTGGAAGACTTCGATAGCGGTTATTTCGTTCTCTGCACGCGACAGGGACGTATCAAGCGCGTGGAGATCAGCGATTTTGAGACAGTTCGCACCAATGGCCTGATCGCTATCGATCTCGAACCCGGCGATGAACTTGGCTGGGTCTATCGTTCTTCCGGTACAGATCACATCCTGCTGGTTTCGTCGCGTGGTCAGGCGTTGCGGTTCGAGGAAACGGATGTCCGCGTCATGGGTCGCGGTGCGCGTGGTGTGAATGCGATGCGGATGCGCCAAGGCGATCACTTGGCAGGATTGGCAATCATCAACGCGGCAACTCAAACCCTCCTCGTTGTCACAGCACGCGGCTATGGAAAACGCACCCCAATCTGGCAATATCCGATACGCGGGCGCTTTGGCCTCGGCGTGTTGACCATCGCACGTGGCGCAACCGAAGAACGCGGCGAGATTATCGCTGTAGAGGCTCTCGAAAACAACGCTGCCGATGTGACCGTCATCACTCACCAGGGCGTAACGTTGCGCACCGCTGCCCATACGATCCCATTGGTTGGGCGTGCCAGCAAGGGCGTTATCGTGATCAAGCCCGGCAAGAAAGACCGTGTAGTAAGTATGGCAGTTGTTCAGGCGGAAATCATCCCCACTGAGGAAGGCGAGGAAGCGCCGCCTGTAGAAGATTTGGCTGCCGTTGAGGATATTGAAGGGGATGATGCCGAATTGAACGATGTGCCAGTCAATGTGGCGGGCGATCTCGAAAACGGCGACGAAGAAGGCTCGGACGAAGAATAATGCGGATTAGCTGGATCGTTCCGGATGTGTTGGCGGCCAGCAGCACGCCCGTGACTGGTGATGACATCATCGCTCTACACGGGCAGGGCATCCGTGCCATCGTTACGCTGACGGAACATCCGCTAACAATTCGCAGCACAATCACCGAAGAATTGTTCAGCCAGCTTGATATACGTGCGCTACACTCTGCCATAGATGACTGGTCTATACCAACGATAGAGCAGGCGCGTGCAATTGTCGATTATCTGGATAACATGACCGCTGCGAAACGTCCCGCCCTGATCCATTGTCAGGCGGGGGTTGGACGCACCGGAACCATGCTGCACGCTTATTTCATTCAGCACGGATATACATTGGCCGAGGCGCGTGATAAGGTCAATATGACGCGCCTCGCCTCCAGTTATCTCAACCTCAGTAATGAGCAACAGGAATTCCTCCAGTTGCTCGAAAAATCCATGCGCTATCGCTGACTAGCTACGGAATGAATTCAGTTTCAATCTGAAGTCGGGTGCTGGTTTCAAATCTCCAGAGACGAAGCCCTTAATCTTGTAATCCGGTGGTTCAAGGCTGAAGTCCCCATCGTGCAGGATAGTCGCAACCATCAACGCAATGATAACCTCTGCCATGCCTGCACCAAGACAGGTATGCGCACCCGAACCGTAAGGCGCAAATGCATTACGCTGTTTATGCTCGTTGCGGAGTTCAAGGAAGCGATCCACATCAAACACTTCCGGGTTCTTGTAGAATTTATCCAGCCGATGAACGACACCGATTGCCATTTGTAACGCTTCGCCCTCCGGGATGTGACGCCCGGCAAATTCAAAGTTCTTTTTGGCGATACGTGGCAGCGTTCCTGCTACATTGTAGACACGCATCGTTTCCATCGCGGTGGCGTGTAGCAAAGGAACCTGGCGCAGTTGTTCCGGTGTTGGAATGCCATTCGCAAACAGGGCTTCAATTTCGGACATCAGGCGATCCTTCAAAGCTGGATCGCGGATAACCTCGTATAGCATAAATATCACAATACTGGCAACAGTATCTAGTCCGGCAACATAGGGGCTGATCAAGCCGAGCAGCAAATCACCACGCTGGATCAAATCCGGCTGTTCCTTTGCCGCTTTAATGAGATCATCGGCATATTGAGAATCGCCGGGCTTGAGTTCACCGCGCTCATAGGCCGCAATAATGGCATGTGCCAGTTCTATCATGCGCTCAAGCGATTTTTTGTGTTCCGGGGTTTCCAGAATGGATTTCGGTTTGGAGCCGATCACATAAGCCCATAGGTAATTACGCCATACCGTTATAAAATCCGGCAGATAGTCACCTGTCACTCGCCCAAGCGTAATCGAGCCGAGGACTTCGGCAATCAGGCTGGTACTAAAATCCGTTACCGGGATCAATGTACCTGGAGTATAGGTACGTAGCAAACGATGGGTTACATCAATAGTCACCGGGATGGTGTCGAGCGCGGCAGAACGCGAAAAACCACGTCGCATCACTTTTCGCATTCGTGTATGCTCCGGACCATCGAGCGAAGTCACTGTATGCTGTGCGCCAAATTGCGCTGCGAAAGGTTTCCAGATGGAAAATCCTGTCAAGGTATCGTCTTCATTTGCCATATATTCGACTGCTTCCGGGCCAGCCAGTACAGTGAAACGGCGATTGAGAACATGGACAGTGAAAACAGGCCCGTGCTTCAAATATTGTGAAGTAAAAAATTTATTGGGATTGCCGAGCATCGGGATCAGGCTGCCGATAATTGGCAGACCATCAGCGCGTGGTGGAAGAGGTGATTTTGCTACTGGAGATTCAATTGCAGACATACAGCCTCGCTACTTCATATCTGGCACAGTACAACAAAGATTGTACTGCATTGCTACTGTTGGGAATAGCGACCTGGGCAAATTCTAAAAAATGAACGAAGTATCGTTTTGGGAATAGGCTTGATCGTATAGCCAAAGGCCACTATCTTCTCTGGCGATCCCTTCAGCACGCAGATCATGAAGCGCCTTCAAAATTTCGGCTTCGGTATAGATGGCATGATCAAGGTAATCCAGATAGCTAATCAGCCTGGGGATGGTATTCGCGCCATTGTGCAAAGCGACAATCACCATTTCACGAAATGTTGGCGTCAGATAGGCATAGTTCGCCGCCTTTTTCCATTTCCCAAGCCGATATTTAGTGAGGTTCCACTTCTTGCAGAGCGTATCTTCGGTATGAAGAAAGCGTAGTTCCAGCAAAATCCGGCGTTTATCACCATCGGTATATTTGTCGCTCACAGTATCGATCTCCTGTAGTTTTTTATTTTATGGTTGGCTAGAATTTTTCCGCAAATATCGGTTGTTCCAAATAGCAATCCCATCAACGACCCTCTACATATCCCAACATATCTCAAAACTGCTTTATTATCTTTCTTTTGTGTACAGAGGTCGTGCATGGCTATTCCTGCTTATAGTCAAAAACGTGCAGTTCAGGATAATCTACCAACCAATGTTTCCAGTGAGTCAGAAGAATCGTCTTCAGATTCTATCAATGCGGCACGTCTGGAAACTCCGGCAAACATCATACGGATGCAAACCACCTTTGGCAATCAAAAAACGCTCGATTTAATCAAACTCGATGCCGAAATGACCAACCCGCAACGGATGCCAAATCAGGAAAACATGAATAACCGGGTGGCCGAACACTAGCGACTGGATGGCAAAAGTTTTTGTTTTTATAAATCCCGTGTTTCATCCGTAATTTTAATGTCAGGTGAGCGGCGTTGACGGATTTCCCTGCCATCTGGCATAATCACCCTGTTTAGCCAGGGGTGAACATTCACGGTGAAAATTTTGCGCCTCGCCTGGGATCGCTGGAAGATCATCGGGCATGTCAACGGCAATTATGTCGGGCGGTTCACAGCAACCGCCTTCTACTTCACGATCTTCGTTCCATTTGCGCTGGGCGCGAAATATCTGACCGATCCTCTCAAACTCAAGCGCCCGAACGCATGGCTGGAGCGTAGGCCGCTTAACCATACGCTGGATGAAGCACGGAAACAGGGCTGATTTATGTATATCCTCGGAATTTCCTGTTTTTATCACGATTCAGCGGCAGCCCTGATTGCGGATGGCAAACTGATTGCGGCTTCGATGGAAGAGCGTTTCAGCCGCATCAAGAATGACAATGGCTTCCCGACCCAGGCAATTGATTTCTGCCTGCGTAAAGCCGGGATAACTATCAAAGACCTCGATTACGTGGTGTTCTACGAGAAGCCGTTCGTCAAATTCGAGCGTATTTTGATGTCAGCGCTCGGTACATTCCCACGCTCAAGGGAAGTTTTCCGTGAGGCGATGCTCTCATGGCTACCGCAAAAGCTCTCCATGCGTACCGTGATCATGACACAACTCAAGATCGATGAGAGCAAAATCCTGTTTGCCGATCACCATGCGACGCACGCCGCCAGTGCGTTCTTCTGCTCCCCGTTCGAGGAAGCCGCGATCCTGACAGTCGACGGTGTGGGCGAGTGGACAACAACCACGATGGGCCGCGCCAAAGCCAATTGGGATGGCAGTGGCACAAATCAGCTTGAGTTATTCTGGGAGCAGCGTTTCCCCCATTCACTCGGTCTGCTATATTCAGCCTTCACTGCATTTCTGGGATTCAAGGTGAACGAGGGCGAGTACAAAGTCATGGGGATGGCTCCCTATGGTCAGCCGAAATATGTGGATAAGGTCTACAAGCTGATCAACGTCAACCCGGATGGCAGTTTCATGCTGAATATGGAATATTTTTCGTTCCACTATTCGGCACAGGAAACCTATAACCACAAATTCACGGAACTGTTCGGGGAACGTCGCCCTGCCAGCGATGATTTCTTCACGATGGAAACCAACCCGGAACGCGCCACTGAAATCCAGGCGATGGAGAAAAATCAGTATTATGCTGATG
>CAYSOC010000048.1:0-38439 GCA_964432445.1 uncultured Anaerolineaceae bacterium
CGAGATTTTGAAGTCAGATCAGACCTGCTGCTATAACCCGGAACATACTTCAGACAGTCATGTCGAGGCCGGCAAGGAACAAATTATCATTTTGCTCTTCAGCAAAGGCATGTATACGGCCAGTACACCTAGCCCCAATACAGTCTGGCTGGAACTCTATTTCACCCAGGTCAAGGTAGTCAGCAAGCCGGAAGTGACCGTAGTGGCCTTCCCGTCAGGCACAGGCAATCAACCTGTCATCAATGTAACCTGGGATAACGCCGCCAGTTATTGCGAGTATGTGGGAAAACGTTTGCCAACAGAAGCTGAATGGGAACATGCCGCACGCGGAACTGAAAACTTCCAGTTCCCCTGGGGAAATACCGCCAAAACCAATGGTGTTATTCCAGCGAACTGGAATAGCAAGGCTGTCGAAAATGTTGGTAGCTACCCAGCGGGTCAGTCGCAGTATGGCGTTCTGGACATGGCGGGCAACGCCTGGGAGTGGGTGAGCGACTGGTATCAGGCAGACTATTATGCGACCAGTCCCAAACAAGACCCAACCGGGCCAGCAAACGGATTGCAGCGTATTCGGCGTGGCGGCAGGTTCATGCAACTGAACGAAACCGGGACATTTGAATATACGACGACCTATCGGCTGTCACAGGCAGGAGATACGGAAAACCAGTCGTTCGGCTTTCGTTGTGCGAAGGATGTTTCCTGACCAGAGGAAACACCCTTTAAACACAATGATTATTTCGCGGCTTCAGGTGTTGCGGCAGTCGTCGAAAACAACGATGGATCGACAAACGGCTTGACTGGCACTAGCGCGCTTTTTCCGATTGCTTTGCGGATGGCTTCCGCACCGGGATATTTGGTCGGTTCTTTTTCCATTGCGCCCAAGCCGCCTTCTTTTCCATCCAGAAGGGGTTGCAATACTGGAACCGCATCGGAGACATTGAAGAATTTGGGTTCTCCTAGCGGAATGTTGTTTGGAAGCTGATTGGCGGTCTGGCGAACCAGTGCGAGGTGTTGGCCTTCGATGACCGCGACCTGTGCCGCCGTTGCCGCCAGCAAGGGTTGGTCCAGTTCAGCGAAACGGCGTGTCGCCGCCAGATATGCCCCGACAAAAACGGTTTCGGCAACCGAGGTCACTGTGCCAAACGAGATCGCGCTTTTGAATACGCCCTGGGGGAAGTAGAACGCCTCAAGCAGGGCTTTACCCCCATTGGCATTCAGAAATTCCAGATGGATCAATTCCTCTTCCAATGCGGCTTTGATGTAGGCTAATTGGGGAGTTGTGAACCTGATTTTGCTGTTGAGCGCCTGAAAATAATGGGTGCAGGCAAAGGTCTCGGCAGTAGCGGCAATATTCAGGATGGTGGGAATATCATCACCTGCCGTCTGTGACAGGTTGTGCAGGCCAAACATGCCACTAAAACCAACTGTCGAAGCCGTAGCGAGTAGGGTGCTGCCTTTTAGGAAGTCTCGACGATTTATCTGGCTCACGGTTACCTCTTCAATATTTGAGATAGTGACATATTTACCACACTGTTGTTGAAAAATTCAACATACCCCTACATTAACTGAGCCATATTTCTGTAGGGGATGCTGTGATTGGGCGAATCAATCCAGAGACTGTCTGAAAAGGATTGACCCCTATCCCCAACCCTTTCCTCACAGGCAGGGAAAGGAGGTTAAAACCAGGCGTGGAAGTCCCTCCTCGCTGGCGGGGAGGGACTTAGGGTGGGGTTTATTGAACCTCCCAGACGGTCTCAGCGTGGTGGCGTCCCGGCTGGCAGAGGTCCACCGCCAGTCTGTGGGTGTGCGCGTTCTTCTGACGTGCAAGCGGCCAGGCGGAAACGCCCGCGTTCTTCACAGGTGAACGGACGAATGAACCGATTTTTCAACGTCCAATCCTTGAGTTCCGTGAGACTTTGCGGCGCGATCTGCCAGACGATTACATCTCCATCCAGCGAGGTTGCCAACCCCAATTTGTTATCTGGCGTGAAACGCGCCTGCCACACTTCGGTACGATAGGCGATATAGTTGCCGACCAGTTCCTGTGTTTCCAGATCGAACAGGAAAAGGTCACCGCCGTTAGACCCGATCAACAGCAGTTTATCATCCGAACTCAGCGAAACCGAGCGGAGCGCTGCCCGTGCAAGATTGTAGGTAGCGCGAGGTTGTTGCGGTTTATCCACGTCCCAGACTACGGCAAAATCGTCACCACCAGCTACAACGAAAAATTTTCCGTCGTGTGAGTAGACAATATCGTGTACGAAGAAATGGTTGCCGCCAATGTATTTCTGGACAGGCTTACCCGTCTCCATATCCCAACGTGTCACCGTACCGTCACCTTCGCCAGAAAGGACATATTTTCCGTCCGGGCTGATAGTGATGTTATAGAAGGGCATTGATCCCTGAAAGACATTCAATGGGCGTTCGGATTCCAAATCCCAGAGGATAAGCGCTGCACCAAACGAGAGCGTGACCGCGCGTTTGCCATCCGGCGTGATTGCCAGTCCGGTCAGTGCGCTGATCGGAGACTCATAGCGCCGGATCATTTTTCCGGTTTCTGCGTCCCAGAGCGTCATGGCGTTATCGCCGGGACCAAAAGGATTGCCCGAAGTGGTCACGAAGCGTTTGCCATCGGGCAGGAACGCCGCCGAGAAAATAGTGCTTTTCGCGCCCTCAAACGCCCGTATCTCTTTACCCGTAGCAATATCCCAGATATGGATCAGGTTTGGTCCGAAGTATGGTTTAAAGAAACTCGGAGAGCCGGAACTAGTAACGGCGGTCTTTCCATCCGGGCTGATCGCCAGCGCCCATTGACCTGTTCCCGGCGGCGAGAACATGCGGCGTACTTCGTTGTGGCTGAACAATTCCCAGTCGCGGGCGAAGGCATCTGCCCCGGCGGTGATTACGCTGCGGCTGTCTGGCGAGAACGCCATATCTGTGATCGGCGCATTGGGGTACAGGAAACGGCTGATTTCGATACCGTTCTGCAAATCCCAAACCATGATATAGCTCTCGAAGCCATAGGTCACGGCAAAACGTCCATCCGGGCTGATGGCGACCCGATACGCAAAGCGGTCATAGGGCGCGGGTATCCGGCGGATGATCTCGCCCGTGTCCAGATTCCAGTAAATGACAGCGCCTTCGATCCCGCCGGAAAGCGCGGTTTTGCTATCCGGGCTATAGGAGAGGCTAAACACGCCGCCCTGATGCCCCTTGAGATGGCGCAATTCCTGCCCGGTTTGCAAATCCCACAGCACAACGTCGGGCGCGTCAATCAGTGGCGAAGTTGGACCAGCAGGCCCAGTACCCGTCAGCGCTGTTTTACCATCGGGGCTGACGGCAATGGAATAATAAAAGTCACGCGAGGCATTGAAGCGGCGTATTTCTTCGCCCGTTTTGGTATTCCATAATACCAGTGCCGATTTGCCCGTTTCGAGGTCGTTATTGGCGGCAAGGATCGCATTCCCATCCGGTGTGAGTGCTATGGCGACCACCTGCCCGACATGCTTCCCAATCTGACGCAGTTCCTTGCCGCTGGCAATATCCCAGACCCGTAGCGTACCATCAGCGGAGGCAGAGTAGACCAATTTACCATCAGCAGAGAAAGCCAGATCGGTGAGGGTGTTGGTGTGTCCTTCCAACCGCTGGAGCATCTTGCCGTCTGTCCGATCCCACAGCACCACCGCATAATCTCCCGACGCGGGCGAACTGTTCAGCGGTTGGAAAGTTGGTCTGCCTTTATACAGGTTCGATCCCGGTGTGGTCGGTCCACCGCCAGACGCGATCAGCTTCATATCCGGGCTGAGTGCCACTGCCCACAGTGGATTCGTCGTCTGTATCTGGCGGCGTGTCCCCGGCAGCGATGCGGTTTGCAAGAGCATTCGTTTGGATTCATTTGGCGGCGCGTCGGTCTTGTTGGCTTCCAACGCTAGCGCCAGCGTGAGATCGAGATCATTTTCATTCAGGGTTTGCTGTGCCGATGCCGAGAGCGCCAGACTTTGCACCTCTATCGCACGATTTTCAGCGATGGCGCGTGCCTGTTGTTCGGCTTGGCTACGGCTGAAAGCAAAAGCAGTCAGGCCAAGCGAAATAACTACCGCCGCCGCCATGACCCCGACCAGCCCTCGCAGCGTTTGCGCGGCGCGACGTTCCAGATTTTTTTCGCGCGCTTGCCGCTCCTGTTCGGCGGCTTCTTGGGCTTTACGTTCCTGTAGACTGGTTTGCAGGTATTCGTTTTCAAAAGCAGTCAGCGCCAAATCAGTCGTTTTTGTCCACTCGTCGAACTGCGTCAGGCGTGAACCACGCAGCAGGAAACTCGGATCGCGTTTGGCAGTCTGCCATTCGTTCGCCGCAGCGGAGAGTTGGCGTTGTGTCCGAATATCGCCACGACCAGCATCCAGCCATTCCCGAAGCTGCACCCATTCCCGAATCAGGGCTTCGTGCGCGACTTCTACGGTAGGTTCGCGGGTCTGTGCATCATGGTCGAAAGTGAACAGCCGGAACTTGCCAAAATTATCGAGGATGGTTTGCAGCGCATCCTTGTCCTTCGCAACGGCTGCCAGTTCGGAACGGAGCGCCCGCCGCCGGGTATCTTCCACCCCTTCACCCAACGTAACGAGGCGCAGGAAAACCTGTCGTGCCACGCTCTTCTGTGCTGGACTGAGCGCGTTATAGAGTTCATCGGCACGGCGGGCGACTGCACCAGTCACACGCCCGATGTTCTGATAACTTTCCAGCCTGAGCAGGTTTGCCGTGCGACGCTCAAAGAGTTCTGTGAGCGCATATTGCAACAGTGGGAGCGTACCCGGTTCTTCGCGTACATCGGTGATAATATCCGCCACGAGGTTCGGCGCGACCTGTAACCCGGCACGTTCGGCAGGCTTGATGATCGCCGCTTCCAGTTCTTCAGTTGTGAGGGGGATAACCACTTCGGTACGGTTGCGAATCAATGCCGCGAACGCTTCATAGAGCAGTGGGCGATCATAAAAATCGGCGCGCAACGTCACGATCAGATGCAGACGTGGATCGCTTTGTACTGCGTTCGTCAACAGTTCAAGGAAGCGCACGCGGGCAGCTTCATCATCCAGCAGGGTAAAAACTTCTTCAAATTGATCGATTAACAGGAATAAGTGTTCATTTTCCGGCAGAATCGCCTTGAGCGCGTTTTTCAGCCCATCACCATCCTTGCGCAATATTTCCGCGAGATCAGCAGGAGGGTTGATCGCTACGCTCAGGAGTGCCGTTTCGAGAGTCTGGAACGGATCAACGCCGGGGGTCAGTTCCGCATAGAACCATTTTGCCGAACCGGGCAACGCGCCGCGCTTCAACGCCGGGATCACGCCTGCTTTGACTACGCTGGATTTACCGCTTCCGCTTGGCCCGACCACCGCAAGGAAATTGGAATGGCGTTCCTTGCCATCCAGACGCTCGATTAGATATTTCACCAGCGCTTCGCGTCCGAAAAAATCGCCCGCGTCCGCTTCATCGAAGGCGCGCAAGCCTTTATAGGGGTTGACGATGGTTGTGAAGTCCACCACAGCGAACCCGGTTTCAATGGGGGTATCTGCCGAAAGCGCCTCGCGGAAGTTCTTCGCCAGTGCTACTGCATCCGGGTAGCGATCCGCTGGCAGTCGCGCAGTTGCCCGCTGGATGAAGGCGCGCAGTTTTGGCGAGATTGGCGAATTAGCGGGAATATCCAGCGCATTGCCTTGCAAATGTTTCAGGAACATCTGCGAAGGGGTCAGCCCTTGAAACGGATGATTCGCAGTCAGGACTTCATAGATGACGATCCCGAAACTGTATAAATCCGTATGCGCTCCGATTTCCCCGGCTGTGATCTGTTCTGGTGCGATATAACCGGGTGAGCCGCTTACATCGTCCTCCTCTTCACCATCCTTCGTTGTCGCTCTTGCGATGCCGAAATCTGTCAGATAGGCGTTGCCATCATCATCGAGCAGGATGTTATCCGGTTTAATATCGCGGTGAATGATGTTGTTGCGATGCGCCAGAGAGAGAGCCGACGAAATCTGATCCACCAGTTTCAGAGTAGCTTCCGGCGTAAACGCGCCTTTGTTGCGCAACGTCGCGTAGACGCTCCCGGCGCGCAGATAACGCATTACCAGATATGCGCCTTCGGGGTCACGCCAATAGTCAATCAGCGGGACGATGTGCGGGTGTTCGAGTCGGGCGACGAGTTGCGCCTCAGTCTCGAAACGGCGGATAAAATCGGGACGACTGGCGTATTCAGGAAGGATCACCTTAATGGCGATTTCACGATCTACCGAAAGCTGTCGCCCGCGATAGATAGCACCAAAACCGCCTTCACCGATCTTGTCTTGCAGGGCATACCCTTTGATGTTTAGTCCGGCTAAACTGCTCATTATGGACTTTTCCCCGTGAGGCATCGAATTGAATCGCCACAAATAGTAACGCAATCCCTTGAAATACGCTCCACTGGAATTGTTTCAAAATTATGATACTTCCACTAACATCCAGCTACGGAGTTAGTGGCTGGCTGGTTTGCACTGCCTTAATCACCAATAGGATAGCGTCAGTGACCTGCTGTGCATACTGTTCATTGCCGAGGATCGAGCCATGATCCGCCCCTGCGATCACGCGCGTAATGCTGTTTGAAGAATACATGCTGATTTTGGCATGAAATTCTCGCAATGTCGGAACCAGTTCCATCATCTTGTTTGTTTCAGATGCCCATAGGATGACAACCGGGAGCGTTCCCAGATTTTCAGCCGTTGCGGAGGCTTCGGTAAGCGATTTCATCACCGGGATTTCTTCGGCATAGGTGGTATCAAAAGTGCGGTTGGTAGAATGTAGTGCCGCCAATTCTGGCACAATTTCCGATGGATAACCCCATTTGCTAAAACTACTGCTATCGGATAGACGCACGATTCCCGTTCGATACGCTATCCATAGAAACATCTGCAACATATCGTTTGATCTTTTCCAATCCTCAAACTCGCTCTGACTGGCAAATTTCGCTGGAATGACCAGTCCGCTGTCGACCAGAACAACGCCCGCTACTTCTTTTGGATACTGTGCTGCGTATATACGTGTCCAGATGCCACCATAGGAGTGTCCCGCCATAACGTAAGGGGCAGGTATCCCCGCCTGCTGCAAAAGGATATGGAGTTCACTTGTGATTGTGAGGGCATCGCGCGCATCGGAAACTGATTCGCTCCAGCCTAGTCCGGGGCGATCATAGGCGCAGACTTGCGTTTGTCTGGAAAGCTGATTCTGAACCCGATACCACCACAGAGATTCGGCAGAGAGGCCACCTTGCAAAACGACAGTCGGGCTCCCCTTACCTGTGCAGATAATGTGTATCTGATGACCATTCACAGTAAACAATTGTCCGCGCGGTGAAAAATTGCGTTTGTCTTGTTCGGTGGTAATGCTCTGATATGCCACGCCCAACACGATGAGCAAAAGTAAAATAAGGACGAACCATTTTAGAAAACGCCTTATGATAAAAAGGCAACCCCGACGTTGTACGGTCTTTTTTTGCTTGGGTAATGTTTCACTTATACTTGTAGTCAATTTTCGTTTTCCTTCATCGTGGCCTATAGTATGCCTGCTTATTGTATTTTATTGTGAGATTATGAATGTTGTCCGGTTGAGCCTTCCAACAACAATACAGGCAACAAGGCACAAGGCTTTTGGGTAGTTTTAGATTGTAGTTCTGAAAGGATCATGATGTTTTTCTATTTTCTCAAAAATGATGAACAACTCCTCGTGGAAAGCCCAACAACACGCCGCGTCATCAACGGGCCAAAGGTTGTTTTTATCAATCCTTTCCTCAACCGGGTACACCGACGACGCGCCCAACTGCTGGATAATCGCCATTATGTTTTACTCATTGACCGTTTGACTGGCGAAAAGCGTATGGAGCGTGGCCCGAAACTGCTCTTTCTGGGCGCGGATGATCAGCTTGCCAAAGAGTTTAAGGCGATTACTGTGCGCGAGGGTGAATACCTGCACGTCAAGGATCGCGTGACGGGCGCATTGCGGATGGAACGCGGACCGCAATTATTCTTCCTCGGCGTCGATGAAGAAACCACCGACGATCCACAAGTAGCAATGACACTCAAGGAAAACGAATACCTGTTTGTCAAAGATCGACTAACGGGCGTGCAGCGCGTCGAACGCGGACCAACGCTGTTTTACCCCGGCGTGAATGATGACATTATCGAGGAATTGACCGCTACCCCGCTACGTCGGGATCAATATGTGCGCATTTTGAATAATGAAACGGGTGTGATTCGCGTGGTGCGTGGTGAAACCAGCGTATATCTGGAGCCGAATGAAGTCATGTTGCGCGCCTCGCAGGGTGAAGGACATGCGAACACGGTAATCAATCAGTCGGTCAAGATTGACGAAAAAACCTCTGTCTTGCTCCGCGATATTTCCACCGGGCAACTGGAACTCATTACCGAAAAAGGCGTCTTCTTCCCGACAGCCTATCAGGAAGTGATGGAAGTGCGCAAGCAAATCGCGCTGGAAGATAGCCAGATTATGGTTATCAAGGATCGCAGCGGAAAATACCGGATTCGGCGCGGGACGGATGAGGAACGTTCATTTTTCCTCGCGCCCTATGAGGAAGTCGTCCCGTTCATCTGGTCAACCGGGATTCATAAAGATAAACGCGCGCTCCGGCTGGAAGCATTGGATTTACGCCCCAAGTTTATGTGGTACGAGTTTGCGGCACGTACCGAAGATAATGTTGAACTTATACTTGGGATCACCTTTTTCTGGCAGATTGTGAATGTGGAAGCGATGCTCGCCACCACTGACGATGTAACAGGTGATATTTGTTCCCATGCGCGTTCCAGCATTATTCAGGTTGTCTCGCAGGTGACGCTGGAACGTTTCCTCGCAGACTTCAATAACATCGTTCGGCGTGCTGTCGTAGAAAGTCACGATCCATTTTACACCGAACGTGGTGTCACCCTGAACGCAGTGGAAGTGCGTTCTATCGAATGTAAAGACCCCAAGACACAGGATATTCTGAACGAAATCATTCAGGAGACGACCAACCGCCTGAATCGTCTGCAAAAGCAGGAGAGCGAAAACGAGGTGCGTCTGCGCCAAATGGCAGGCGATACCGAAGTTGAAGAGGCAAAGAAGCGTCTCCTGGAACTACAGCGCGAAAACGAATTGAACGAAGCTACTGCCATTGGTGACGCGGAAGCACGGCGTATCGGTGCATTTCTCGCTGGATTAGGTGACATGCTGACAACAGAGGATAAAATTGCTGCATTCAACCTGCTCCGTAAGGGCGAGGTTTTGAATGCACTCAGTCAGGGCAGCGCGCACCTGTATTTCACGCCTGCGGATGTGAATCTGAGTATAGAGTCCAAAGAGCCGCGCTAGAGGAAGATACTTATTTATGTCGCTGGAAAAACCTGACCTGCCGGATGAAAAAATCATCGCCTCCCTGCGCGAGAATTATGGGTTTCCGGTAGAAGAAATCCATTTTTTACCAATCGGAAACGACGCTGCGGCGTGGGTCTATCAGGTCAGGGCAGACAAGGATTATTTTCTCAAAGTGAAAAAGGGCGAGATTTATACGCCTGCGTTACTCATTCCTCATGCGTTGCAGGATGCTGGAATCGGGCAGGTCGTCGCGCCGCTGGCGGCACATTCCGGGGAATTGTCGGTAGCGCTTGAAGGCTTTTTCCTGATTCTCTATCCGTTCATCGTGGGGCGGAAAGGGCTATCGCTCCCGCAGTGGCAGGAACTGGGGGCTATCCTGAACAAAATCCATCATACCAAACTTCCTTCGGGGTTGGCTGCGCAAGTGAAGCAAGAAAACTTCGTTTCGCCCTGGATTGATCTGGTGCAACATCTGCACGAGAACATCGATCACCACCAATTTCAATCGCCTGCCGCCCGGCAACTGGTAAAATTCTGGCAATCGAAGAGTGAAATAATCCTGAAAATCGTAGAACGTACCGAAGAACTAGGCCAAAAGCTGAAAGCCAAACCGCCAGAATTCCAACTCTGCCATGCGGATATTCATACCGCCAATATCCTGATCGACAGTCTGGATCAACTGCATATCATCGACTGGGATGGCGTGTTGTTTGCGCCGAAAGAACGTGACCTGATGTTTATCGTCGGGAATAATATATCGGCGCAATCCGAAACGCAGAATGCTTTTTTTGAAGGATACAGCCAGACACAGGTCGATCCGCTGGCGCTTGCCTACTACCATTATGAATGGGCAGCACAGGAAATCGGTGATTATGGCGAACGCGCCTTCCTGATGTCCGACGTTGGAGAGCCGACCCGCCGCGATGCCCTGCACGGTTTTGAGCGATTGTTTATGCCGGGCAAGGATGTGGACACAGCGCTGCAATGTCGGATTCCATGAATATCCTGATGATTAGCATGGATGAGACTATCCTCACAGGCGCAATCGGAGATAGTCGCACCCGCCACGAAGAATATGCCCGCCGTTTCGGGACGATCCAGATGGCGCTCTGTAATACATCAAAATTGCAACCGCTGCATACCGAACGGCTGCACATCCAACCGACCAATTCGCGTTCGCGCTTCCTCTATGTTCTGGATGCGGTGCGCGCCGGGCGCATCCTTGCGGCGCAGGCCAAACCAGATGTGATCACTGCACAGGACGCGATGCTGTCCGGGTTGGCGGGGCTATGGCTGCGGCGTATATTGAAAGTTCCGCTGATCGTACAGGATCATACGGCGTTTGCCGATAACCCCTATTGGGCGAATGAAAGCCTGCAAAACCGTATTTTGCAGAAGATCGCACAGTTTGTCTTGCCCCGTGCCGATGTAGTGCGCGTTGTCAATCATGGTGAGCGCGACGCCTGTATCCGCATCGGTGCGAAGCCGGAACGGGTCGCTGTCGTGCCTGTGCCGACTCCGTTGAAACAGTTCACCGTTTCAGACAAGCGGATCGATTGGCGCGCAAAATTCGGCATTGCCGCCGAACAACCCGTAGCCTTATGGGTCGGGCGACCTGTTCCGGTCAAAAACATTCCGCTTCTGCTAGGTGCATGGCAGCGGGTGGTTCAATCTCTCCCGAACGCCAGATTGATCCTGGCGGGGAATATGCAGGGAACGCCCTACCCGGCGCAAATCCAGACGATGGGACTGGAAAACTCGGTGATTCTGGCGGGTCGCGTCACTTTTGATGATCTGCCATCGCTCTATCAATCTGCCAATATTTACGTACACAGCAGCACTTATGAGGGTGGTCCGCGCGTACAAATTGAGGCGGCAGCGGCAGGTATTCCCTCTGTGAGTACCGATTGCGACGGGCCGCGCGATATTATCCAGCATGGCAAAACCGGGTTGCTCACACCGATGGACGCGGACGCACTCGCACACGCCATGTTGACGCTGTTGCGTGATCCTGAACGCGCCCAACAGATGGGACAGGCGGCGCGAGCCGATATTCTGGAACGCTACGATCAGGATAAGTTGATCAATCAGTGGGTGGATTTGTGGAGGTCAACGGCAGCTAAAACGATTTCGTGATGGAGTTAAAAGGTTCTGATACAAGATTTCCACAAAATTTAACGGACATTTAAATTACCTATCGTATAGGTATAGACGCAGCGTGAACGGCAAAACTCCAACCTGAACACAACGTTAACAGGAGATCGCCTAAATATGTCTCGTTCTCGTCTCCTTTTCTTCGCCATCCTCGGCGGGTTTGCGGTGATGACTGATGGGCAAGACACTGACAGCGCCAAATACAAAAGCACCAACGGCCTGATGGATGTGCTTGTCGGTAACCGTGAAGGGACAAAAGTGCCAGACATCAGCATCTTCACCATTGGTTATGGCAAGGATGCCGATGGGTCCGTGTTGAGTATCATTGCCAGGCGCGGCGGCGGCAAATATTCAGTTGGAACAACCGACGATATTCAAGCCGTCTTCCGGGACATTGCGACGTTCTTCTAACAGGTAAGCCAGCCCCCCGGCTGAAGCCGAGGGCTAAACTCAAAGATAGAGTTGTAAGCGCGCGTTTTTATTGCATATACAGAGACACCATCAGAATTGGCAAGCGTTGATTGCTTCTCAGGCTGTTATCACATCTTTGGGTATAGCCCGGTGCTTTAGCGCCGGGTCTGGAATCAACGTTTTATATCAAATCCCCGGCATCCTTCAATCCCTGTATCAAGGCAGGGATTGCCCGAAAAACTCCTGATTGTCCAACGACTACACCATGCACAAACTGATCGCCATCCATATGATTCCAGTTGTTGGTATAGCCCAGAATGGTTGTCAGCCAGAGCAAATCACCGGGAAGCCACGCCGTCCGTGTACCATACCGATAAGGGTTTGTTTCGGTGATCACAATCGGAATCCGGTGGAAGTTCGGGTAGGAACTATAGACAAGTCCCGCGAACGGCTCCCACATTCGGAATCCGCGATACTGCCATGCAGGTTTGACCAGCCGGGTTGTGTCCAATGGATTCGCGCTGTCAGGGGCAAAAGCATGTAGAGCAAGGAACTCCAACCCGCGTAGACTACGCATCATCATCCGAAAATATTCCAGCGGGTCTTGACCTTCGGTATAAGTCGGGTCGAGCGCTGGCGGGCTAAGACGAACGCCTTTTGGCAACGGATACCAAATATCGTTATAGAGCGTTGCAACATCCTGCGGTGTGATAGCGACCCCGCCAGGCGATTGATCGCGCCGATTTGGTTCGTTGCCGATGATGTGTCCCCATACGCCTTTGCTCTGGTTGATCCTGTCAATGCACCACGTTGTAAATGCTTTGTATTGTGACCTGACAGGGAATGTGCCGTTGCCGCCTTCGGGCTGTGAACGCGAATAGCACCATTGGACGAGGACGCGCATACCAGACGCTTCGTGCCGTTCAAAATGCAGAGGCTGCGATGCCTGATCGACCATATATACAGGCTCTACCGCCCATCCACGTAAGCCATTTTGCAGCATAAAATCTGCCGAGCCTGCGCCGTTCATTCCGCGCAGGGGGTGATCGGGACGCCACGAAATCGGCGTCGGTGTAATGTTATCCGGGGTGAGTTTTTCCAGATAGACAGTTGTGGCAGGTGTGAGATAAGGCGTCGGGTCGATGTAATCATATTTATAGGTGACGACCTCGCCAACCGCCCATGTTTGGTTGGTATCCTTGACCTTCATCAGACCGGGACGGGTGACCCGAAAGCGCGTTTCCTGATTGGGTGGCTGATTATCCTTTTTGAGCGAGAGATGTAAATGCGCTCCGGTTGAACGCCCGGTGTTGCCAGAATAGCCAATCACATCGCCTGCTTTTACGCGCTGCCCGACGCGGACATTCATGCGCGAAAGGTGCGCGTATAACGTCCGATATACCGTACCATCCGCTTGAGGATGCCGTAGCCAGATATGGACTCCATAGGCGATTTCATAAGGTGTCTGTCCTCCCGGATCGACAATCGCCACCTCTCCGTCTGCACAAGCCATTACAGGTGTACCAATGGGGACAAGAAAATCAATCCCCTCGTGACCGGGATGGAGCGGGAAATAATTGAAATAGCGATTTTCCAGAAATTGTTGGCTTATTCTTGGTTGAGCAACAGGATATTGGAGGGTAAACGGCACGATGACACCTCACTTGAAAAAGAGACTGTTTGCACCGGGTAAACAAACGTGCAAGCAACAAATATATTCTGCATCTGATCTGTATTGGTCGCAGGGAACCGCCAGGAAAGCGCCGATCAATCATCAGGTGAGCGAAATTCATCTGCCCTTCTTATCTTCGGCACGTTTGCATTGTGTCATAATGAACGTAACGTAACAGGTATTTTGGATAATGAGACGTGCTGTAGTGATGTTGAGCGTAGCGGCAGGTATTTTGCTGCTCGCAATTTTGGCTGGACGGGGAATGCCTATGAGTAATGCACTTGCTGCGGACGACACAACACCTACCGCCGAACCGCGCTATGAAGGAAAAATCACCGCGCCGGAGTTTACTGTCGGGCTGGATTGGATCAATGTCGATCAGCCGCTGACGATGGTCGCGTTGCGTGGCAAGATTGTTTTACTGGATTTCTGGACGTATGGCTGCATCAACTGTATTCACATCATCCCGGATTTGAAGCAACTGGAAGAAGAATTTCCCGACGAACTGGTAGTCATCGGGGTACATTCTGCCAAGTTCAAAAATGAAGGCAGCACCGCGAATATCCGCGAAATTGTCAAACGTTATGAAGTGACGCACCCGGTTATCAACGATTATGATTTTGACATCTGGAATAATTACAGCGTCGATGCGTGGCCTACGCTGTTCCTGATTGATCCCGCCGGAAAGATAGTCGGGAAATATTCGGGTGAAGGGGTCTACGATGTGTTTGGCCCGATTGTCAACGCGATGGTACGCCAGTGGGATGAACGCAAGGGCATCAACCGCGCCCCGATCAAAATCACGCCGGAACTGGCGAATCGTCAGCCTGCCGCGCTGAGTTTTCCCGGCAAAGTGCTGGCTGATCCGAAAGGTGGTCGGTTGTTCATCAGCGACAGCAACCATAACCGCATTGTCGTTGCCGATTTGAAAACCTGGGAGGTGCAGGCGATTATCGGCAGCGGACAACCAGCGCTCAAGGATGGCACGTTCACTACAGCCTCATTCTATCGCCCGCAAGGGTTGGCACTCTCCGATGAAATTCTTTATGTCGCTGATACTGAAAATCATGCCATCCGTGCCGTTGATCTGAAATCCAGCAAAGTGGCGACGCTTGCGGGTACAGGCCAACAGGCGCTTAAACGGAATACTGGCGGCGAAGGGCTGAAAACGGAACTCAATTCACCCTGGGATGTGACTGTTGTCGAAGCTAAGTTGATTATCGCAATGGCCGGAACACACCAGATTTGGGCGCTCAATCTGAAGGATAACACGGTTGCGGCGTATGCCGGAAGCGGACGCGAAGGCCTGGTCGATGGCAGGCTGACAGATGCGCAAATGGCACAGCCTAGCGGCGTGATCTTCGATGGCAAGCTGGTCTATTTTACCGATCCCGAATCGAGCGCAATCCGATATTTTGAGCCGCGTACTGACGGGCAGGTTCAGACTATCATCGGGAAAGGCTTGTTTGATTTTGGCGACGCAGATGGGACGAAGGACAAAGCACTGTTGCAGCACGCACTCGGCGTAACCATCGCACCCGATGGCAAGCTGTTCATCGCAGACACTTATAACCACAAAATCAAGCTGGTGGATATGAAGGATAACAGCGTCAAAACGTTGTTCGGGCTGGGAAAAACCGGACTCACCGATGGCGGCGCAGATATAGCCTTATTCAACGAACCCGGTGGTCTGAGCTATGCCGATGGTAAACTCTATGTCGCAGATACGAACAACGGCGTGATTCGCGTGATCGATCTGGGCAGCAATCAGGTTTCGACAGTCAAATTCCCGAATGAAGAAGTGTTGATTGTGCAGCCATTGCAGGCGGATCGCGGCGAAAAAGTAACACTTGCCCCGCAGACTGTCGCCCCCGGAGAAACCCAACTGGTTTTGAATATCAGCGTGCCGTCTGCCTACAAACTGAACGACATCGCGCCATTCACATTCACAGTAACCAGCGATCCGTTGATTGCGCTTCCGAAGGATAAACATCCGGTGGAAATCGTTAAGCCGAAAATGCCGATCACGATCCCGGTTACGTTGAAGGAAGGGCAAACGACCTTGCAGGCCAGCGCCGATGTTTACTATTGCGATGCGGTCAATGAGCGGCTGTGTTATGTGTCGCGTCTATCGTTCACCATCCCGATAACTGTCAAGTCGGGCGGAGATTCGGCGCTCAAGGTGGAATATACGATTACGCCGCCAAAGGTGTAAAACCTGAGTAGAGAGGGCGTACCGTCACGATACGCCCCAATTTTCTATTCTGCCGCAGCCGTCGAACCGCCGAATGCTACCAGCAAGTCGGCTTCATTGAAGTATGGCCCCGGATTGTTTTCCACTGCCGCAAGATATAGCGAGGCTTGCAACAGGCTATTGATTGCGCCACCGATCAACGTTACTGCGCCAACCAGAATGAACAGGAGCAAAAAGCCGATGGTCGTAATGAAGGAACTGCCGGAGTTTGCGCCCATCGTCGTGAGCAGGCAGCCGGGGATCGCTGCAAACACAGCAACCAGCACCGCGAGTACGCTCACCGGGCCAAGACCGCCTGCCTCTTCGCCCATCAATTGCCGGAAAATTTCGGCGCTCTTGCGCATCGAAGCGAAGAGATTCAGCTTTTCCACAACGATCACCGGGATCGCCAGATAGGTCAGGATATTCCATGCGCTGGCTACCGTTGTTCCGACCAGCGCACCAATCACCGAAATGGCGAGGTTATCTTTTGCCTTGCCGCGTGCTGAAAATTCCGCGATGAACCGTGCCACCAGCCCGATGGTTGCCGACAATGAAGCATAGCCGATCAGCGCAGGCAAACGCTTCGCCGCCAGCGTATAGCCATCGCGTAATTCCGGCTCTTCTCCACCCAAACGGATCAACGTGGCGCTGATCAACGCGGCATTACAATAGGTGCTGACAATATAATTTATGATGTAGAACACAATGAAAATTAGAAAAACACCGAACTGTTGCCCGAACGTCGTGCCTCTGCCCAGGTCGATATTCTCGAAGAGCCGATAACCGGAAATGAAGATGAGCATCACCAGCGCAATCCCAACATAGGCGGCCATGCCGTAGAGTGGATAGCGACTCAATACCTTATCGGCGCGCAGAATGCCCAAACTTTTCCTCGCTAGTGCGATCCCTGCTTTGATGTCCATAATTGCCCCTTGAAATTGTGCATAAAATTACCGCAAAAGGTTAGGATAGATCAACGATACTATGAAGCAAAGCAACTGAAACTTACATACAATTCGTATTTTAATAACAAAAGGACTTTTAAATGAATCAGGATGCCGAACGTCAACGCCTGCACGAAGCACGCGAGGGAACCGCACACTGGAAGCACTGGGGGCCATATCTCAGCGAACGGGCCTGGGG
Organism: uncultured Anaerolineaceae bacterium; assembly: GCA_964432445.1. Classification (GTDB taxonomy): domain Bacteria; phylum Chloroflexota; class Anaerolineae; order Aggregatilineales; family UBA2796; genus JBBRMW01. Next base: position 17,007 of record CAYSOC010000048.1, read on the forward strand.
TACGGTGCGTGAGGATTACAGCGCGAGTGGCGATGCGTGGAATTACTTCCCGCACGATCACGCCCGCAGCCGTGCCTATCGCTGGAATGAAGACGGGCTGGCGGGCATCTCTGATCAGAATAGCTATCTGTGTTTTGCGGTAGCGCTCTGGAACGAACATGATCCGATCCTGAAAGAGCGCCTGTTTGGGCTGACCGGGACAGAAGGCAATCACGGTGAGGATGTGAAGGAATATTATTTTTATCTGGATAGCACGCCGACGCATTCCTACATGAAAATGCTGTATAAGTATCCACAGGCGGCATATCCCTACGCAGATTTGCTGAATGCCAGCCGTGCGCGTGGCTACCACGATCCCGAATTTGAATTACTCGATACAGGGATTTTCAGGAATAATCGCTATTTTGATGTTTTTATCGAATATGCAAAGGCCGCACCAAACGATATTTTAATTCGGATTCAAGTCAGCAATCGTGGAGATACACCTGCCCCAATTCATATTCTGCCGACACTGTGGTTTCGCAATACATGGAGTTGGGGCTATCCCGACGGCCCGATGCTGGATGTACCCAGCAAACCGAGGTTACAGCGTGCGGAAAATAGTATTCATGCCGATCATCCTGTTGTCGGGAAATATATGTTGTATATGGAAGACAGCCCGGAACTGCTCTTCACGGAGAACGAAACCAACCGCGAACGGCTCTATGGTGTCCCCAACGACTCGCCTTATGTGAAGGATTCTTTCCATCGTTATATCGTCAATGGCGAACAGGGCGCGATCAACCCCGCACAACAGGGTACAAAAGCCACCGCACATTATCTATCAAGTATCCCGCCGGGTGAAACGATGACGCTCCGTTTGCGCCTGAAACATCAACATGAGCCGACGAATGCACAGGCCGATCCGTTTCAGGATTTCGATCAGGTTTTCGCGTTGCGAGTGAGCGAAGCCGATAAATTCTATGAACGCTTGCAGCCCGCCACACTCACACCAGATGAAAAATCGGTACAACGACAGGCATATGCCGGGATGCTCTGGTCGAAGCAGCTTTTTTACTACGATGTGTTGCAATGGCTGGAAGGCGATCCCGGTGCGCCGCCACCACCACAAGAGCGCAAACATGGACGCAACGCGCAATGGGCGCACCTGAATAACTTCGATGTGATCTCGATGCCGGACAAATGGGAATATCCCTGGTATGCGTGCTGGGATTTGGCGTTCCATTGCATCCCATTGGTGGAAATTGACCCGGATTTTGCGAAGGACCAACTGCTCATTTTCACCCGCGAATGGTTTATGCACCCGAATGGACAACTCCCCGCCTATGAGTGGTCGTTGGGTGATGTGAATCCGCCAGTTCATGCGTGGGCAACATGGCGCGTCTACAAAATCGACGCCAGGCATCGGGACAAACCGGATCGTGCATTTCTGGAGCGCATCTTTCATAAACTGCTGCTCAACTTTACGTGGTGGGTGAATCGCAAGGATGCAGACGGGCGCGATATATTTTCCGGTGGCTTTCTCGGCCTGGATAACATCAGCGTGTTTGATCGCAGTGCGCCGCTACCGACAGGGGGACATCTCGATCAATCCGACGCAACTGCATGGATGGGCTTCTATAGCCTGATCATGATGCGGATTGCGCTGGAACTGGCGCAGGAAGAACCGATCTATCAGGATAGCGCTACAAAATTCTTCGAGCATTTCCTGCGCATCGCCAACGCGGTGACGGCTGGAAATCATTCATTATGGGATGAACAGGATGGCTTCTTCTACGATGTGTTAAACGTGCCGAATAGTCCACCATTTCCGTTGCGGGTGCGCTCCCTCGTCGGGTTGATGGCATTGCTGGCGGTAGAAACACTGGAACCGCATATTTTCAGCAACTTTACCCATTTTGCGACAGGAATTCACTGGTTGATGAAGCACCGCCCGCAGTGGACGACCAATATCACCAGCGTTCAAACGTCGGATGACCTGAATCGCGGGTTGATTTCATTCCTGAGCAAGGATCGGATGATTCGCATCCTGCGCTATATGCTGGATGAAAACGAATTTCTTTCGCCCTATGGGATTCGTTCACTCTCCAGAATTCACGAAAATAACCCGTATACATTTCATGCCGCCGGGTCTGCGCTCACAGTGAACTATCAGCCCGCTGAATCGCAAAATGGACTGTTTGGCGGTAATTCCAACTGGCGCGGGCCGATCTGGTTTCCGATCAACTACCTTCTGATCGAGGCACTCCAGAAATATCATCATTTCTATGGCGATGAATTGAAAGTCGAGTGTCCTACTGGTTCAGGAAACATGATGACACTGGGGCAGGTAGCGCACGAATTATCTATGCGCCTGCGCAAGTTGTTTCTGCGCGATGCTACAGGCAAGCGTCCGATCTATGGCGGCGTTGAAACCCTGCAAAGCGATCCGCTGTGGCGCGACTATGTGTTATTCCACGAATATTTTCATGGCGACAATGGGGCAGGTCTGGGCGCAAGCCATCAAACAGGCTGGACGGGACTGGTTGCACGGTTGTTCCAGCAATCGGAGAGGCGCGACTAATCGCCAGAAGCGCTAAAATAGAGGTGTGAAAAGCTCAATGGGAAGCGTTCATGTTGACACTTTTTCTGGGCGGCGTTTCGCTCTGGCTTGGCGCATATCTGCTCAATCGTCGCCCGCTTACGCGACTACTTGCCCTGCAAGGGGACGTACTTATCCTTTGCGCCATTGCGCTTGCAGTGGATTCGATTCTACGCGCCGATCTTACGCTTAATTTGATTCTGGCTGTTCCAGTTTTTTTGTTGGTTGGCGGCGGGGTTTGGCTTCACCATCGGGACGCGCGGCAGCGGGATGAAAACGTCTGGTTGCCACTAACCCGTTCCTTCGATGGCGCATTTTTCACGGCGTTTCTCTTCGGCGCACAGATTGTGCTGTTTTCGAGCGTTTTGCCTGCCGAAACACAATCCAGCCGTACCGTACCCCTAATCGCGCTTCTGTTTGGCGTGATGGCGGCGGCAATCCTGATTCAAACCCTTTCCGGGCGTGTCCAGAGTGCGTTTGATGCGTTCGCGTTTGCCTTCCTGCCATTGCTCACGCGCCAACAGATGAAGCAGTCGCGGACTGATTTGCGCGAGGCAATCGAGGAAATCCCCAAAGCACCACCCCCCGTCGCGGAACTTACCACGCTGGATGAAGCCGAATTTGCAAAGTTGACACGCCGCGCCCTCAGTAGCATGACCGACCTGCCAAAACTTGCGGTGAGTCCCCTGGTAGAACTGCCGATCATCGATCAGCGGTTGACCCAGCGCGGCGCGCGGCGTGATGCCCTGGAACGCACCGTCGAACTGAAACGTTTGCTGGTTGAGATGATCAGTCGGCTCAAACCGGAAGGGGAAGCGTCTTTTGGGACAAGCAGCGAATGGCGGCACTATAATGCGCTCTATTTTCCATACGTTGCAGGAATCAAACCCTATGCACGCTTGAACGGCGAAAAGGATACGCTTGAGCCGGATCAATGGCAGGCGTTGATGTGGTTTCAGCGCGAAGTACCAGAACGCACGCTGTATAACTGGCAGGGCGCAGCCGCCAAACTTATTGCACACGAATTACGAAACGAATTGAGCGATTCATAGCGATTTGGCAGTAATTGGCAGTGCTTTATCAGGTGATGGCAGTCAGTTTTTGCCTATGATGTGGTCATGTTCCTCTATTCTCAAGGACGAAAAACATGACTATCAACCAATGGTTAAATCTTCTGAGCGCTGTTTCGGTGTTGCTTTATGGTATCGGGGCGATGCTTGTGCCGGGAATGATTGCCAAACTCGTACACCACGAATTGCCAGACGGACGCGGCAAGGCAGAATTTCGTATCGCGCAGGCTGGCATCTTCATTGGACTGGGACTGATGGCAGTTCTGTTACGTAACACCACCGTTTATCAATTGATGGCAGGGCTTTGGTTCGGCGCAGCAATCACTCGATTAATTGCGATTGCGCTGGATCGTCCCAAACTGACATCTGACTATCTGGGCTTTGCAGTAATGGAGTTCGCATTCGGGATTCTGGCATTGATCTGATTTTGACAGACGCCTGATCCGGGGGATGGATCAGGCGTGATTGTTTGCTAGAGGGTCAGTTCCAGCGATTCAGCCACGTGCGTCCCCAGACTTTCCTTCAGGAATTGCGTGATGGCATGAACCGGAACGGCTGCGCCAACCTGTCGCCCGGTCAGGAGCGTATTGATCCCGACCAACCGTCCATTGGAATCCACCAACGGCCCGCCGGAATTACCGGGGCGTACTTTCAGGTTGATTACCACCCAGTCGCGTCCGTTGGTGATTTCCGGCAAATCCGTACCTGTACCGATGACGATCCCGCCGCTTGCTGCGCCGACCACACCCCAGGGATGCCCAACAGCGAATACCCACTGTCCGGCTTTCAGTTTGCGAGAATCCCCCAATTGGACTGTTGGCAGGCTTTGCGTGTCAATCGAAAGTGCTGCAATGTCGCGCTCGGCGTCCATCGCCAGCAGTTTGGCAGGATGTACCGCGCCGTCGGGGAGCGTAACGGTCAACTCCGGTTCGCTGGCACGGTATGCGCCATATGCGCGCCGGAAGCGGGGATCGCGTCCCCGGATTTCATCCAAAGCACCGACAACGTGAGCATTGGTAATGATCAATCCGTCACTGTGCCAGATCGTACCAGCACCATTCCCCATCCCATAGTTGATGCGGACGAGGGATCGACGCACCGAGTCGATCACGTCCCCCATCTCGGAACTAAGACTACTCAGCGTAGACATTTATGGTCGTTCTCCAATCGTGATCGAAATTTCCTGAATCTGTCCGCCACGCACAATCTTCGCGGATACGGACGCGCCGACGCCATTTGCCGCCAGCGATGCCGCCAGATCATCCATACCGCGCACCTGTCGCCCGCCAAAGCTGACCAGCGTATCTCCGAGGAGCAAGCCACCCTTGTCCGCTGGACTATCGCTTTCTACCGAGGCGATCAACAGCGCGGTTTCCTGTCCGAGCGATTCGCGTAGCGCCGTTGGCAAACGAACTGGCTGCGCACCAACGCCCAGATAACCCTGACGTACCTTGCCGTGCTTGACCAGCGCGTCAACCACGCGGGTGAGCGTCGGAACGGGAATGGTCAGGCTAGTGTCGCGCATGGCAGAGGTATTCATCCCCACCAGATTGCCGCTGGCGTCTACCAAAGGGCCACCGGAAAAGCCAGGGAACATCTCAACATCGGTTTGGATGAAATAATCCAGATGTCCGGCGCGGCTGCTGCCATCCTGCCCAATCGCGCTAACGATGCCTAGTGTCGAAAGAACATCCTTACCCGGACGCCCCAACGCCAGCACCAGATTTCCCACGCGGAGCGACTCGAACGAAACGCGCTCAAACACGTTCAGCCCGCTGCTGCTCGTCTTGAGTTTCAGAACCGCAACATCAGTAGAGGGATCGCGCCCAACCAGCGTTGCTTCCACTGTTTCGCCGTTCGGCAGACCGACGCGGATATTTCCATCGCGCTCAACGACATGATGTGCTGTGACAATCACGCCAGATTCCCACGCAAATCCTGTCGCGGGGAGGCGGCGACGCGCTTCAATACGAACCGTGCTGCCAGAACCACGTGCTACAACGTCTGCCAAACCATTGGAAAAATCGGAAAGAGAGGTCATTTCAGTTTAACTCCTGTCGAATTTCTTAACGTTGAGCATAGGATATAACAGGGCAGATTTAAGTACACCCATCATCGGTTCGGGGCAATCCTATACCAAAGATCGGCACGCAACCGGATTCTCCCTTTCCCGTAGTAATGAGTAGACAAAAAGGAAAGCGCAATGTCCAAAGATTTCAATGAATTGGAACTGCAAAACCTGCGATGGGTACAAGCGAAGGGCTGGTCACGGGATTTCAATCTGGTGAATAGCGACGGTGAAATTACGGGGACGATCAAACGTCCGCGCTGGTGGAATGATTCCTATGCCGAAGTAGATGCCCCCGGCAACCGCTGGAGTTTTCAACGGATGGGGTTCTGGCAGCGCCGGATTATCGTCAAATCGCTCGGCACGGGAAATGAGATCGCTACCTATTTCTATGGGATGGGAAAAAACAAACTGGTACTCACAGATGGGCGCATTTTCTACTGGAAACAGGCAAATTTCTGGGGCAGCAAACACGTCTGGATGCTGGAAAATGATAAACCGATCATCGGGTTCAAGGCTGGTGGTTTCCTCTCATTCAGTGGTGAGATGGACATAGACCCCAGCGTCATTGATATGAAATCACTGGGGTTGCTGGTCTTTATGGGCTGGTATCTGATTCTGCTGCAACGTTCGGATGCTTCATCGTCGGGAGCAGTAGTGGTAAATGTCGGCTGAAGATTAACGCCTGTGGATCGATCCAATTCCGTGTATCCGCTTCGATACTTTTGGATCGCCCTGGTAGCTGATCACGCCCGCACCATTGATCGTTGCGTCGAGTGTTTCGGTAGCGGTAACAGCAGCACGCCCGGTTCCGCTTAATATCACTTCCGAACTGTGGCTTTCCATTCCTTCACCGGAATAGTTGCCCGCGCCGGGGATGTTTACAAATTGGCGTTCGGTCTTGCCCGTCACGCGGACGTGTGCCGCGCCGCTAATCGTAACATTCAAATCCGGGACGTTCACATCAAACGCCTCGATCATACCCGCGCCGGAAATCTGGAAGGAGTCTACCGGACATTTATGGATTTTGACCTTGCCCGCGCCGCTCACGTTCATCTGCATATGGTCAACATCCAGCGGGAACACAGTAATTTTGCCCGATCCGGTCAGGCTGATTTCTTCGAGTTTGCGCACTGTGAGGTTGTAATTGATGTCGATTGGAATATGAATGTGGACGCGCTTCATGTCGATATAGAGTGTGCCATTCCGAACTTCTGTAGTAATTTCCGGCATCACCTCTTCAGGCGCTTCAACCATCAAGGATTCCTTATCGGACTGCACGATAGTCAGATTTCCGAACCCTCCGAGAACAACCTTGTCGAAATCGTGGACTTCGCGCCCTTCACTAACCAGGTCGCTCACTACATTAATGTGTACAGACATTTTGTTCCTCCAAGTTGAATCGTTGATCAAAATAATAAACCTCGAAATTTAAAAAGTCAATCAATATTTTGAATTTTTATAAAAATTAAATGTTTCAAATTGAATTTTTGAATCAACATTCTCGATCTTCGAGATCGGTAAAAATGGTCGGGGTTGATGTACAATAGCAGGTAAACGATTTATCCAACCCTCAGGAGAAAAATTCTTGTTCAATCGTGAAGCATTTGATCGATATGTTGCAGCGAACCGGGAACGCTTTTTGAAAGAATTTGCAGAATTTATTGCAGTACCGAGTGTCGCCGCCCAAAAACGCGAAATTGAGCCGATGGCAGAACTGTTGGCGGCGCGTTTGCGTAAACTCGGCGCAAACGTGACCGTTTTCCCGATTGAAAACGGCAGCCCGATTGTCTACGCGGAATTGCGCGGCGAGAGCGACGATACGCTCATGATCTATAACCATTACGATGTGCAGCCGGAAGTACCGCTGGAACTGTGGAACAGTGCGCCGTTTGAATTGACCAGCAAAGATGGCATTCTATACGGGCGTGGCACAAGCGACGACAAAGGTGAATTGCTGGCACGTATCCAGGCTGTCGAGACATGGATTGCGACACACGGCAAACTGCCGGTTACTTTGAAATGGGTTGTCGAAGGCGAAGAAGAGATCAGCAGCGTTCATTTGCCGGAATGGGTGGATCAGCACCGGGATATTCTCAAAGCGGATGGCTTGCTCTGGGAAGGGGGCGGCTATGACGCAAAAGGGCGCTATAGCATGGGCATGGGCTGCAAGGGCATTGCCTACTTTGAATTGCACGCTCACGGCGCGACGATGGATTTACACTCGTCCATTGCGCCGATTGTGCCAAACCCGGCATGGCGGTTGGTACATGCACTGGCGACGCTCAAAGACGCGAACGATAAAATCCTGATTGACGATTACGATAAGCATTTCGTGCAACCTTCCGATGAATTGCTGGCACGTCTGGACGCCGTTCCGATTGATGATATGCCGGATGATATGGCGCGGTTCGGTCTGAAAGGCTGGCTGAACGGTCTGGATGACAAAGCGGCCTATCGACGTTTGATGACCGAGCCTACCGTGACGATTTGTGGCATCGAATCCGGCTATACGCTTGGTGGTTCAAAGACCGTTTTGCCTGCCCACGCTTTCGCAAAGGTGGATTGCCGCCTTGTGCCGAATCTGACGCCACCACTGGTAAAAGACCTTTTGCGGAAACATCTGGACAAGCGCGGCTTCACGGATATTGAAATTGTTCTGCTTGGTGGTGAAGACCCGGCAGATTCTCCCGCAAATTCGCGCGTCGAACGGGCAGCGGTGCGCGCTGGCGAAATCGCGTGGAACGCGACACCGATCCCTGTCCCGCGCATGGCGGGTAGCGGTCCGATGCACGCACTCAGTACGCACCTCGGCATCCCGACAATTTGCGGCGGCGCGACGTGGCATCCGAACGCACTGGCGCATTCGCCCAACGAAAATATCCTCGAAAAGGATTATTTCGATACAATGCGCTTCATGGGCGCGTTGATCGATACATTTGCACAGGAGAAGTAGGCAATGCTCTGTGTCCCGGCGCTGAAGCACCGGGCTATGATCAAATTTTCTGTTATGCGTGATGGTTGTTCGCTTGATCTATCAAAACAGGTTAAAAGCTGAGAGATACCGTGTTCATAGATCGAGCAAACCGATGGCAATCACAACTTTTATATCGTTCATAGCCCGGCGCTTTAGCACCGGGAAAGGCGTTGGATATGGCAAATACCCTTACTCATTCAAAAAAAATAAAAGTTGTTTCTCACGAGCGTAATCCCGGCATTCCGTTCGATCTGGATCATGTGCTGAACCAGCGTGTGAATCGGAGCGCTGTCGAACGCCGTGCTGCTAGCCTTCCGGGGCGGCGTACCGTTAAGAAAGAGTGGCAAGCCGCGTGGCTCCTGCGCGCGATCCAGTGCATCGACCTAACCACGCTGCAAGGGGACGACACGCCGGGGAATGTGCGCCGTTTGTGTGCGAAGGCACGCCAGCCTGTCCGTACTGATTTGCTGGAAGCGTTGGGCGTGCAGTCCATCAAAACGGGTGCGGTCTGCGTTTACCATAATCTGGTCAGTGTGGCGGTGGAAGCGCTTGAAGGCTCAGGCATTCCCGTTGCAGCCGTCAGTACCGGCTTCCCGGCAGCACAGAACCCGCTTGATCTGAAAATCGAGGAAATCCGGCGCTCGGTAGCGGAAGGCGCACAGGAAATCGACATCGTGATCAGCCGCGCGCACGTCCTGACGGGAAACTGGCAAGCGCTCTACGATGAAATCAAAGCCTTCCGTGGGGCGTGCGGCGACGCGCATCTGAAAGCGATCCTAGCGACGGGCGAACTCGGCACGCTGCGGAATATTGCAATGGCGTCACAAGTGGCGATGATGGCAGGTTCGGATTTCATCAAGACCAGCACAGGCAAAGAAACGAGTAATGCAACCATTCCGGTCAGCCTGGTGATGGTGCGTGCCATCCGCGAGTATGAAGAGCAGACCGGACATAAGGTTGGTTTCAAGCCTGCGGGCGGGATTCGTACCGCTAAACAATCGCTGGACTGGCTGATCATGATGAAGGAAGAACTTGGCGACGAATGGCTGAAACCGGATTTGTTCCGGCTCGGCGCGAGTTCACTGCTTTCGGACATTGAGCGCCAGTTGGAACATTTTGTAACCGGGCATTATTCGGCGTCGTTCCGGCATCCAATGGTATAGTGACGGGGACGCGATCCAGCGTCCCTCTGATGGATTGGTGAGGTGAGATCATGCAGACCAAAGCACAGTTGATGAATGTCGAAGAATTCCAGGCGTTTACAGAGCTGCCAGAGAATCGGGACAAACATTTTGAACTAATCGAAGGAGAAGTTATCGAAGTGCCATCGCCAAAAGAAATTCATGCTTGGATAGTTGCAGAGATAGCTTTTTTGTTGAGATTGTTCCTTAAAACACAAAATATAGACGGAACAGTTTATCACGACAACCTCGATTTCATCCTCGGCGAAAACATTGTTCTTAAACCCGATGTTAGCTATACCTCGGCAGCACGCAAGCCTAAAATTTTGGATTATCCAACTGTTGCGCCCGATTTAGTAGTAGAAGTGGTTTCACCGTCCAATACGCTGGATGAATTTGAAGCCAAAATGAATATTTTTTTCGCGCATGGTACGCAACTTGTTTGGTTGGTATATCCTAAGCAAAAGCTGATACGTGTCTACAAACCAATTCCCGGCTCGGAAAAACCAGATATTAAAACATTTACTGCAAAAGATATGATAGATGCTGGCGACGTACTGCCCGGTTTTAGCGTTTTGGTAGAGAGTTTATTTCCCGAACAGGCCAAAGATGAATCCACCTGAAAATTTAAAGATCGAACAACTGCGCGCCGAAGATATTCCCGCTGTGCTGGATACCTTCGCGGTGTGGCATAAAACGCAGGAGCAATTTGAGGGTTATCTCGCAGAACAGGAACGCGGCGAACGTACTGTATTTTTGGCGTGGCTGGATGAGAAAATTGTTGGTTGGCTCAATGTTCAACGAGAAATTACTTATGATCTATACCCACCAGAAAAATTTGCACAAATTTCTGAATTGGAGGTAATTAGCGAAAATTTATTTGTCCAAGTGGGCAAACTACTGATCAATACTTGTACAAAATCCACAACACAAAATGATGTATTCAGCCTTATTATTGAAATTCCGCTGAGTCCCATAGATATTCCTGAAAAATGGATCAAACTTGGCTTTTATCCTGTCGTTTTTCATGATGTTGAACAAGTCTTGTTTATCAAAACAAAGGATACAGAATTTATAGGCTCTATCGCGGATTCCTATTTGCCAATTTCTGAGGTCAAGCCAATTGAGGTTTTAAGAAGAACACGACACGACATAAAGAGATGGGTTATTGCAATTGAAGCATGGGCTAACTTGTTAACAGTAACTTCGGCTCTGGAAGATAATGTTCAACAATCAGCAAAAAGAATCAGCAAAAATACGAAGCGAATTGAATTAATTCTCCAAATACAAGAATTGTACTACCAGCTATTTACCAAAAATCAGATATTTTAAGGGTAAACAAAATGCAAGTCGCAAAAATTTTGGAAACAATGGAATATGGGCCAGCGCCCGAATCTGGTGCAATCGCCAAAACGTGGCTCTCGGAGCGCTCTCCATTCGGACAATTCATCAATGGACAATTCGTTGCCGGAGGGAGCCATTTCGATTCGATCAACCCAGCAACAGGCAAACCCATCGCCAAGATCGCACAGGCTACCAAAGAGCAGGTCGATCAGGCAGTAGACGCTGCCCGCGCAGCATTCGGCAGTTGGAGCAAACTTCCCGGTCATGCCCGCGCGCGTTACCTCTACGCGATTGCGCGGCAGGTACAAAAGCATTCGCGTTTGCTCTCCGTCCTCGAAACAATGGACAACGGCAAACCAATCCGTGAGACACGCGATATTGATATTCCGCTGGTCGCGCGCCATTTTGCCTATCATGCAGGTTGGGCACAACTCATGGAGACAGAATTCCCCAGCTATGAGGCACTCGGCGTGGCAGGGCAGATCATCCCCTGGAATTTCCCGCTGTTGATGCTCTCATGGAAGATCGCGCCCGCGCTGGCATTGGGAAATACGGTTGTCCTCAAACCTGCCGAATTCACTTCGCTGACAGCGTTGGCCTTCGCAGAAATCTGCCAGACGGTAGGACTGCCGCCGGGGGTCGTGAACATTATCACAGGCGACGGCAAAGTCGGCGCGATGATCACCGAACACCCCGGCATTGATAAGGTGGCATTCACAGGATCAACCGAGGTCGGGCGTATCATCCGCAAGGCGACAGCGGGCAGCGGCAAGAAGCTGTCATTGGAATTGGGCGGCAAATCGCCGTTCATCGTTTTTGATGATGCCGACCTTGATTCAGTAGTCGAAGGCGTGGTGGATGCGATCTGGTTCAATCAAGGCGAAGTGTGCTGCGCTGGTTCGCGGATCATCGTGCAGGAAAATGTTGCGGATGCGCTGGTAAAGAAACTCCGCGCGCGCATGGAAAAACTCCGCATGGGCGACCCGCTCGATAAAGCCGTCGATATGGGCGCGATTATCGACCCGATCCAATTGCAGAAAATCACGAGTTTGGTTGAACAGGGTGGCAAAGAAGGCGGCACGATTTATCAACCCTCGTGGCAATGCCCCACCGATGGCTGTTTCTATCCACCAACGCTGATCACGAATGTCGCACCCGCGTCTACTGTCGCACAAGAAGAAATTTTTGGCCCAGTGGCGGTTCTGATGACGTTCCGCACGCCTCCAGAAGCGATCACCATTGCTAATAATACCCGCTATGGACTCGCGGCGAGTATCTGGAGCGAGAACATCAATACGGCGCTGGATATGGCGCGCGGTGTCAAAGCCGGGACGGTGTGGATTAACAGCACCAATTTGTTCGATGCGGCATCCGGGTTCGGCGGCTATCGTGAATCCGGCTATGGGCGCGAAGGTGGGCGTGAAGGCTTATTTGAATATATGAAGCGGAAGAAGTCGGCGGTAGCGTTGCCTGCATTCGCTAACCTGCCTTCGGCAAATGGTCACAAGCCCGATCCTGCCAAAGACGCGAGTAGCCTTCCGCGCCTGGATCGCACACCGAAGATGTTTATCAATGGCAAGCAGGCACGTCCTGATTCCGGCTACAGCCTGATCGTCAAAAATCATGCGGGGGTGGCGATTGGTGAAGTTGGCGACGGCAACCGTAAAGACATTCGTAACGCTGTCGAGGCGGCGCGCGGCGCGGAAAAATGGGCAGATGCCACAGCATACAATCGCGCGCAGATACTCTACTATCTTGCGGAAAATCTGAGCGCACGCGCCGACGAATTTACAGCACGCATCAGCCAGCAAACAGGCGCAGATACGGCAACTGCTCGCGCCGAAGTCGAGGCCGCGATTGAGCGTTTGTTTAACTATGGCGCATGGGCGGATAAATATGACGGGCTGGTACATGCCACGCCAATTCGTAATCTTTCCGTTGCGTTGAACGAGCCAATTGGCGTGATTGCCGCTATTTGCCCGGATGAATCGCCTTTATTAGGTTTGGTCGCGTGCCTTGCACCTGCGATGGCGTTGGGTAACACCGTGATTGTTATACCATCGGAGCGTTTCCCATTGTCTGCCACCGATTTCTATCAGGTGATGGAAACATCGGATGTCCCGGCAGGTGTGGTGAATATCGTCACGGGCAAGCGCGATGTGCTGACAACGACCCTCGCGGAACATGATGACGTGGACGCCATCTGGTATTTTACGGGCGAAAAAGACACAGAACAGGTGAAGAAAGTTGAAGCGGCTTCGATCACAAATATGAAGCGCGTCTGGATCGGACATACCGAAGACTGGGCGACAAACAGCCGTGAAAACAACGCGGAGTTTCTGCGACAAGCCTGCCAGGTGAAAAATATCTGGACGCCCTACGGAGCATAAGCCATGACAGACGGACGTAAGGAACTCGCGCGCAATGTCGGCCTGACAAAATCCGATTCGCAGGCGTACTATGAACGCGGACTGGTATCATTCGGCAAAGGCAACTATGAAGACGCCATCGTCGATATTTCCGAGGCGATTCATTATGATCAGGGGCGTGCTGAGTTGTACGCTGCGCGCGGGTTCATTTACGTTCAATGGGCGCGCGAGAAAAAACTGCCCGGCAAGTTGGAAGACGCCATTGTCGATTTGGGCTATGCGCTGAAACTCAGCAAGCGGCAATGGTTCGCGCATCTGGCGCTGGGCATAATCGATTTTGAAAATGGGCAGTGGTCAGATGCGCTCAAGCATTTCAACGATGCAAAAGAATCCTCACCGGGACGCCCCGAACCCTGGTTCTACCGTTCCATTTGTCAATACAAAATGGGCAAAACCAATCTGGCGGAAGATGATATGATGCTGGCATTGCGCTGGATGAAAGAGAGCGATCCACGCCACAAGGAAGCCGAACGCTGGTTGAAGGAATTCCAGAAAGAATAGCCACTACGGGCGAACCTACAAATTCGCCCGATTATGATTTGCCCTTACGAGCGCACAACACCAGTGCATAGCTCCATCGGCTATCCAGCGGCGTGCCGTGTTCATTGCGCAAATGGGCAATATCCATATTGTTCTTCAAGCGGAAAATCTTTCGCACAATTGCCAGCGCCTTGAAAGGATTCACGAAGTCGAAGGACGCGCCGAGTGAACTCCCGAAAACGCGACAATCTGTCGCGCCGACTGCCTTGCCGAGCCGGATTAATTCTCCATGTGAAAATGGATACTCCTCACCATAAATCCATTTCCCGGTGCGCTGCGCCACAAACTTGAATAATCGGTAAGGTGGACAGAATTTATTCGGTACGGAGATAAACAGAATACCGCCGGGCTTGAGCGTTTCAAGATGTGCCTTGATAATCTGTGTGCGATTTTCTCCCTGAAAATGCTCTACCAACCCAAACGACATGGCAACGTCGAACCGATTCTGTAGGGTGGCAGGTAAAGCAAGCGCGTTCTCATTGACAAACTCGGCCTTGAATCCACCCCGTCCGAAGAACTCACGCGCCCGATCCAGTGCCTTGTCAGAGTAATCCAGAATCGTGACTTCCGCGCCGCGTTTTTGCATGAGCGCCGCACACGTCCCCGATCCTGCTCCAAGTTCGACTACACTTCTTCCTTGCAGCGATCCGAGAGCCGCTAGAGTTGCCTCTTCAATACGCCGCCAGCGAATGGAATGTTCCTCTTTTGCCAATGCGTAGGCATCCTCTTCGCGGCTGAGAGGTTTTTCCCATAGTTCGTCCCATAGTTCCGGTGTATTCTGGCGCATTCGATAAGACCTTTGAGCATCATTAATAGAGCAGGCGCATTTTATCTCTAAAACGGAAATTTTCGCTAACTATCGTTATAATTTGATTTAATCGTCAGGGAATCGCTTGATATAAGAAGGTTTTCACAACCCTTCTTTTCAGTGGAGAAATGGGTAGGAATGGCAGATCATCGTTTGGTCGAATATCAAATTGCACGATTGCAAAATATGAATCGGGAAACACGTTTGCGGGCGATCGAGGAATTGCGACTGCTGGCTGATGAGGCGGCATTGCAACCATTGGAAGCGATCTTTCGCACCGATGATGATGAAGAGGTACGCCGCGCGGCACAAAAAGCAGGCTTCGAGATTTATTTGAAGAATCACCCGGAGATCAAACCACCAGCAGGGTCGAAATAAGCGAAGCGCCCCCATTACCGTACAAATGGGGGCGGGGATTAGTCACACACCAACGTCACGACGCTGGAACAAGCCTGTCGCTGCGCCAATCAGGATAAGAGTCACAACCAGCAGAAGCAGAATTGAACTGAATTGCACACCCTTCACCAGCGCATTTGTGCCATCGAAGTAGGTGAAGAACGAAATCGCGCGCAACGCCCCGGCTTTACCCTCGGCAGAACGTCCCATCAAGTCCAGCAGATAGCTGATCACGACGAACCCGC
The DNA here is from genome assembly GCA_964432445.1 of uncultured Anaerolineaceae bacterium. GTDB lineage: Bacteria > Chloroflexota > Anaerolineae > Aggregatilineales > UBA2796 > JBBRMW01. The sequence continues at coordinate 32,646 of CAYSOC010000048.1, forward strand.
CAGCAATTCCGATAACCTGTCCACGCCGCCGAATCACACTCGCTACGAACGCGGTGAATGCAATGGTCAGCAGAATACTCGGAATCATATTCATACTGCTCCAGAACGCATTCCCCAGGCTGATCTCTTTAAAGACCTCTGATCCCTGCGTGAAGACCACAATTGAAATGAAGGTCACGAAGGCGATCACGAACGTATTGATTGTGTGCGCAAGGAACTTCTCGATGACAACGCGCCAACGTGGAAGCGGCATCGAGAGCAACACATCCATGATCCCGCGCTCTTCTTCATTGGCGGTGATGCTCAATCCGGCAATCACGCCGTAGGCAGCCAGCACCAGCATAATCCAGCTATAGAACATCACGCCAAACATCCCCGCGCCTGTTGCCATCACTGAGGCATCCGAGCCGATGAGCAGGACGGCAAATTTCGGCATGGATTTGATCAGTTCGCTGTACTGCTGTACTGTTTTCATATCCGGGATGGCAATAACCACATAGCCAACCATCATCGCCATACTGAACGCCCAGCCAAGCGTCGCTTTCCAGTTGCGGCGCAGCGTCTCGAAAAATACTACTCCACTCATGATTACACAGCCTCCCTGACCATGCCATTCGCGTGCGTTTTTGTGCCATAGAACGTCAGGAAAATATCTTCCAGCGATGGCTCTGTGGTATGAATGCTCACGATATATTCGCCACTCAGAGCGCGCAGCACCGGATCAAAATCGCCAGCCAACCGAAACCTGAGTGTATTGCCTTCAGCGGTGACTTCGCTCACACCGGGGATGTTCGCCAGACGTGCAGGATTTACCGGGTTGGATAGCTGCATTGTGACGAAGCTGAAATTGAATGTTGTCAGGTCTGCGACACGCTGTACCGCTTTCAACTGTCCGTCCCGCAGGATGGCTACCCGTTCGCAAATCGCCTGTACCTCGCTCAGGATATGCGACGACAGGAACACCGTGCGCCCTTCTTTCTGGACTTCGAGCATCATTTCATGAAAGGTCTGCTGCATCAGCGGATCAAGACCGTTCGTTGGTTCGTCCAGAATCAGCAGTTCCGGCTTGTGCATCAACGCCAGCACTAATCCAAGTTTGCGGCGATTGCCCGTTGAGTAGCTACGGACACGCTTGCCCAAATCCAGCACCAGTCGATCCGTTAGCTGATTGACATAGGAGCTATCAACGCCGCCGCGAATCCGGCTCAGATAACTGACCACCTGCTGTCCCGTCATATTGTCCCAGAGATTGAGTTCACCGGGCAGATAGCCGATTTTCCGGTGTAATTCGATAGCGTCTTTCTGTGCATCCAGCCCCAACAGATGAGCCGATCCGCTGGTCGGACGGATAACATCCAGCAATAGACGGATGGTTGTAGTTTTGCCAGCGCCGTTTGGTCCAAGATAGCCAAAAATTTCGCCTTTGTTGACGCTGAGATTCAAGTGATCGAGCGCCAGTTTGCCCCTTTGATATTGTTTGGTCAGACCGTCCGTCTGTAACGCGAGTGTACTCACGATTTCTTTTCCTTTCGTTCTTTCTCGATCTGGCGATAGGCTTCTACCGCCTGTCGTATCAACGCCTTGCCCGCTTCGGTATCGGTCACCCCTTCCGGCGTCAGGTATGGACCGATCATTTCGGATAATGTTTCCACCATGCGCTCATAGGGAGGGAGTGGCCCGCCAAAGCCTTCTTCATCCAGCGCAAAGAACCCTAGCGTGAACGCGCCCAAAACGTAGGAAACGCTGTCGGCATCCACCTCCTTGCGTACCAGTCCCATGTGCTGCATGGCGACGATTAGTTCCTTGCGCATCAACGAGCGTTGGGAAAATATGTTGGGCATTCGCCGGAGCATGAAATTTCCGATGATTCGGGCATCCCGCGCGTAGAGCGCCCGTACTATCGGTTGTTCGTTCATTATTGCAAGCGCATATTTGAACATACTGGTGATCGTCCCGCCCATCGGGTCGGCCTCTGTACGTTCCAGATACACCTGCAAAAATTCCCATGCCTCATACCAGATCAAGGCTTCAAGCAAATCGTCCTTGCTGGCAAAGTGCAGATAGATTGCGCCTTTGCTGATGCCTGCTTCGCGGGCTATATCATCGACAGTGGTTTTATCGAAGCCATAGCGCAAGACGAGTTTGCCCGCCGCCTCCATGATACGTCTTTCACGCTCCGGGTTCGGTAATTCGCTGTTATCGCGTGCTTTCCCCATTTTTCCTTTGTTGGTTGACTATTTGACCGAAAATGCACTTTCAGTCAAATAGTACCACGACTTCGATCAAAACGAGGTCAAAAAGATATAAAAACGGGTTCGGGTTACAATTGCGCAAACAGGACGGGTTTTCAGCATGAATGTGGATCGTGTGCATCCCGATTGCCGGGAGTTTGTGAACGTTATTGAAGAGCTTCTGAAGCGTCGTCAGCAGGAGGGTGTCCAACGCTGGACGCAGGACGACTGGGGGCCGCGTACATGGACACGCACCGAACTTGAGGATATGGTGTATAGCAGCTATAAGCGGATGCGTCAGGGGGATGTGACGCGCCCGCCACGCCGTTCTGTCGTGATGGATATTGCCGATTATCTGAACTGTACGCTGGAAGAACGAAACCGCTTGCTCATGGCGGCACATACTGCGCCCATTTCACCATATTTCACAGGGCAGCGGCTGGAAAAACTGCTACAGGTGACGATAGAAGCCGCGCAACACCTGGATGTTCCGGTGATTATCATCAACCGTGACTGGCATATTCATTATATGAATGAGCAAGCATTGACACTGAACGCGATCACCTTTGAAGAAGTTGCCAGGATTCCACCGGAACGTCTGAATTTCCTGCGCCTGATGTTCGATCCCGAATTGCCGCTCTATCCCAACCTTGCGCGGAATCGTGTCACATGGACGCGCATGGCACGCCAGACCATTTACGGTTTCAAGATGGCGAATGTATTGTGTCAATTCGAGGATTGGTATCAAAATCTGGTACAGGAATTTATGAGCCTGCCAGAGTTTGCGGCGCACTGGAACTCTGTGAATATTGATTTGCCTTTTGAGCATGATCAGAGCGCGCGAAACCTTCCCGAAGCAGTAACAGTAGAATTGACTTCAAGCCACGAACAACTCTGGTTGCGTCCATTGGTTATTTCCGCTGGCTATTTCCAGTTCGATTTCCCGCAAATTCTGGCGTTCCTGCCTGCTGATAGCACCGCTCTCCCCTGAAACCGGACATTTTGTCCTTTGATGGGGGCTTATACTGTCAGGTATCTCTATCAGAGAAATGGAAAAGCTATGTCAACCAAAAATGTGTTGTTCATTCACGGTTTGTTTGTAACCCATCATTGCTGGGATGCGTGGGTCAGTTGCTATGAAGCGAAGGGCTACACCTGCCGTACTATCTCCTATCCAGGACGCGATAAAACCGCTGCGGAGTTGCGCGCCAAACCCGATCCGAATCTGGCGAATGTCACGCTGGATGAGATTGTGGAGGTTTGCAGGAGAGCGGCACAATCTTTCGATACACCGCCGATCATTATTGGACATTCGATGGGTGGCCTATTCACGCAAATAATGAATAATCAGGGATATGGTGCGGCAGGCATAGCGATAGATTCCGCACCACCACGCGGCATACTACCAATATCATATTCATTTTTGCGCGCGAATTTCCCGGTTTTAAATCCGCTTGTCTCGGATTCCCGTCCACATACAATGTCATTCCCCGCTTTTCAGTATGCTTTCGTGAACGGGATGCCGCTTGAGGAACAGCGCGCAGCATACGATACACACGTCGTATCAGAATCGCTCAAGATTCCACGCGGAGCGCTATCCTCGAAAAATGCCTTGCTTGATTTCAAGAAATCGCGTGCGCCGTTACTCCTGATCGCTGGCGAAATTGATCACATCATTCCGGCCTCGCTCAACAAAACAAATTACGCGCGCTACAAGGATTCGCCCAGCGTCACAGATTTCAAGGAATTTGCGGGGCGCAACCACTGGATCATCGCGCAAAAGGGATGGGAAGAAGTCGCTGATTACGCACTGAACTGGGCAGAAAAACAAAAAATCTGAGGGAGCGGGCAGGGCAGATTCGCTATTTGCCCTGCCATAACAAACGCAGCTTTATCCCTTTGTGATCGGATAAGTAGAACCTCTGACCTCCTTCTGCTTGATGTTTCTCCTCAAACATCAGGCAACTCTCAATAGTCAATGACCCTTTGATAGAATCTGGCGCTCGAAACAGAATGAAATCTATCGGGGCTGCGTAACGGGCAGGCATCCCGGATAAAGGGCGAAAGGTAGGCCGCAGATCGCCTGCAAGCGCGTCGGTCAAACCACTCTTTGCTAAAAATTGTTCCGAGAGCCAACTACCACGCGGGATATTGAAATCTCCCGTAACGAGTACCAGACATTCCTCCGGCTGTGTGTGGACCAGCCCCGCAAGTTGTTGCAATTGTTCCCATTCGTGGAGGGCAAACCGATTGGCGGGCGACCAATCCCCGGTGTAGTTGGCTGTGAGATGTGTATTCATCACCACGATAGGCAAATCACCATATTGGATATGAGAAACAAGAATTCCCTTGTGAAGTATCCAATCCGCAATTGCCGGCGTGTACCATAACCCCCGCTCATTATAGAGCGTGAATCGGGATTGATGAATTGGATGTCGACTCAGCGTAAGCAATCCTCCTTTTGGGGCATGAACGAAACTGCGATAGGAATGATAAAGGTAGCCCGTACAGGCTTTAAGCAGCAGGCGTCGATAGGGATTTGCCTGAACTTCCTGCAAGCAAACAACATCGGCATCGAGATCGTTTAGGACGCGACTCAGCGCAAATAGCCGCCGCCGCGTGGAGGGCATCGGTACGCCAAAACAATTCAAAGTCAGGATCGTAAAACTATTCATAGTATTGGATATAGCAAATCGGGTTTCTTTTGCCGAATATGGGCTGGACTGGAATCAGTGTCCTATAATCTGACCAAACGAATAGAGAAATCCTTTTGAAAAATTCTACAAATGGGGATTTGTTGCGTTATTTGCTGTGGCTGGCGGTTGCGGAAACCGCTTATGAAAACCGACAGCTATATCATATGGCGACTACCTGGTTGCCACATCTTGCCACCAACACACTCTCGCTGCTGCTCCCGGATTTGTTTCGGCTGATTACCCCATCGGAATCCAAAATTGATGATGCCAACGGGAATAATCCGACGGACATTCAAATGGTCGAGCAAGCCGTCATAGCAATGGTGCGTGATAATCCAAATTATGCGGGCTATGTTGCGCCGCTGGCACTTGGATATATCCTTTCCCATCCTCGATTTAATATTTACAAGGGGAAAATGGCAGAGTTACGTATTGCCGGACTTGGGTTAGACGCTTTACCACATGCCGCAACTGCATACGGGTTGGTTGCGCTGGTTGCGGATACAGCAGATACTGCTGAGAAGATAGTGCCTCGTAAAAATAAATTTCGACCTCTAATTGATTGGGTAGCGCGGCATCCTGGCATTTTTACCGGAATTGTCCTGACTGTTGTGACGTTGTTTTGGGAAACCAGTGAATATCGGGTTCATCAGCACGAACTCAAGTTACGCGGGGATATCACTAAAATCAACATGCAATGGAGCATAGAAGATACAATTCGAGACTGTATCGCCAATGCACTTGGTTGGTTAGTGGCGATGGTTATTCGGAGTTGGCGCAGATAGACAACCCATTAAACGGTTGGCAACTTGAATAGCCGTTCGGCGTTTGCCGTCGTTTGTTCTGCGATGTTTTCCAGTGTAGTCA
>CAYSOC010000049.1:0-38311 GCA_964432445.1 uncultured Anaerolineaceae bacterium
ATGCCGGAAATGTCTGTCGAAGAAATCCGGCGAGAAGCAGCTAAATTGACGCCACCAGCGGAACCTGCCAGGCCTGCGGCTCCCGCTGCTGCCGATGTTGAACATACCATGCCGGAAATGTCTGTCGAAGAAATCCGGCGGGAAGTGGAAAAGATGGCGAATCAGTCCGCAGCGCCCGCCACGCCTCCCGAACTTGCGCGACCTCCCGCACCAGATGTTGAGCGTACTATGCCCGAAATTTCAATTGAGGAATTGCGGCAGGCAGCCTATGCCCAAAGTCTGGATAGTGCGGAAGAAGACGAAAGCATTGACGAACCAGGTGTTGCCGAAGTTGTAGACGAAGAAGTTGATAACATTCCGCGCCGCCCCAGCGGAGACCTGCCGCCCGATTTGCCTGCGAAGGTTGCTCCGGCTGCCAAAAAAGACGACACTGCACGCCCGGCAAATCGTCCCCCTGCTCAAGTGCCACCAGCAGCACCATCGCGCGCCGAAGTTCCACCCCCGCCCTGGGTTCCTCAAAAGCCCGAACGTCCTGCGCTGGACGCGACCATGCCGGAAATGCCCGCTGCCAGCTTGAATCTACCGCCCAAGCCGCCTTCGCGCACGCCGGGGCTGGATGCAACAATGGCAGAAATGCCTGCTCCCCAATTCGATATGCCACCGGGCAGTATTCCGCCCGCGCCCTATGGCAGCAACCAACCGGGATCGTCCGTGCCTTATAACTTCAATACGGTACAAGGAAAAGGCGGACAACCCGCTGGCAGGCAAATCGACTATCGTTACAAGACAGGCACGATTGATAGAGAAAGTCTGGAAGACCCCGGCAGGTCAAGCGACGGACTAACCGGACTGATCCGATCTGTTCCACCCGCAACCCTGCGCGGCACATCCGAAGCGCGACGAGTAGAACCTGATAAACCACAACGGCGCAGCAATCCACTGATCTGGATCATCCTCGCGGTGCTTCTACTCGGCGTAGCGCTCACTATCGGCGTTGTCGTCCTGAAAACACTGCACGTGATCTAGCGTACCTTTTGTCGTACTGGTCTGGTTTTTCTTTCGCCTGTAATCATCTGTTGCAGGCGATACAGATCAGTACGGCTGGACATATCCAGACTGATTGGCGTCACTGAAACCACACGGTCAATCATAATTGCATAGACATCGGAATCTGGTTCGGCCTGCGTTGGATCAGCGTTCAGTTCATACCCCAACCGTCCAACATCGTTAAGCGCGACACGTTCCGGGCGGGTGGGCCAATAGACGCGCCGACGGCTCACGCGAGTTACTCGCCAGGGCGTATCGGGCGTTGCATCCTGTGGTACATCAATTTTCAGCGCATCCACATCATCGGGACGGCGATTACTCAATAGCCAATTCCCGAATTTGCGTGCAAAGTATGCAGCAGCACGGAAATCAACATCAGCATAGGTCAGGTGCAGGTCGCGCGGCGTTTGTTGTGACATTGCCAACGCTGGAATCCCCAGACTGGCAGCTTCGAGTGCCGCACCAATCGTCCCGCTGATGGTTGTGCCGTTTCCAGTATTATCACCGTAATTAATCCCGCTGACGACCAAATCCGGCAGGCGTTGCGAAAGTTCCAGCACGCCATGCTGGACAGCCTGTGCGGGTGTGCCATCAACAGCATAAACGATGACTTCTGCGCCGTTAATTTTGCGTGTTTCCTGATAAATCCGCCCCAGGCTGGTCGTTGGCAGACTGCGCCCCATACCGCTTTGCTGCTCGCGCGGCGCGACGATGAGCAGATCAGCCATGTCTGCAAAGGCTTCTGCCGCTGCCCACAATCCGGGGGATTGAATGCCATCGTCATTGGTAAACAGAACTAAAGGTTTGTCCGACATTACGAATTTCCATATCCATTCAAACGTACTTGTATTCTATACGTTTGTAACAGGTCTTTTTTAAACTATAACAGAGTTTGTTTTAAATGTGAACAATTTTCATCCCATTGTCCTCATTATCATCTGTTAACATTCCTCGTTGAGTTGCGTTCCTGCATGTTATACTTTTCTCCTGAAAAGAGGAGAATGAATATTTATGCTGCTTCCCTTTACGAATGAACCTCATACCGATTTTTCGCTGCCTGCCAACCGCGATGCGTTTCAGGCGGCAGTTGATTATGTGCGCGCCAATCTTGGCAAAAGTTATCCGTTGCATATCAACGGACAGACTGTGGAAACGGGCGATACTTTCACCTCGACGAACCCCTCTCGTCCGGCGGAAGTGATCGGTACGTTTGCCAAAGGTCGCAAACAGGACGCTGAAGCCGCGATTGATGCTGCTGCGACTGCCTTTGAAAGCTGGCGTTTTGTTCCAGCCTACGAACGTGCGCGTTATCTGATTCGCGCGTCGGCAGAAATGCGCCGTCGCAAGCATGAATTCAGCGCGTGGATGGTCTTCGAGATCGGCAAATCGTGGGCAGAGGCTGATGCCGATACTGCCGAAGCGATAGACTTCCTGGATTATTATGGGCGTCAGATGATGCGCCTCGATAGTTCCAGCCATATGCTGACCGGATTCCCCGGCGAAGAACTTGATCTGCAATATATTCCATTGGGCGTCGGCGTCGTCATCCCGCCCTGGAATTTCCCGCTAGCGATCACCGTCGGTATGACCAGCGCGGCGATTGTAGCGGGGAACAGCGTTATCCTCAAGCCTGCCAGCATCACCCCGGTGATCGCCTATAAATTCTGTGAATTGTTCTGGAATCAGGGCTTGCCGCCGGGCGTGTTGAACTTCGTGCCGGGGCCGGGTGGCGCAATCGGTGATACGCTGGTCGATCACCCACAGACACGCTTTATCGCGTTTACGGGAAGCAAGGAAATTGGTCAGCGGATTTTCCAGCGCGCAGCAGTGGTGCATCCCGGTCAGAAGTGGCTCAAGCGTACTGTGCTGGAAATGGGCGGTAAAGATGCCGTCATGGTTGATGAAACCGCCGATCTCGAAGCCGCAGCCGTTGGCGTTGTTGCCAGCGCGTTTGGCTTTCAGGGGCAGAAATGCAGTGCGGGCAGTCGCGCTATCCTTGTCGATAAAATCTATGACCGGGTGGCGGATCGGGTTGTCGCACTGACAAAGCAACTCGCACAGGGAGCGCCCGATCTTGGTGCGCACATCCATCAGGGGCCAGTCTCTGACAAGGGCGCGATGAAGACGATTATGGATTACATCGAAGTCGGGACGCAGGAAGGCAAACTGCTCACGGGCGGGCGGGCGTTGAATAACCCCGAAGGTGGCTTTTTCATCGAACCTACTGTTTTTGGAGATGTACCCTGGGATGCCAGAATCGCACAGGAGGAGATTTTCGGCCCGGTGCTGGCAATCATCCGCGCAAAGGATTTCGATGATGGGTTGCGGATCGCCAACTCTACCGAATTCGGGTTGACAGGTTCACTCTATAGTAATGATACAACCCGTCTGGAACGCGCCCGCCGTGAATTTCATGTCGGCAACTTGTACCTGAATCGCAAGTCGACAGGGGCAATGGTGGGAGCGCATCCCTTTGGTGGCTTCAACATGAGCGGGACGGATAGCAAAGCTGGTGGACCAGATTATCTGTTGCTCTTTACGCAAGCCAAGAGCATCGCAGAAAAACTCCGTTAACCCGTCGACAGAAGCGCCCGCACCGCCGCGACAAAATCGGCGGGGCGGGTTGGCTTGAGCATAAAGCCATCGGCTCCCGCCGCCATTGCCTGTTGTTCCGCGCTGCTCCGTGCTGTCACAAACATAAATTTGATCCGGTTGGTAATGCGATTTTCCCGGATGCGCTGCAAAAGTTCAAATCCACTCATATCCGGTTTGGAAATATCGGAGATGATCAAATCCGGAACATATTCCTGCGCCAGTCGAATTGCTTCACGTGCATCTGTCGTTGTCAGAATATTGGTTAATCCGGCACGCTCCAGAATGATCTGGTGAAATTCGAGAACAGGCGCAATATCATCTGTAAGCAGGATAAGCGGCCTGTGGCCTTGCGTCACGATTTAGTCCTTCAGTGGAGCGAGAAAGGTTTTTAATGCCTCTGTAGTCGCGCCGGGTTGTTCCATCATCAGTAAATGCCCTGCATCTTCAACGACAATATGTGTTGGGTTCGGAATCACAGAAGCCATTGTCTCCGATTTTGTCGCTGGAATGAGTTGATCCTTGTCGCCCGAAAGCAGCAAGACCGGGATTTTCATATCTGGCAGAATCGGCGTTGAGTCTGGACGTGCCGCCATCCCTTTTAATGCGCCGACAATCCCGGAAACATCTGTGCCGAGCATAATTTTTGTAACTTCTTCGACAATTTCCGGTTCCGGCGTGCTGTCTTTCGCAAACATCTTTGGTAGCATCGAATCGACCACCACACGCGCGCCTTTATCTCCTGCTTTCAGCACATTCTCGACAGTGTTCAGACGATTTTGCCGGGCTTCTTCGCTATCCGCGCCCGCTTGCGAAGCAATCAATCCAAGCGCCTGAATCCGATCCGGGAACATTTTGTATGCGGCAAGTGCAACGTAGCCGCCCATACTATGCCCCATCAATACACATTGCTGGATGCCGAGACTATCCAGTAGTGCGAGGATATCCGCAGCAAGGACATCCATTTCATAAACGCCGGCAGGTGCGATGCTCTTGCCGAAACCGCGTAAATCCGGGGTGATCACCCGATATAGCCCGGTCAGAGAGCGAATCTGTTCATGCCATATGCTTGAATTGAAGGGGAAGCCGTGCAGGAGAACGACAGGCAGGCCGACGCCTGTATCAGAATAATGAAGTTGAATCGAATTTGCCATATGCTATAAGGTGAACCCTCGTTGGTTTAGGAATTTCTAACCAAAAATTGTAGCGCGATTTTCCCGTTAGAACAGACGCAAAACGATGAAACAGAGAGTTTGTTTACAGGGTGCGATGAAAACCGCGATTTGGTATTAGCTGTCAGGCATACACTATAAAACGATTTATTGATTTTAGTGAACCTTTTCGCCCAATGCTCGTATCAGGGTTCAGAAAGGGAACGACGACGGAATGCTGCAATCCAACCCCACCGACGAAAACCTGCTGCTGGCGATCCAGCGCGGCGAACGCTCTGCCGTCGCGCCACTGGTGGAGCGGCATCACAGCCCGCTGATCGGCTATCTCTATCGCATGACTGGCGGCGACAGAGCATTGGCAGAAGACCTTGCGCAAGAAACATTCCTGCGCCTGATCAATACTGTACAGCAGTACAGTTATCCGCGCCCGGTCAAGCCTTACCTCTACCAAATCGCAACCAATCTTGCGCGGGATCATTTCAAGAGTGCGGGAGTGCGCTATGCTGCGCCGCTTACGGAAACACATCCTTCCGATGAATGGCTGGAACAATCGGTATTGACTGGATTGGCAGCACAGGATGCAGCCATAGCCCTTTCCGAACTCCCCCCGGTACAGCGCGAAACAGTGTTGTTGCGCTACTTTCAGGATTTATCACTAAACGAGATTGCAGAAATGCTCGGCATTCCTGTCGGGACGGTGAAATCACGGCTATCGCTAGGGTTAAAACGGCTCCGTGAGCGCCTTTCAACAGAAATAATGCAGAAAGAATATGAACATGAATAACAGTAACGAACAGGAGGTACTACGGGATCGGCTCAGGGAAGACACCGGAGAGGATGCCTTGCTCGAAACCTTCGAGAAATGGCGTGCAGAGGAATTTGTTCCTGACCCGGCAAAGCAAGCGGCAATGATCGCCAAACTGGAAGGGTTGGTCGTGCCTGCTTCCAAAAGGCAACACATCTTCGGGTTACTCCCATTCCTGATCATTCAGGCCCAGCTAAAGATTGTGCGCGGCGCGATCTTTGTTGCCTCGGCGCTGGTGATGGTGATTGGCGTGGCGGTGACATTGGCACTGTATAACCCAAAGGCAGAAGTAGGCGATTTGCCGCTGGTGCTTATCGCGCCGCTGGTAACAGCCTTCGGCCTGGCATTCCTGTATAACAGCGAAGTTGATACGGCGATGGAGATCGAACAGACAACGCCTGTTTCGCCTGCGCTGGTCATGCTGGCGCGCATAACACTGGTATTCGGCTTCGATCTGATTGCAGGCTTGGCCGGTAGCATGATTATCGCCCTGACTCAGCCGGATATATCACTCTGGCCGCTGGTAGTTGCGTGGCTTGCGCCGATGGCTTTCCTTTCTGCGCTGGCATTCCTGCTGAGTGTATTTTTCCTTGATTCCGCAGTAGGGATCATGGCCTCGTTGGTACTTTGGGGCTTATTCATTGCCAACCGTTACATAGAAAACAAGCCACTATTTTTACGGCTTCCCGATTTGCTTACCCCGGAATTGCGTCCATTGTTTCTGATAGCAGCGATTCCGCTGTTTATTCTGGCGCTCTGGCTCTGCGAACAACGTGAACTTCAATTCAGAAGAGGTGAATAGGTGAATATCACAGACTTTCTCAACGAACTATCCCTGAATCCAGCGCGCGTTCGCCCAATTGGATTGATGCTCCTTGCGTTCTCTGTCATTACAGTTGGCTGGGGATTCTGGATGGCTGTACGCACAGTACGCACAAATGGCAGGCTGTTCACATTCCGTATGAGCCTGCGAATGCTCTGGGTGTGGAGTATTCCACTGGCGTTCGGCTGGATGATACTGGCAGTGCTGATGGTCGCTTCTCGTAATCCCCGTGATCTGGTAAGCGGTCTGACGGTGGAGACAGCACTCACTTTGACAGTTCCACTCTCTGCCGGGTTGCACGCAGCGCTTGCGCTCTCTGTGCCAGATGAACCTATGCTTGAATTGCATTTGAGCGTGCGGCGTTCGTTTGTCTGGCTGGCAGCAGAACGCTTCCTGACGGTACTGGCGATTCACTGTGGGATTGGGCTAATTGGAACGCTGATTGGGGTTGCCAGTTTTGGTGGCGATTTCATCAGGATCGTTGTTGCGTGGTTGCCGCCCACGATTCTGATTGCAGGTATCGGCTTTCGGGTGACGCTCAGTACACGGCAAATTGGTTTCGGAGCGTTGGCGGTTATCGCGGCGTGGATTGGCACACGCTGGTATTCGGATCAGCTGACAACTTTTGCGGGATTTCTCTGGCCTGTGAATCCGTTCCTGCCCGCTGTTTCGATGTTCTATCTGCGTCCCGGTATGCTGATCAATTCAGACTATGCACTGAATCGGATGCTGGTGTTAAGTCTGGGGATTGCGCTGGTGATCCTTGCCCTACAGGGATTGCGTGATAGTGAACACATTTTTACCGGACGACGCGCCATCATCGAAAGGAACGGTTAAATGATTACGCAAATTCGCGGAATTATTCACTACGAATTGCTTCAGCTATGGCGTGAACGAACATGGGCGCTCATCTCAATCGTGATCACCGCTATGATGTTCCTGATCACGTCGTCTATCTCCGAATCGCAAGTCTGGAAGCAATATCACACGGCGTTTGACAGTACATTGCCCGAATCCCGTGTGGCGCTGGCATCTCAAATGGAAACAGCAAGTCTGGGCGCAATGCTGATGATTGGGTTAGTGCTGATGATATTCTGTCTGCTATTGTTTCCTGTTCTGTTTTCCGATGTGATCGCCAAAGATCGGCGCTACAACGTCCGGGAACTGTGGCGCTCCCTGCCATTGGGTGAAGGCAGGTATCTGGTCGGTAAAACGATTGCCGCCATGCTGATTGTCGGATTATCTCTGCTACTGTGTTGTACCGTTATCTGGATTGTATGGGCGCGATTGGTGTTTCCCGTTCCAATCTTGACCTATATTGCAGCGCTGGTACTGCCTATCCTTTCGGTGGCTATTCCAAACACGGGGATCATTCTGCTCCTGACAGCGATGCAGCCGACACGCCGACGCGCAATTTTGCTGGCTGTTATCCTTGCTTTCGGAACGCTGATCTTTTTGACGATTGGAATACAGGGAAAGGTCGCCCCACAAGATTATTTGAATGTTGGACGTCCGCTGATGATGCGCTTCTTCTACACCAATTTCTACGATTTCAGCAGTAATGCGTCGGGGGTAAATCTGGCAGAGAAATACCCGATCTTTGAGCATGTCGCTCCGGTGCAGGTTCTGATTGCAGGGTTGGTCGGATTCGTGGAAGTTGGTGTGGTTTGGGTTCTGATGCGCTCCCTTAAGGTTTGGCAGGAACAACGATGAACACAATGAATATCAAACCGGTTACCCAGTTTGGCGCGATTCTGCGCTATGAAATGCTTCTCCTGTGGCGCGGACGGGCGTGGCTGGCAGGTGTAATCCTGATCTTTCTGCTCGTTTTTCTGATAACTCTGAGTATGTCGGAAACGCAAATCTGGCGGGATGCACACACGGAACTGGCACGCGCTACCCCGGAAACAAAGAGCGCTATGATTGCCGAAATCCAGAAATCCAGTCTGCGCTCGTTTGTCGCCATCGGGACGACGTTACACATTCTTGCGCTGATGTTATTCCCGATTCTCTTTGCGGATGTGATTGCAAAAGATCGGCAATATGGCATTCGTGAACTGTGGCAATCGCTGCCGCTTGGCGAGGGCAACTATCTGGCGGCGAAGATAAGTGCCGCAATGCTGGTAGTCTTTGCCTCTTTGATGGCATCCAGCATCATGATTTGGATAGCATGGGCGACTCTGGTCTATCCAATAGCAATTCTGGACTACATCGGCGTAATTGCCTTGCTGGTACTGCCCGTAGCCATACCCAACACCGGAATTATCCTCCTGCTCACTGCGAATCAACCATCGCGTCGCCGCGCGATTATGTTTGCGGTGGGTCTGACCATAGCAACGCTGGTTTTGCTGGCGGTTGGAATGGCGAGCAGCATGAACACGATTACATTGGCTGATTATCTCAATATCGGTCATCCGGTTTCGGTTCGGTTCTACATCAGTAACTTCATTGGAATGCTAGGCAAAGCTACCAACAACACGGTTTCGTTTGAGGTCATCACAGGCGGGCAGTTGATTATCGCCGCAGTGGTAGCATTTGCAGAGGTCGGGCTGTTCTGGCTCATCGTCCGCTATTCCACCAATCATCAGAAAGCGTAAGCAAAAGGAGAACATTATCATGATCGAAATCAAAGGCTTGACCAAGACCTACCCTGGCAAAGTACACGCACTGCGTGACGTAACGCTCTCGATTGGTTCCGGGATGTTCGGCCTGCTGGGGCCAAACGGCGCGGGTAAAACAACACTGATGCGCACCATTGCCGGATTGCTGCGTCCGACTGCCGGGTCAATCTCCGTCTTTGGGCATGACATCAGCACACGGGAAGGCAAACAGGCGGCCAAGTCTATGCTTGGCTATCTCCCACAGGATTTAGGCTTGTATCCGAATCTAAACGCGCGTGAATTTCTGGATTACGTAGCGATCCTCAAGGGCATGACCGATGCCAATCAACGCAAGAAGCAAATCGCGGAATTGCTGGATGTGGTGCGCCTGGTCGATGTAGCGGATCGCAAACTGAAAACCTATTCCGGCGGGATGAAACGCCGTGTTGGAATTGCACAGGCGTTGCTCGGTAATCCGCGCCTGATCATTGTGGATGAACCCACAACGGGTCTTGATCCCGAAGAGCGTATTCGCCTGCGCAACTTTCTGGGAGAGATCGCGCGACGCTGCACGATCATCCTTTCGACGCACATCATCGAAGACATCAGCGTTAGCTGCCAGCAAATGGCGGTGATTGCGCGTGGTCAGTTGCTCTTTGCAGGAATGCCCGGTGAACTGATCAGGAATGCGCGCGGCATGGTCTGGACGGTAAACACCGCTGGTTCGATGCCGAATCACGGGCTTTCGGTAGTGACGACATTGCAACTTGCCGATGCGGTGCAATATCGCGTTATCGGCACAAACGCACAGGAGCAATATTCCGACGCTACAATGGTCGAGCCGAATCTGGAAGATGGCTATATGTGGTTGATGAAATCACGCGCGGCGCAGCCGGAACTCGCCTGATCGAAAGTTGCCCGATATTCTTATGCGTCGGGCAACACGATCTTGTCTCTACCTGTATTGCATTCGTTCGGCTGGTCTAATACCCATCTGTTGACCAGTGTGGGCGATCTGTTGGATGTTTGACAACGCCATAGGTTTTTCCGACAGCGTGCAATTTGGCATTGCCAGCGCCAGTGCGCGGGGTAGTCTTGATAACGATGACTTTACCGCTGGCGTTCTTGATCGATAAATCGCCATCCCAACTGATGTCTACATCCATTGCATGGCCTTCGGTGTGACGGCTGTGGAGCGCCGCAGTATAGGCCATATCATAGGCAACGACCATTTCCTCGGCGGCGGCGCGCGATGCCGCTTTATCGACTTTGCCCTTTGCGTCACGATGTACCCAATCAATATTGACCGAATCGCCAGCGCCACTATAGGCTGGGACAGAAGCGGGATTCATGCCATTTCTGGCAATAGCGTAGGCATAGTGCATGAGATAGGCACGCTGTGGCGGGCGATAGGTTGCATTAATCTGATAGGTTGCACCTGCTTCGGTCAACGCAGCGAGGAAATTTTCGGCACTGGTTTTGAATGAACCTTTCAGATCATCGGTGCTGACGCCAGTCGGAAAATCTGCAACCCATGCCCTGCCGCTCAATCGAGGCGCAAGCAACTGACCATAATTAGGGGGTGGGCCACCCTCGCCACCATCCGGCCCCGGTTCCTTCCAGCGTTGTACGGCGGGCGCACCTTGCGCAATCTGGCGCATAACTGCCTGGTTGCCGTGAACGGATTGCATATTCAAAATAGCTGCTTGCGCGCCTGTACCGTGTGCGTTCTCTGTGTTCTGCGAAGGGCTGGATGTTTTTTCGGCAGCTTTCGTCTGTACTGTTGATTTTGGAGCAGGTTTAAATTCTCTGAGGAAACGAGAACCACGCATACTATTCTCCTATCCCTGATTATTTTCGCTTCCGCGTAGAAGCAGGCGGATTATCTACCAGCCACTGCTGATAATCGGTATGAAACTTGTCCCGGAAGCCATCCGGGTTATATTCCCAGTGCCAGGGTTCATTATGCCAGGGAAACCAGCCATAATCTGGCCCGTGCAAAAACATCCATTTATGAGCGGGGGACTCGTGCATATCAACGACATTTTGCATGGGTCGCGTCGTCGTTTCCTGATATTGTTGCCTGCCATGACTCAAAGTTAAATCCATCGCAAGTCCCAGATTATGCGACGAAAGTCCTTGTGCAAGCGCCTGTGGATTTTGACCTGCGCCGTGCGCTTTGGTTGTTGCCGGGGTGCGATAGCCATCTCTGATGATCAAATCTACCCCGTCGGTACTGGCGGCCTGTCGCATGAGGAGAAAATCGGCAAGTGCGCTGGCGTTCAGCCGTTGACCAGATTGAGAAATGGCTTTCCCGCCATTTCCTGCCCCGGCGGTTATATCTGGCACTTGTTGTAGTTGTTTGACGATATATTTCTGGAGTTGTGCGTCGCTGTTAAATTCCGTTTCGTCAACAACTGCTGTTGTCCCTGAATTTGGACGGCGTTCTGCTTCAATCGCCCTCAAATCGCGCATCATGCGGGTTGCTTCGCCTTCGTTTGGGCCTGCCGCTTCACCTTCGGCATGTCCCGGATAATCCAGGCGATCCCATTTCCTGTTGCGATAATCCTGTCCGCGCGCCAGAAAATCAAGCGTGGATGCTTTCGGATCGTTAATGAATTGCTGTTCGAGGAATTTGACCAATTCCTGTGCTGCATACTCTGCCGCAATATCCGCCATAAACGGGATCGATTGCTGGAATGTGACGAACAAAACCAATGTATCGAATTGTTTGGCAAGATCGACATTGCCGCTTCGGGACTGGAGTTTATTGCGGATGTAATCAGGTTGCATCCGGGTCGTGCCTGACTCTGCGAGGCGAACGGTTGCATCGATCAATGCCTGTGCCGGGGTAACAGCAGCTTTCTGTTTTGCATCAGCGTTGGCCTGTGCATCCGGGGCGGCAGGCTGACGTTGCAAAGTTCCATTCGTTGGCATTCTCTGAATATTGGAAGTTGGCTGCACATTTGGGGGCGGTGTTTTCGTGGCACTATTTCCGGTTTTGCCGATTGTTTCCGGCGCGTCCATGAGCGCGTTTTTCAATGGATCGCCTTTGCTGATGAGCGTCCCATGACTGCCATGCCCCATCGGTATTACCTGATAGTTGTGTTCCAGCCATCCCAACACGAGGGGAGGCAGGACTTTTGAATCCTCTGTGGCCTTGAACCATTTATCCAGCGCATCTTTGACCCGGTTGTATTGTTTCGCGTAATAATCATTGGTATGGATGCCACGAAACTTCATACTGCCTCTTACATATTTAAGTTGTGCTGTCTGACGTTCCAATTCATCGGGATATTGAGCATTCATTGCCTTCAGGTTATTCAGGTCATTGTTCAACTGAGCCATAAGCCAGTTTATAACCCCCGGAACCTGGTCAACCCCTTTTGAATTGACGTGAATGCTGTCGAAGAGAATCACTTCGCCCATATTGCCCGGATTGATATTTCCCTTCTTGACATTTTCTTTGGAAACATCTTGCTCAAGCATAGGCAATGCTGTGAAAGCGCCACCGCTATAGCTGGAAAAAACTATCGAGCCGGGAGATGGTGTTTTCTGGAGAGGCTGTCCCGGTGTCCACAAATCTTCTGTATTCAGAAAATCGAACACTTCTTTTATGTAACTATCGCGGTTCACACCGCCAAATTGAGGCGAACGGCTGGCTAACCCCGCCTGCGGCAGAATAGCAATCATGTTACGTTCGCTGGCACGAAGCTGCTGCTCAATCCGCGCAATATCTACATCTTCGACTTTTCCCTTGTCGTTGCGATAACCCACTGTAAGACCTTGTAAATGGAGAAGCACACCAACAGGTTGATCCAGATTCAATTTGTCGGGGATGATTACAATCGCCTGTTTTTCATCGGCTGTTTCTTTGGTGGTGCTGGAAACTGTATTGCCAAGCCAATCGGTTTCGCTTGCGTCAGATGTGCTGCTTCCCTTGCCCAGGCCACGAACGGGAATACGGCGCGCACCGCCCAACGATGCGTCCTTGTCATCCACCGGGACGAAGGTTTCGCCTGCGTTCGGACCAGTGGTACGTTTCCGCTGCCATTTCCCGGTGTTCTTCCCATTCTCTTTTATCGGCTCCATCTCTCTGGTATTCCAGCCGATTTGTGGTGCGCGTTGTGCCAGCGCAGTGTTGTTTCTGCCAAACATGCGCAGAACCGCACCATTACCATGCGTATGTTGCAATGCCAATATATTTTGCTGGCTTGTTGTTAGTTCATTCTGCTGATTTTGGGATGATGAAAGTGAGCGATGGGGTTCAGCATGTGGAGTCTGGTTCGCTTCCAAATATAGCCTGTGTTTGTAGGCCATGAGATTCCCTCGCTATCTGACGGGAATAGTGCAGTGTACAATTCAAGATTAAAGAAAAATCGCATAGAGATCGCATAGAGAAACGGCAGCCTTGTAAAAAGATAGTTAAAATTTAACGCAAAGTTTGCGAAACTGATTTGTGCCTTTTTTCTGTGCGCCGTAAACTTCCTGAATGAGGTATCGAACCCGAAAAACTGATGCGTGTAGCGATTGCCAAAGAACTTCAAATTACGACATTAGGAGGGCTGGACATCCGGTTAGCTGGTCAATCTGCCCCAAAGCTGATGTCTCGCAAAGTCGAGGCGTTGCTGATCTATCTTGCGGCGAATCCGTACCCTCACCCGCGCGAGGCCTTGAGCGAAGCATTCTGGAACAACCAGCCACAGGATCGCAGTATGGCCTATTTGCGAACAGCGCTGGCAAACCTCAATAAATATTTTGCGCCGTTTCTGGAGGTTACGCGCCAGACAATTGGCTTTAAACCCGATAGCCCCTATTGGCTGGATATAACAGAACTGCATACGACGCTGACCAGTGCCGACCAATGGATAGCGACCCATCAGCGTTTTTCGGTTAGTGCTGCTGCCGCACTCGAAGAAGGACTGTCGCAATATCGCGGAAAATTTCTGCAAGGTGTCTCTCTGCGCGATGCGCTCTCTATCGAAGAATGGATTCAAAGTGAAAACGCGCGCCTGAATGTGCGCTTGCTACAGGCTTATCATCGCCTGGGGGAATATGCGTTGCGGCAAGGTGCATCCAATATGGGCATTTTGCATCTGCAACGCGCGCTGGAACTTGATCCGCTGGATGAAGAAAGCCACCGTCTGTTAATACAGCTACATTCTCAATCCGGGAATCGCAGCGCAGCAATTGCCCAATATGAACTCTGTCGTCGCCTGCTGGGAAATGAACTCAGGATTGAGCCTGCGCCGGAAACAACAGCGCTATATCTGGAAATTCACAGACAAAAAACAACCGCCAATTCTGTCAAGACCACTATCAACACGTTGCCGATTCCGGCTACCCCTTTTATCGAACGCGCCAGCCTGCAAACTGCGCTCGATGAACTGATAAACAACCCGGAGTGTCGCCTGCTCACCCTTACGGGGCTGGGTGGTGTCGGCAAAACACGTCTTGCTATCGAATATGCAAATCGGCACGAATCAAAATATACGGATGGGGTAGTGTATGCCTCTCTTGCACCAGTGCCTTATGATGAACAAATATCCAGCGTACTGGTCAACGCGCTTAAACTTTCGCTGTATGAAACCCTGTCACCGGAACAGAATCTATTTCAATATTTGCGCGAAAAACATTTGTTGCTGGTGCTGGATAATTTTGAACATTCACCAGCCAGCGCCCTTCTATTGAGCCGTCTGCTGGCACAAGCGCCCCATCTCAAAATCATCGTCACGGCACGCCAGCGACTAAACTTGCAGGAAGAGTGGATTTACAACGTTTTGCCATTCCCCTTGCCGACTGGCGATTCATTTCAGGTCGATCATTCGGAAGCAGTGCAGCTATTTATCCAGAGCGCACGTCGGGTCGTTTTCAACTATCAGGCCGAACCTGAATGGATAATCCGAATTTGTCAGTTGGTAGAGGGGCTTCCGCTTGCCATCGAACTCGCGGCGTCATGGGTGCGTGTCCTTTCCGGGGAAAAAATCGCCCGTGAAATTTCCAGCAACATCGACTTTCTATCTTCTCCGGTGCATAACGTAGAGGAACGCCATCGCAGCATACGCGCGGTTTTCAATTCTTCGTGGAAGATGCTGGACCCGATGGAGCAGGAAGCCTTTCGACGGCTATCTGTTTTTCATGCCGGGTTTACCGAATTTGCTGCGCAATATGTCGCTGATGCCAATCTGTCGACACTCCTCAATCTGGTCGATAAGTCGTTGATTCAGGCAGCAGAAGGCCGATATACAGTACATGAAATGCTGCGGCAATATGCCTATGAGCAGTTGGCGGTTGATTCCGCCGCATTAGAGACAACGCTGGATCGTCACGCTAATTTTTATGCCGATTTGTTTGAGCGCTACGGCAATCTGTTGGTACAAGACCCGCAAGACCCCATCTGTATTGAAGTTGTCAGCGAGAGTCCAAACTATTTTCAGGCATGGAAGCGCCTTGTAGCGCGGAATGATGTTGCCACTGCCGCAAAACTGCTCAGACCATTTTTTAAATTTTTTGACACTCAGAACCGCTATGTTGAAGGCGAACACTTCTTCAAAAACACGGTGGCCTGGTTTGAATCCCAGGTTGTGCCAGTGGACATTTTGATCGTCTCTCGCGCAAAAATATTGCAGGCATTGATGGGGGAATTGATCAATCACTACACAGAATCGGAGCAAATCGCCAGAGAAGTGCTGCCAATTTTCAAGGCGCGCAAGTCCGATTGGGATACACAATTGGTCTATCGTTGTCTGGCGATCAGTGCCTATGCGCGGGGGCAATTTGAGGACGCCAGATGTTATTTTGAAGAAGCGCATACCCTGCTCGAAGGGTTGAACGAACCTGTTGCGCTGGCAGCGATATTGTTGCGTTTGAGCGATATTGCTGGCGTATTCGGTAAATATGCCCGCGCAACCGAATATCTGGAACAATATTTGCACGATTTCAACAGACCAATGTTCAAGATTATCTATGTCCGCTTTCTGGCGACGCTTGGCGATCTGCATATCAAACTCGGCAATTTTGCACAGGCCGAAAATTATTTGCTAGAGGCGCAGCAGGTATGTCAGGTTACAGACAATCAGCTTGGACAAACAGTAGTAAACAGTGCGCTAGGGCGTGTCTATATCGCGCAAAAGCGGTTTGCAGACGCGATACAACTTTTCGAGCAGAGCATCCAACTCTGTGAAGGGCTGAAACACGATTGGGGTAAAGCATTTGCGCTGATCTACCTCGGACAGGTGAAGATTCTGCAACAAAACGCACATAACGCGATTCAATATCTGCGACAGGCGCACGAAATTGCGATTCGTCTAAACGCCCATTGGGTATCAACGATGGCAAAACGCTATATTACCAGCGCTTACATCCAACTGAACAAGCTCTCCGATGCACGTAGCGAAGTACGTTCCGCATTGCTGGAAGCAACTCAGCTTAATGTTATCCCTGTTACGCTGGAAGTCCTCCTGGGTTGGGCAACGCTGGATGCAACCGGGAACCTTGCAGAACGCGCCAGAGAAATCACCTCGCTGATCATCGAGCATCCCCTGAGCGAATACATGACACGAACCGCTGCCGTGCAACTTCTGGATGAACACAACCTTTCCCCATCACCGTCCTCTACAAATATAGACACGGTTGTAAACGCCCTCATCAGTTCGATTGACTCCTGACATCCCCCAATTGGGGGAGCGAACCCCGGAACATCCCCCATCAGGGGAATGTAGTAATCTTCCCAATTCCTATACACTCGGTTTGAGAAAAATTCTATTGGCGATAAATAGCCGTTAAATTTTTAAAGGAGTTTTTTTATGGCAGAAATAGCCGTAAGACCCGCAGGTCGAGCCGCGACGAACTTCAGCATTGTGAAAATCATTGCTGCTGCATCGGCTGGCACGATGATCGAATGGTACGATTTTTACATTTTTGGAAGCCTGACCGCGATCATTTCCGGATATTTTTTTCCCGCCAACAATGATCCGACCATTGCCACGCTGTCATGGCTGGCGACATTTGCGACGGGGTTCCTTGTGCGTCCTTTCGGCGCGATAGTGTTCGGACACATTGGCGACCTGATCGGGCGAAAATATACATTCCTCGTCACGATGACGATCATGGGACTTTCCACAACGGTGATCGGGTTGATGCCAACCTACGCTCAAATCGGCATCCTTGCGCCTCTTGCGCTGCTTATCCTGCGCTTGCTACAAGGGTTGGCGCTCGGCGGTGAATATGGCGGCGCGGCGACATATGTTGCGGAACACGCCCCCGATGGAAAGCGTGGATTCTATACCAGTTTCATTCAGGTCACGGCGACGGCTGGCCTGGTACTTTCGCTGGTCGTCATCCTGATTACAAGGCAGGTACTGAGCGCACCATCGACAGTCTTGCAAGGAAAGACGCTGTTTGATGAGTGGGGCTGGCGTATTCCATTCCTGCTTTCTGCTATTCTGGTCGGCATCTCTCTCTATATCCGTGTTTCACTCCGTGAATCTCCGCTGTATTCACGCCTCAAGGAATCGGGCAAGACTTCCAAAAACCCAATCAAGGAAAGTTTCTCCAATCCATATAATCGTCGTCTGGTGCTGTTGGCATTGTTTGGTGCGACGGCTGGGCAAGCTGTTGTGTGGTATGCGGGTCAATTCTACGCGCTGTTTTTCCTGCAAAATATTCTGAAGGTTGATTTCAATACCTCGAATATTGTGGTTGCTCTAGCACTGCTGTGTGCATCTCCATTCTTTGTGGTGATGGGCAGGCTATCTGATCGGGTTGGGCGCAAGATGATTATCATGGCCGGCTGTCTGATCGCGGCGCTCACCTATATCCCCTTATTTATGGGGTTGAAGGCATTCGGGCCATATATTGATCCAACTCTGGCTGGTGATGCGCTGAAAGCGGCATCCAACATGAATTCGGCCTACAGTCCATTTGCGCTTGCGGTGATAGTGTTCATCCTCGGCTTCTACGTCACGATGGTATATGGGCCAATTGCAGCGTTCCTCGTTGAACTCTTCCCGACGCGCATTCGCTATACATCCATGTCGCTTCCATACCATTTGGGGAATGGCTGGTTTGGTGGATTGCTGCCGCTGATCTCGTCGTCACTGGTGGCGGCATTCGCGGCGAATCACGCTTTTCTGGGGTCGAACTACATCTATGTCGGGCTGGCGTTCCCGATTATTGTGGCTTTGATCACTTTTGTAGTCGGTATGCGGTTTCTCCATGAGACAAAGGACGTGGACATTACCGCCGAGAGCATGGAAAGGAAATAGCTCAGACCCGGCGCTGAAGCACCGGGCTAAACCCAAAAAGTGGGCGACTATCTGAGCAGAAATGAATTCCTGATTGGGTTTAACGACATTCCTTCACGTTCGATGGAACCCAGGTTTATAATCCTGTCTTTGAGTTTAGCCCTCGGCTTTAGCCGGGGGTTCTTGTTTTCTCCATTACAGCAATACGCCCGGATTAGGCGTGCTGTAAATTCCCAACCAGAAGACTTTGTATAACATCTTTGGCGGTGTAATGCGTCTCGCCGGGTGGCATAAACTGTGTCACGTTCGGCAGATCGTCGCCAGATGTAACTATGGGCGGCTCAGGTTTGCCGTCTTTGCGTGTTTGGGAATAACCTGCTGTTGCTCCCAACCCATTGCACAGGCAATTTCGATTTTCCGTATCTTTTATATCGCCGCCCTTGCGTACATAATCTTCGACAGGTTCTGCGGCACAGCGATAGCCGAGTTTTCCATCCGGGCGCTTATAGAGTGTGCGCAGAAAGCCGAGATCGCAAATGCGTTCCCGTGACTGATAAACCTCTGGCTCCGTCAATGTGCCTTCCTGTAGCACAACCTTGAAGGGAAATCCGGTTGGAGACGCGGCAGGAGATGTGAAAACCTGGGCTGTCCCTTCTAACACCTTGTTCACAACATTCCTGCGCAAACCCGGCTCCATGCCGGAATCATCACAGAAGGCGAACGCTGTGCCGACTTGTATCCCTGTTGCGCCTGCATCCAGCGCCTTCTGCAAGCCGGAATGACTACCGTAGGAACCCGCCAGCCAGAAGGGGCGTCCCAATTGCTTCATCTTTTCGAGATCGACAACATCCTTGTCGCCATAGATGGGTTCGCCGCGCTCGTTGAGCGTGAGCGTTCCGCGTGGTGGTGCATTATGTCCACCCGCCAGCGGCCCTTCGATGATGAAACCGTCTATTTCGCCTTCACTGCGCTTGATTAGTGCCTGCGCCAGCACTACCGAAGAAATGATCGGAAAAAACTTCGGACGTTTCAGCGTGCCGAGTTTTGCTGCAATGCCAGGAAAGATTTCTTCGGGATCAAACTCAATGCGAAAATCATCATCCTTATCCGCATTCAATACATCCAGACGATAGGAAACTTTTTCATGCCGTGCCAGTTTATCCAGAATTCCAGCAATCTGTGTTGGGATTCCCGCTCCCATCAGGACGACATCCACACCGGCCAGCATCGCGCCATAGAGCGAAGCCATCGTCGGCATCTGGACTTTTTCCAGCAGGTTGACGCCGACTTGTCCTTCGTGACCTTCTTTGGCAAGAAAGACTTCGACAAAATTGGCAATAACGGTCAGGGCATCCAGCGCTTTGGGTGGATTGATGGTATACATCGGGGGAGTCCGATGCGGCACTCCGGGAGCTTTGCCACCGGGGACATAATAACGTTCCAGAATTTCCTGTACCTGATCCTGAAACGGAAAATGGCTGAGAGCGTGTCGCGTCCGACCATCCAGATCGCCATGTGCAAGGCGACTTGCCATGATGATACTAACCCCTGTACCAGAAACAACGCCCAACTGCCCCATCCGGGAAACACTTCGCGCCAGATGCCAGTTTGAGATTGCGACACCCATCCCGCCTTGAATAATCACAGGTAACGTCATTTCCTGTACCTTCTTCCATTTACAAAATTTCAGACGCAAGCGAAGTTTAGATGACAGCCTATCCCCTCACAAGTGACACCTATCACAATATAACGGGAGGGTCTTCACCGAACCGTTTTGATAGCTCAGGGGTTAGTGCCGTTCGTTTCTTTTTCACCTTGCGCTTGTCAAAAGTATGGTGATGGCTGAAGAACCATATCAAACTGCATACCGTACCGCACACGAAGAACAATAGCATCGCTTTTTCCGCATCCGACATATCCCAGCCCCGCCAGGTCTGCATAGGGATAATCAGGGCAGGATCGGTATAGACAAGCCTGATGATTCTGGATGTGGGACGTATTGCCTCACTATGGCTGACTTCCGCTGTTACACCGCTGATATAGTGAATCGCCAGTATTGTTGGCGAAATTTCGGTTGTGCCGATTGGATTGCCGTATCTCAGAAATTGAATGCTGCCAGCATCCTCTGTGATAAATTTGCTGACAATACCATTTTTATATTCGACTGCGACACAGGTTTCTTTCAGAAACCATGACCATCTGGCACATGCCCGATCCCCTGCCACTGTCGAAGAAATAGCTGGTTTGGTTTCACTCATATCAGAGGCTATAAAGTTGTTCTTCAAAGCACCGACAGCCTCTGCGCGTGTTGTTAGCCCTGGTTTGATGCCGAATGGACAGGGACGCCCGCACCCCATCAGATCGTCGTGTAGATTGGTGAATATGATTCGATCTGGTATGACCCCGCGAGATAGTCCCCCTACCCCGACATAGGTTTGATAAAAAACGTAGCATAGTCCCGCGAAGAAGAGCAGCGCCGGGATTCCCGAAAATTTTCCCAATAGATTCCAGAAAGAGCGAGTAGTCATCATAAATCCCCCGGATGAATATTCGCAGTCTATCATGGTAACAGGCATGACAATCGCCTGACTTTCGGGTTGCGGCATATTGACCAAATATTTATGAAGTCGTCTCTTGCGTCCCCCCCAAATCGGACTATAATTCCGCCCTTATGTAAAATGAATTGTGTCTTTGCCGCCGCCCCTGAAAAATGCGGCGCGGGTGAATCCGGGCATTCTGTGTTTGCGGAGGAACGTTGGCAGTAATCAGCAAAATTCTGGTGGCATTAGTCGCAATCGAGCATGTATATATCCTATACATGGAAATGTTTGGATGGCTCACGCCCCGCGTGAGAAAGACCTTTGGAACCACAAAGGAATTTGCCGAATCCACTAAAACACTCGCCGCAAATCAAGGTTTATATAACGGTTTTCTGGCTGCCGGATTGTTCTGGTCGCTCGTGCATCCTGATCTCTCGGTTGGGCGGCAGGTCGCGCTGTTTTTCGCCGGATGCGTCTTTGTCGCAGGCGTCTATGGCGGCCTGAGCGTAAAAAGATCGATCTTGTTTGTACAGGGACTTCCTGCTTTGGCTGCATTTATCGCTGTGCTGGTACTCGGCTGGTAGGTTGAAGAGGTAAAACTGGTCAAAACATGGCGGCTGTAAATCCTCGCGTTTCATACAATGAGCGTCGCAAGCGCACACAAATTATGATGCTGGTCTGGCCGGCGACCATCTGGCTGATCATCTTTTTCGTCATCCCGTTGGTTACGGTCATCGCCTATAGCGTACTCAGCCCCAGCCAGCGCTATCAGGCCGCTGCGCCCTTCACGCTCGGTAACTATGAGCAGGTGTTGAAAGAAGCGTACACGGCGATCCTGCTGCGTTCCGTCGGCATGGCGCTGATTTCCACCTTTGCCTGTGTCGTGATGGGTTATCCGCTGGCGTTTTTCATTGCCACCGCTTCCAAGAAATATCGCAACATCTTTCTGTTGATGGTGATCATTCCCTTCTGGACGAACTTCCTGATCCGTATCTATGCGTGGATTTTTATTATCCGCGATGGCGGGTTGATTGATTCGTTCGTGCGCGATGTATTCCACCTGACAGACAAGCCACTGGGCGCGATGTACACACCGTTCGCAGTGTTTCTGGTGATGGTCTACGGTTATCTGCCGTTTATGACGCTGCCGATTTATACCAGCATCGAGAAATTCAATTTCCGGTTGGTGGAAGCAGCGCACGATCTCGGCGCGAACGACCTGCGCGCATTCCTGCGCGTGATGCTTCCGGTTACATTACCCGGCGTATTGGCGGGCAGTATTCTGGTATTCATCCCGGCGCTTGGTTCGTATATCGTCCCCGATCTGGTCGGCGGCGCGAGTTTCGTTATGGTCGGCAATCAGATTTATACCTTCACCAACAGCGCTACCGGAAAGACTTATGGTGCGGCGCTTTCGCTGGTGATGATGCTGGTTGTCATCGTGGCTTTGATTATTTATTATCGCTACGCTGATCGTAGTTCGAGCGCGGTGTAAAGATGGCACAGGCTGCAATACCACAAACTCTCCCTGTAGACGCGGCAAAACTGCGTTCCGATATGGCGATTCGCCACACCGGGCGCATCATCCGGCGGGCTACCCCCTTTGTCGGCTTCGGATTCCTCTGGATTCCGATCCTGATCCTGATCGTGTTTTCCTTCAACGACAGCCGTACCAACGCAGTCTGGCAAGGATTCACGCTGGACTGGTACAAATCGCTGATCGGCGTCGGGAATGTCAATACAGATGACACCAATACCACCGGACGATCCGAGTCACGGTTCAGCCCGGAAGGGTTGCTCAAGGCGGTCAACAACAGCATCACGGTGGCGGTAGCCTCGACGGTTATCTCTACTTTTCTGGGAACGTGTATCGCCATCGGTCTGGAGCGCTATAAATTCCGGGGGCGGCGGCTCATTGACCTGATTATGTATCTACCCGTCGTTATCCCCGAAATTACGATGGGTCTTTCGCTTCAACTGTTTTTCTCCGCCTCCTTCCGAACGATTAATACTACAACCGGTGGACAAATCAGCCCGACACTCGGCCTTACAACGGTAATCATCGGACACGTTGTATTCTGTATGCCGTTTGTGACTATTACGGTGCGGGCGCGTCTGGCCGGTATGAGCAAATCGCTGGAAGAAGCGGCGCGCGATCTTGGGGCGAATGAATGGCAGGTCATGCGGCGTGTCACGCTGCCTTTGCTGATGCCCGGTATTGTCGCGGGGGCGCTGCTTGCGCTGACGCTCTCGCTGGATGACTATGTGGTGACGCTCTTCGTAAACGGGCCTGGCGGTACGACGCTCCCGATTTATGTTGGCGGCCTGATCAAATTTGCGGTCAATCCCAGTATCAATGCCCTCTCGACGATCATTGTTCTGGTCTCGATGAGCCTGGTACTGCTTTCTTTGGTACTACAACGTAACCGTGATTGATAGGTTTTCTCGTTCAAATTTTTGGAAAGGGAATCTCAGGTATGACTCGTAAGCGTTTTGGATTGTTCAGCCTTCTGGCAACCGTCGTAGCGATGATTTTGATGGCTGGTGCAACAAATTCGGCAACAGCACAGGGCGCAGCGACTGCGGTTGCGACAAAAGCGGCGGCTCCGGCTGCGGCGGCAACCGCAGTGGCGACGATGCCGTTGAAGGATGGCAAGCCACAGGAACTGAAGATTTTCAACTTCACGACCTATATTGCCGATGACACCATCGCCAATTTCGAGAAGTTGTACAACGTCAAAGTCACCTATGACACATTCGGCAAGTCGGACGAACTGTTTGCCAAGATGCAGGCAGGCAACCCTGGCTATGACATCATCGTCGCGCCGGACTATATGATTGCTCAACTCGCGGGTCTGGAATTGCTCCTGCCGCTTGACCTCAAGACTCTTCCGAACTGGGACAAGCACGGCGATCCATCGTTCAAGAACCCCGCCTATGATCCGGGCAACAAGTACAGCGTTGTCTATCAGTGGGGTACGCTCGGAATCGGCTACAACAAGAAGAAAGTATCCAAAGAAATCGTCAGCATGGGTGACCTGCTCGATCTGAAAACTTACAATGGTCAGAAGAAGCGTGTTGCGCTGCTCAACTCCACCCGTGAAACGATGGGCATGTACCTGTTGTTCCTCGGCCTCGACCCGAACACGACCAAGCGGGAAGACCTCGACAAGGTGAAGGAATACATCCTCAAGAACAAGGATGCAATCGCTGCCTTCCACGATGATGATGGTCAGACCCGTTTGGCAAGTGGTGCAGTCGATGCAGTGAGCGAGTGGAGCGGCGATATGTTCCAGACGATGGCGGAAAAGGGTAACGAAGACATTACCTATATCATTCCGAAGGAAGGCACGATCCGCTGGGCAGACAACCTTGCCGTTCCGAAGGGCGCGACCAATCAGGCACTCGCGCAGGTCTTCATCAACTACGTCTACGATCCAGGCGTATCGGCAGCCATCAGCAACTACACCCAGTACGGCACGCCGAACAAGACCTCCATCGATCTGAAGCTGATCGATGCCAACCTGCTCGGCAACCCGGCAATCTACCCACCTGCTGATGTCGCCAAGAAGCTCGTCGTCCTCAAGGATTTGGGCGATGCTGGTGCGATCTATGATCAGGTCTGGGGCGAAATCGTTGCGGGCGTAAGCCAGTAACTACCTTTTTGAGAGTCCCGGCGCTAAAGCACCGGGCTATAAACAATAGTTATGTTGCGGGTAATGAAAACGCGCTTGATCTATTTCAACGAACTTTGCCCTGAACAGCAACTTGATCATAGAGCGAGCGAGAACACATCACCCGCAACTTCTTCATCGATCATAGCCCGGTGCTTCAGCGCCGGGTTGTTGCGAGATTGCAAACCCCTCTGAAAGAAAGACAATGACCACAACCCCGGATATTCAACTGATCCACATCAACAAGGAATTTCCCGCCCGACGTGGCGAGACACCGACCAAAGCCGTCGATGATGTCAATATGGAAATTCAGGACGGCGAATTTTTCTCGATGCTGGGGCCGTCGGGTTGTGGCAAAACAACCACGCTCCGCATGATTGCAGGCTTTGAAGAACCAAGCACCGGACAGATTATGATTGAAGGGCGCGATATGGTAGGCATTCCGCCGTTTCACCGCCCCGTCAATACAGTGTTTCAGGACTATGCGCTGTTTCCACACATGACCGTCGGCAAGAATATCGCCTTCGGCCTGGAAATGGATCGTAAGAAGAAAAATGATATTGACCGCAAGGTTACCGACGTATTGAATCTGGTTCAGCTTGGCAAGATGGCGAATCGCTTTCCGCGCCAGCTTTCAGGTGGACAGCAGCAGCGTGTCGCGCTTGCCCGTGCCATCGTCAAGGAACCGCGCGTGCTGTTGCTTGATGAACCACTGGGCGCACTCGATTTGAAGCTGCGTAAGCAGATGCAGTTTGAACTCAAGCATATGCAACGCAATCTCGGCATCACCTTTATCTATGTCACGCACGATCAGGAAGAAGCCCTGACCATGAGTGATCGCATCGCCGTGATGAATCTCGGTAAGGTGTTGCAAATCGGCAACCCGCAGGAAATCTATGATCGCCCGAAGACACGCTTTGTCGCGGACTTCATCGGTGAAACCAACTTCCTGCCTGCGACGGTTCAGGAACTGCACGCCAATAACGAAGCGACGGTGCTGGTTGCTGGTGAGCATCCATTGCGTGTCAATTCAACCGACAAGACGGTTAAGGTTGGCGACAATGTGACCATTGCGATTCGCCCGGAAAAGATGGATTTGTACCCAGCCTCGGAAAATCCGCCGAATAGCCTGCCAGGGACGCTCGAAGAAATGGTCTTTGTCGGGACGGATACGCGCTTCGGGGTACGGCTGGCGAAGGATGTATCGTTCGTCGTCCGCGAACAAAATGGATTGACCGGAAGACTCTCCGATGTTTCCGTTGGTAGCCCGGTGCGGGCGCAGTGTTCTGTACAATATGCACTGATCCTCACCGAATAAAAGAAAGTCAAAAGGGGTAATTTAGCAATTTAATTCCGCAAAAACGGCGTTGAATTTGCACAGAGTTTCACAAATTGCCCCTTTTTGGTGCTATACTTTTCCAAAATCACAGGAAAAGGTATATTCGCAAAATGTTGGCAGAGTCCAAACCCCATACCGAAAACGGAACAATTCCACACGAAACCCCCGGCCCGAATACCCTCAGCGTACATGGTGGCGATGATCGTGACCGCGCCCATCGCGCTATCCCCATGCCGATCATTCAGGCCGCGACCTATGCCTTTGCCAACACCGATGATTTGATCAATTTCATGACCCGCCGCGCACAGGGTACGCCGGAACACGGGCGCGAGGATTATGGGCGCTACGGCAACCCAACTGTACAGGCTGTTGAGCGCAAGGTTGCTGCACTGGAAGGCGCAGACGATGCGGTATTGTTCTCGTCCGGGATGGCAGCGGCGACTTCGTTACTGCTGGCGAGTCTGCCAACAGGTGCGCATATCGTCATGACCGACGACTGTTATCGCCGCACGCGCCAATTCTGTTTGACGTTCCTTGCGCGTCTTGGCATCGAGACAACTGTGGTCCCGATGGGCGATTATGAAGCGCTCGAAAATGCTATCATCCCGAAGCGCACACGCTTCGTCATCAGCGAAAGCCCGACCAATCCCTATTTGCGCATTGCCGATCTGGAACGACTTGGCGACATTGGCAAGCGCCACAAAGTCCGCACGATGATCGATGGCACGTTTGCCAGTCCGATCAATCAGAAGCCGCTGGAATACGGAATTGATTACGTTGTTCACAGCGCCACCAAGTATCTCGGCGGGCATCATGACCTGCTGGCGGGAATCGTCGTCGGTAGCAAGGATCGGATTGCAGCGTTGCGCGATGCACGCGGCGTCCTCGGCGGGATTGTTGATCCGCAGTGTGCCTATCTGCTGGAACGCGGCTTGAAAACACTCGGCTTGCGTGTTGCCAAGCAGAACGATAACGCGATGCAAATTGCACAATATCTGGAAAGTCACCCGGCAATTGAGCGCGTGTGGTATCCCGGCCTGCCCTCCCACCCGGATCATGAGATCGCACTCAAGCAAATGAACGGTTTCGGCGGTGTGGTCAGTTTCGAGGTGCATGGCGACCTGATGACAACCGCCAAATTTATTGACGCGCTGCAAATTCCATATATCGCACCAAGCCTCGGCGGGGTGGACAGCCTGATCGAACAGCCCGCGCTCATGTCCTATTTTGAGAAGTCAACGGAAGAACGGCTTGCCGTTGGCATCAAGGATAATCTTGTGCGCTTTGCGATTGGTGTAGAGGATGCCGAAGACCTGATCGCTGATCTGGATCAGGCGCTGCACGTTCTGGCATAGGAATGGTTCGGGCGTATCTGTTGCTACGCCCGGTTTGATTTTCTTAAGCCAATCACCGTTACGCGACCAAAGCGTTACCAGAGGAAAGCCGCCCAAACTGATGACTCATAGGTTCATCCACGCAAACGCATCTCCACCGTTTACGGCAGTCGGGTTTTGACGTAGGCGCAAATCTCATCCATTGCCTGTTGAGCCTCTGGGAAGAATGAGCCAAATGCCGGATAACAGTGAAACATTCCCTCTCCCACATGCAACCTGACATCGACCCCGGCCAGTTTTGCCTTTTCTGCCAAGCGCGTTGAATCATCCAAAAGAACTTCGTGACCACCGGCATAGATAAGCATCGGTGGCAACCCCTGAAGATTTCCATAGAGCGGAGATAGCCAGGGATCGCAAGGATCGGCATTCCCGGTATAGTAGTGGCTAAAAACTGTCCACGCCTCGCGCGGTGTCAGCGGGTCTACGCCAGCGTTGGTGACTAACGACTCACCAGTGCATTTGAGGTCTGTCCAGGGCGAAAGGGTTACAGACCCGGCGGGCAGCGGCAAGCCCTTATCTCGCAATGCAATCAGGGTTGCAAATACCAGACCGCCACCTGCCGAATCGCCCATGAAAACGATCCTGGAAGAGGCAATCCCCTGAGCCAGCAACCACTCATAGGAAGCAACTGCATCCTCAAGCGCTGCCGGAAAAGGATGTTCAGGCGCGAGACGGTACTGAAACAGGAGCGCCCGAATGCCCGTTCCCTTGACGAATTTGGCAACATGAGTCCGATGCGAAAAGCATGTTCCTGAAACATAGCCACCTCCGTGAAAATAGAGAATAACTTTATCTTTGGGGGCTTGGGCAGGTACGATCCATTCCGCATAGAGATCGCCAATGTTGACTGGCGATACTTCAATGTCATCCGGTAATTTCCCAAACAACCTTGCGCCTTTTTCAACATCCCGCCGAAAATCACTGATCGGCATATCCCAACCGATAGTTTTGCGCCGTTTCAACTGGAAACGCAGCAAATGGCGATGGGTCAACATGAAGATAACGAGACGGCTCTTTAGGCTTGGCATTTGCTTCCCTGATTTCTCGACTATAGGCGTTGTACGTTTGCTTGTCAGTCCCGATCCTGACCGTTGTGTTTTGCGCCATTGATGAACAGTTCCACCGCATGTGCAATGGATTCAGACGCATTGAAAGTTGCCGGGGATATATAAAATGGCTTTGCCACTTCAACGAACACGAATTCAAACAAATCAGTCAACATGCTGATTGGCAAATCAGTTCGGATTTCGCCACTCCGTTGACCGAGTTCGATAATTTCCAGTGCCAATCGATCAACCCCACTCCGTGCATCAGTCTCTTCTGGCGGACGTAATGAAATTACTGTCCGAATTCGATAGGCCAGGTATATTTCAAAGATGTCACTTTGTGCCTGCACGCGCTTCATTAATTCACTCAGAATCAGCGTCAGACGGGATCGGGTGTCGGGCAACTTCCGCAGATATTCAATTCGATCTTCCTGCCGATCACTGAACGACTGGCGCACGAAGTCGCTAAGAATTGCCTCTTTGGATGGGAAATAGTTGTATAACGTCCCTTTGGCAATATCAGCATCCTCTGCGATCTGTTCCATAGTCGTCGGCTCAAACCCCTGTTGCTTGAATAAAGCAACCGCAACCGCGTGGATTTTCTGCTTTGTGGCTTCTTTTTTACGTTCTGTCCGATTTCCACCAGACACTTTTTGTGGGTTCATTTCTATTTCACCAGACGACGGTCATTATTGTTCAAAGTTTTGTATTGAACGAAGGATATAATTGAACGATGTTCATTTTAGAGCAGAGTACAATTGTTGTCAATGGGGATATTAACGGAGAGTCATGGATTCACAGGATTAATGGCGCGTCGGAGGGTATGAGGAATATCGATCTGTCCTGCCCGCGCCATGCTTGTGGTTATATGAAATTTTGCCCGATTCTACGCGGCGTTTTGTGATAGTGCCGATTGGAGTACACTCTGAACGAATTGCGCAACACCCTCGTGGATACGATTTCGATGGAAAGCGTGCCGCCCCAGAATGACAGCCCCCTTCGCAGCAAGCAGATTCCCCAGAGTGCGCAGGCTGCCGCGTGGATTAAACGCATATGTGCAAAAAATGCCAACAGGCTTTCCCTTCAGCGACGGAAGAGATGGAACCCATAGCTCTGCTCCGGCAGGGCGAACGCCAAACAGAATCAGCCCATGAACCCATGTTCCGATAAACAACACATCGGCTTTGGCAACATCCACCTGGCTCACTTCGGTTACGGATTTAACAATGACTTCGTGTTTCAGATCGCGGACGGCATCGGCAAGGAAATCTGCGGCATTTTGCGTATGACCATTTCGGCTGTGATAGAGTACAAGGATATTCATGATAACCCCTTTCCTGACAGTTCAAACCGAACCCTTCTCAATTTTCGACCTGTGCAAAAATCGGGGAAAGTGAAGAAGTTCATAGCTTTATCATGCCAACTTTCCTGATCACAAATTAAGTGATGGGTGTCTTCTCTAACAGTGATGTTCGACACTGCCTTGAATCTGTGAGGGGATTTACATTGGAATATGGGAGGAAAAGTAGCAAAGAGAATAAAAACATGACCCATCAGGAAAGTGTTCAAGACTTTCTAGCCCAGAAACGAATTGCAGTTTGCGGCCTATCACGCTCGAAGGATAGCGGCGCAGGTGCGATCTATCTTAAACTGCGAAATCATGGTTATCAGGTATTTCCGATCCATCCCAACGCCGAAACATTACATGGAGATCGATGCTATCCCAACCTGAGTGCGATAGCTGGCGGGGTTGATGCGGTATTCATCATGAACAGCCCGGACTTAACCGAGAAAATCGTGGACGAAGCCGCAGGCTTGGGGATCAAGCGTGTCTGGATGCACAACAATACCATGATGCCTTCAAGTGTTTCGGAAAAGGCAGTCGACCAATGCCACGCGGCCAACATCAATGTAATCAGCGTTGGATGTCCGATGATGTTCCTGGAGCCGGATTTTTTCCATAGTTGTATGCGATGGATGATCCGCACACGAGGACTCTTCAAATCCACATAGCCTCTTTTGGCTGAATTTACGCGGGTTGCGAAAACCCATTTCACCATCCAGACCCTCCGCAATCCGCACGCCCCTGACCTCCATTCCCTGTTTGATTGCACCTAACGTTTGTTTTCTTCCGGGAAATCGTTATATTTAACGCTTCAAAAGGAGCATAAATTATGGGGATTCTGTTTAAATCGGCGACTGTGATTAATGCGGCGGATACCTTTGTTGGAGATGTGCTGGTAGATGGCGAAAAGATCGTCATGATTGGCACGAATATTCCCAAGTCATCGCATAAGGTCATCGATTGCAAAGGCAAATACCTCATGCCCGGCGGAATTGATGTGCATACCCATCTGGCACTTCCATTCGGCGGGACATCTTCCAGTGACGATTTCAATACCGGGCATGTCGCGGCAGCTTTTGGCGGTACAACCAGCCATATTGATTTTGTGATCCAGCCAAAAGGTGGCAGCCTCCACGATGGGCTGGATGTATGGCACAAAAAATCGCGCGACAAGGCACAGATTGATTATGGCTTCCACATGGCGATCACCGATTTGACGCCGGAAGTCATGAATGAAATCCCGTCGATGGTTGAAGAGGGGATTACCTCGCTCAAGTTGTTTATGGCCTATAAAGGCGTCTTTCAGGTAGATGACCAGACATTGTTCCGCGCGATGCTGACCGCTGCGGATAACGGTCAAATTATCATGGTTCACGCCGAAAATGGCGATGCGATTGATGACCTCACCAGAAAGTATCTGGCGGAAGGCAAAACCGCGCCCAAATATCATGCGGAAACGCGGCCTGCTTTGCTCGAAGGCGAAGCTACCGGGCGCGCGATTGCGCTGGCGGGCGTGGCGAAGTCGCCGCTGTATGTCGTTCATATGACCTGCGACGAGTCGATTAGTCAGTTACGTCTGGGACGTGAGCGCGGCTTACCTGTCATGGGTGAAACCTGCGTACAGTATATGTTCCTGACCGCGAAAGATTTGGATCGCCCTGGCAACGAAGGCGCGAAGTTTGTGTGTTCGCCGCCAATCCGCACCGAAAAGGATCAGGAAGTGCTGTGGGGTGCGCTCCGCGATGGCACATTGCAGGCAGTCAGCACCGATCACTGTCCATTCTGGTACGAAGGCGGCGTGAATGGGCGTCTTGCTGGCAAGGAACTCGGCAAGGGCGATTTCAGCAAGATTCCAAACGGCCTGCCCGTCATCGAAGATCGCCAGATGATCATGTGGCATCATGGCGTAAATGGTGGACATTTCAGCCCCAATCGTTTTGTCGAACTGACTGCGACCAATCCCGCCAAGATTTTCGGGATGTATCCACGCAAGGGGACAATCTCCGTTGGTGCGGATGCTGACATCGTGTTGTGGGACCCGAAGGCGCGCCACACTATCAGTGCGAAGACCCATCACATGAATACTGATTACAACATCTTCGAGGGCTACAAGGTCAAGGGTAAGCCAACACAGGTCTTTGTACGCGGGCATCAGGTAGTCGATGGAGATACCTGGCTTGGCTCACAGGGGCAGGGCAAGTTCATCAAGCGTGAAGCGCACGCTCCGGTACTCTAGCAAACCTTATGCCGCTCTTTTTGGCCCATCACAGCACTGGCGAGGCAACCTTGCGTCGCCGTCATGGTGAAAATACGATTGTTCTGGATGTGACCTCAAAGGGCGGCGATCCCTGGGTGCGGTTCAGTCCGTTTTATCCACACGGCTGGATTCCTGTCCCGCTGTGGCAGGGTAAAACGGCGGCGAGTGTCGAAGGCATCTGGCAGGGCTTGAAAGTATTCGAGACTGCCGGGGTTGATCTGAGCAAATTCGACATTACGACCATGAAAAACCTGAAACGGACAGAACGCACTCTTGGCAAAACGCGCGGGCATCAGGCGGGCGCAGACACAGAAAGACTTCTCAGTTATGGAGAGGCGCGCAAGCTAATCTATTTGCCTGCATATCGCTGGGTATTGGAAAATCGGTTGCAGGCTGAATGTGAACAACTGCGCACGATGAGTAAGGATAAGCCGGTTGTTCTGCTCGATTATGAAACAAACGAAGATATAGAAAATCTGGCAAAGCCGCTTTCGCACGCGGCATTGGTGATACGATATATCGAAAAGCGATGGGAATAGGCGAGGGCTGTAAACATGGCAGATCAGGCACGCGAACGGATCGGAATGCCATTGAGCGAATGGGAACGCCGCTGGGATGAAGAAGGCTCATTTGAACTCATCGATGGAGAGATAAGCAAAGTGCCGCCACACCAAAAACAACACGTCCTGCTGACCAAGTTGTTTTACGATGCCCTTTTATTCTATCTGTTACAGAATAGCGGCTCAGGCCAGGTTTTTGCAGAGGCAACTTACGCGCTGATGCAAGACTCAGATTGGGTCAAAGGCTCACGTATCCCTGATGTGATGGTTTATCTGGGAGAGCGCTGGGAAAAATATAACGCAGAAGATAATGATCCCGAAAATGGACCAATTACGTTGATCCCCGATCTCGTGATAGAAATTGTTTCTCCCAATGATCTCTATGATGATGTTGACGATAAGGTTGATGATTATCTTGCTGAGGGTGTACAAGCAGTTTGGGTGATCAGTCCTCGCCGAAAATTAATTTCAGTAAAGCGTAAAGACGGTAGTCACCTCAAACTGAGCAAGGGCGATACTCTTACCGATCCCCTGCTGCCGGGTTTTTCTCTCCCAATTGACAAAATATTTCCTATCAAAAAGGCTCACTAACTCATGTCCGATTACGATGAAATTGTTCAGCTTAATCACGATTACACGATGTATTCCTGGGTGGCACAAGGGACGGTGAAGCCGATCCCGGTTGACCGCGCCGAAGGGATTTATTTCTGGGATGCGAACGGAAAACGTTATATCGACTTCAATTCGCAGTTGATGAACGTCAACATCGGTCACGGCAACAAGAAGGTGATTCAGGCGATCAAGGATCAGGCCGATAAACTTGCTTATGTTTATCCCGGTATGGCGACAGATGTACGTGGCAAACTTGGCGAACAACTGGCGCGAATTACACCCGGTTCACTCAAGCGTACCTTCTTCGGTACATCTGGGACAGAAGCCACCGAAGCCGCTATGAAGATTGCCCGTCTCTATACTGGACGGCAGAAAATCATTGCCCGCTATCGCAGCTTTCATGGCGGTGGTTTCGGCGCGATGACGGTTGGTGGTGATCCGCGCCGTATCCCGAATGAGCCTACTGTTCCCTGGGCAGTACACGTCCATGATCCCTATCGCTATCGCTGTCAGTTTTGCGGCAAGCTGGACGCCTGTAACATGATGTGTGCCGATCACGTTCTGCAAACCATCGAGTTTGAGGGGCCGGAATCTGTGGCGGCGGTTATCATGGAAGGCTATAGCGGT
Organism: uncultured Anaerolineaceae bacterium; assembly: GCA_964432445.1. Classification (GTDB taxonomy): domain Bacteria; phylum Chloroflexota; class Anaerolineae; order Aggregatilineales; family UBA2796; genus JBBRMW01. Next base: position 33,679 of record CAYSOC010000049.1, read on the forward strand.
TCCAGCGGTATCATCGCACCGCCAAACCCTGAATATTGGACGCAAATCCGCGAATATACCCGCAAGCATGGCATCATGCTGATTGTGGATGAAGTCATGAGCGGCTTCGGGCGCACCGGAAAATGGTTCGGAATCGACAATTATCCGGGCATTGAGCCGGACATTATGGCGATGGCGAAGGGGATTACCTCCGGCTATGTGCCACTTGGCGCGACCATCGTCAGCGAAGAGATTGGCAACTACTTCGAGAACAAACCATTGGCTGTCGGCGGAACATACAGCGCGCATACGCTGGCCTGCGCTGCTGCGGTTGCGTGCATTGAAGTGTATGAAGAAGACGGCCTGATTCAGAACTCTGCGAATATGGGGCATGTCCTGAGCAAGCACCTACAGGATTTGAAGGAAGAACACGCCTGTGTTGGGGATGTGCGCGGTATCGGACTGTTTCAGGTGCTGGAACTCGTGAAGAACCGCGAGACGAAAGCACCTATGAGCGATTTCAACAAACCTCTCACAGAGCCGATGAAGAAGATCGCAGCCTATCTCAGCGAAAAAGGGCTATATACATTTGTCCGCTGGAATATGGTTTTCTGCTGTCCACCCCTGATCATCAATCAGGAGCAATTGGACGAAGCGATGAATATCATCAACGAGGCATTAGCTATCGGGGATCAATACACCGAATAGCGATTCGGCAAGCTAATCCACTTATAAGAATTGCGCCTCGATCTAATGGAGACCGAGGCGCAAACATTTTCTGCAAATTATTTGAGGAACGAATTAGCGGCGGCTACCCGCGCCCATGATTTGCAGGATATACATGAACAGGTTCACGAACGACAGATACAGGTCAAGTGCGCCGAGGATTGCCAGACGCTGAACCAACTGACGTTTCGTATCATCCGCGCTCACCACTGAACCATCTGGTGAATATTGGGTGACACCACCATTCATCATCTCAATATTCATTGCCCAGTTCTTGATACGCTGAGTCTTGTAGGCGGTCAGACCCACAAAGATCACGACGCCTGCATAGTTGAGTACCCAGAATAACCCACTGGAACGCATGAAGATGTTAGCGATGGTAGCAATCAGCAGACCAAACAGCGCAACGTACAGAATATTGCCCATACGCGAAAGGTCAATTCTGGTGGTATAGGCGAACAGGCTCACCGCGCCAAAGGTCAGGGAAGTAACGAAGAAGGCATTAGCAATAACCACATCTGTGTAGCGAACGAAGATTGAGGATATGGTTATGCCCATCGTTCCGGCGAAAACAGTAAACAGCACAGCCGCTGTACTGGTTTTCATATGTGCAATACGCGCACCGAGGAAAATCGCCAGGCCAAGCTGCGCAAAAACCAGAACCAGCAAGAGCAAGGGATTTCTGAAAATGCTGTACACTAACTGCGTCTGTGATCCAACGTACCATGCAACGCCACCCGTTATGAGTAGCCCAACAAACATCCATGCGTACACCTGCCGCATGAGTGCGGGAAAATCGAGCGATGTTGTTACCGGACGCGCCGATATATCGCTGCTGTAGTAATTCATACCAACCTCTTCCCCTCGGAGAAATCGGTCTCCGTACCTGACATTTATTATAGAACAAATTTGAGGCGTATCACATCAAAATGCCATTAAAACCTGCTGAGTCGCGGCGAGCGTGGAAATTTCGGCGCAGATCGGGTAAAATTAGAACATATTCTCAACTATCAACCTTGAGGGGTTAACATGGCGCGACGCCGTTCCTATGCACGCGATGATTACTATTATGATGATCGTCCACGCCGTCGAAGCAGCAGCTATTACAACCGTCGCCGTTCGCGGCGCTCCTCGGAACGTCAGGTTGAACTCTTTTCGTTCATGGCAATTGTGCTGCTGTTCCTGCTGCAACTCATGGCAGGCACGGCTTTTCCAACCATGACAACATTGCTGCTCGGTTCGATTGTTCTGCTCGGCAGTGCGATCTATCAGTCGTCGCGGCGTTGGCGTGTCAACCCTATGACATGGATCGGTGGCGCGTTGATGCTGGTCTTTGCAGTCCTGGGGATGCAAGGTGGCGCGATTCCGCTGGGGCCGTTGCTGCCCCTGGCTATCTTCGGCGCGGTGCTGGTTGCCAGCTTTATAACGGGTGAATTTTAATCCTGTTCGCGCTTATTGGGCGGGCGTGGCTGCTATTTTTTGGCGGTAGCCTGTTGATCCTGTCGGGCATATTTTTGGGCGTCATTGGTTCGCGTACCAATCGACGCCTTTTTCGTTATCCGTCCATTTTGTTGTTGCTCACCGGAACAAGTTTGATGATGTTGTCTCTGGCTGGCGCGGCGCTGGCAAGGGATTTTCGACAGATCACCATTACATTTGTATTCAGCGGTCTTGTCCTGATCATTGGACTGATTGCATTTATTTTTGAGTTGCGGCGAAAGGCAGCCGTCAAGCAAGGGGGATTAATCATGGCGATTGGGCTTCTGGCGGGCGTCGGTAGCCTGATATTACCTATCCTGCCGGAACAGTTGCAGCCATTACGCTATCACACGCCAACGCCTACTGCTGTCATCCCATCCAGAACGCCCGCCCCTACGCGGACACTGGCAGTCACTTTTACCCCCAGCCCTCAACCGAGCGCCACACTTTCGGCATCGCCGCTGCCAACGCTGACCCATACGCCTGATTTCATTTCCGGTAATTCCATCTCCACACTACGACCCGACATGGGAACGGAACGACCAACCCTTGCAGCTACAGCAACGACTACCCGGATAGTGTGCATTGTTCGCCCATTTCGCAATGTCAACCTGCGCGAAAAGCCGGATGCGGAAAGCGCTCTGTTGATCACCATTCCATTTGATTCCGCATTGGAAGCAAGCGCGCAAACCAAAGACTGGTGGCAAGTCGTTTATAAAGGGCAAAGCGGCTGGATTATCAAAACATTTGTCAATGCTGATACGGGATGTACGACGCTCCAGACTGCCACGCCTTGAAAACTCTCATTTTAATTGATAACCCATCTGGCTCATATTTCATTTATCTCCAATACCGCCAAACTCCGTATTTCTTCAATTCATGCTGGAACAATATTTAATTTACATGGTGTCGCATTAATGCAGTTATCATATCTTTACGCAATTAGTTTAATTTTTTCAAAAGTGACTTGACCGACTTAAATTCTCAGATATTATTTACAATACTCTATCGAGAGATTAAGGAAGGGTCCGGTTTATGAAAAATAGAAGACGCTTGTTTTTGCCCCTGATGACGATTATTGCAGTTTTATCGTTTGCATTGACAGGGGTGCAGACAAGCCGCGCAGAAGGTGAAAACCCTCGTGAGGCTGCCAAGAATAAATTGCAAACTACTGGCGGAAGCAATACAACCAATCGGGTTGAACTCCGTCAAAAGGTGGGACAAAAGGGGACAATTCGCGTCCTCGTGACCCTCAACCTCGCCTACTCGCCCGAAGCCGGACTCGATCCTGCCGGAGTTCAAACACAACGCACCAGCATTGAGCGCACAACCCAAAACCTGTTGGCGAGCATGGCTGGTCAGAAATATACGCTGAACGCCACCTATTATGCCTTCCCGCTGGTTGGCGTGACGGTTGATAGCGCCGGGCTGGAAAAACTGTTTACCTCACCCTATGTCAGCAGCGTAGCGGAAAGCACGATGAAGAAGGCTGATCTGGCGCAATCCGTCCCCCTGATCGGTGCGTCCAACGCACAGGCACAGGGCTATGACGGCACGGGCTATGCGGTTGCAATCCTGGATACCGGTTTCCAGACTACTCACCCCTTCCTCGCAGGGCGCACTGTTTCGGAAGCCTGTTTCTCGCGTAACGTTGTGGCAGACGGCGCAACGACGCTCTGCCCAAATGGTCAGCAGACCAGCGGCAGCACCCCCGGTCAGACGGGTACAGGCGCAGCAGCAAACTGTTCCGCTACCATTGATGGCTGCGAACACGGTACACACGTCGCAGGTATCACCCTGGGCAAGAATTACAGTGGCGGCCCCGGCTACAACGGTGTTGCTCCTGGCGCAAACCTGATCGCTATCCAGGTCTTCTCCAAGATTACCTCTGTAGCGAATTGCAGCCCCTCGCCATCTCCGTGTCTTTCGGCCTATGACGAAGACATCATTGCCGCGTTGCAATATGTTCAGGGACTCTCCGGTTCTTTTGCAATCACATCGATCAATATGAGCCTCGGTGACGGCGTAAACAACACTTCCGCCTGTGACAGCAGCCCGTATTTTGCGGTTGTTGCCAGCCTCCGTACCGCGAACATCGCTACCGCGATTGCAGCAGGTAACGAAGGCTATACCAATGGTATCAGCGGTCCGGCGTGCGTTTCCAACTCGATCAGCGTTGGTTCGACAACAAAAGCCGATGCGATTTCCAGCTTCTCGAACCGCGCCAGCTTCATGAGCCTGTGGGCTCCCGGTTCAGCGATCACGGCCTCTGTACCGACCAACGCCTATGATAACCTGAGTGGTACATCAATGGCGACACCACACGTTGCCGGTGCGTGGGCGTCTATGCGTCAGCGTTTCCCAACCGAAACGGTGTCGCAAATCCTGACCCGCCTGCAAAACACAGGTGTGACAATTAGCGGCAGCCCGAACCCAACCGTCATCAAGC
>CAYSOC010000050.1:0-37927 GCA_964432445.1 uncultured Anaerolineaceae bacterium
TTTCCGGCCAGTCAGGTCAAAGCGCTTATTCTGCCACCCTTTTTTCTCCCCATGTATAAAGTCCAGATTACATTACTAATGAAGGGAAAATAATGTTTGACAAATCAGAGAGGCATGATATAATATTCAGTTACAAAATGAACCATCTGAAAAGGAGTCCGCCAGGTTGAGAGTAAAGGGCAGGAAGAATATTCCGTGCGCCTTATTTTCGTTTCCGGGAGTTCGGATTCAAACCCCTAGCATAAAGCATATCGTGTTGTTCCTGATTTTCGCAAATTCGTTAATGTAACGTGGTAGAAGGAGGACGCGCCTTGGAGGCGAAAGATTTCAGCGCACTACGCATCAGCCTGGCGTCGCCGGATCAGATTCATTCGTGGTCATACGGCGAGGTAACAAAGCCAGAGACGATCAATTATCGGCGTCTGCGCCCGGAAAAAGACGGCCTGTTCTGCGAGGCGATCTTCGGCCCGACAAAGGACTGGCAGTGCTACTGCGGTAAATATAAAAATATCCGCTACAAGGGCATCGTCTGTGATAAGTGCGGCGTCGAAGTGACCCGCGCCAGTGTCCGCCGCGAACGTATGGGACATATCAACCTTGCTGCGCCCGTCGCGCATGTGTGGTATACCCGCCGCGTACCCAGCTATCTTGGTTTGCTGCTCGATGTCAGCCGCCGCAATCTGGATCGCGTGCTGTACTTCGCACAATATGTAATCACCTATGTCGATGAAGATGCCCGCCAGAAAGCGCTCAAGCGTCTGGACGAAGAACTGGATCGCCAGAGCAACAGCAGCGAACTGGACGAGCAGATCGAAAGCGCCCGCGCCAGCCGTGACGCTGACCTGACGCAGATTCAGTCGCGCGTGGAAGGCATTCATACCGATTTCTCGCACGAGAGCGATGAACTTTCCAACGGCGTGATGGAAGAGGCCAAAGCGCTCGAACGGCGTATTACTGCGCTCAAGGGCCAAACCCTTTCGCAGCCGCTGATGTTCGAGACTGCGGGCGAAATGATCGCGGATGCGGGCGAAGTCGTCAATATCAACGAACTGCTCCCGCGTATTCAGCAAATCTCACACACTCGTCTGAGCGAAATTCAGGCCGAAATTGCGGAACGTCGCAGCCAGGAACTGGCGCGCCTTGATCTCGAAGTCGATACCCGCAACAACGCCGCGATGGAACAGATCGGCACATTGCAGGATGAGCGCGAAGCTCGCGTTTCCCGCCTGCGTCAATCGGTGATCGATTCCCGCAATGAACTGGAATTGCTTTCCGTGCTGACCTTCCTCGGTGAGCCGCGTTACCGCGAACTCAAGCAGAAATATGGCAACGTCTTCAAGGCCGATATGGGCGCGGAAGCGTTTTATGCCATCCTCGCCAGCATGGACTTGGATAAACTCTCAGTCGAACTCTGGAATGAAGTCCGCGAGACGAAATCCAAGCAAAAGAAGAAGAAGGCAACCAAGCGTCTGCGCGTGGTGGAATCGCTCCGCAAGAGCAGCAATCGCCCCGAATGGATGATTCTGACCGTTTTGCCAGTCATCCCGCCCGATCTGCGCCCAATGGTACAGCTTGATGGCGGACGCTTCGCAACCAGCGACTTGAACGATCTGTATCGCCGCGTGATCAACCGCAACAACCGCCTCAAGCGTTTGCTTGAACTCGGCGCGCCGGACGTGATCGTCCGCAACGAAAAGCGTATGTTGCAGGAAGCGGTAGACAGCCTGATCGACAACAGCCAGCGCGGGAAAGCCCTCAGCCGTCGCGGACGCCGCGAACTCAAGAGCCTTTCCGATATGCTCAAGGGCAAGAAGGGGCGTTTCCGCCGCAACCTGCTCGGCAAGCGTGTAGACTACTCTGGCCGTTCGGTTATCGTCATTGGGCCGAAACTGAAATTGCATCAGTGCGGTCTGCCGAAGACGATGGCGCTGGAACTCTATCGCCCGTTCGTCATTTCCAAACTCGTCCAGAATGGCACTGTCACCAACGTGAAGGGCGCAAAGCGGGTTCTGGAAAAGGAGAAGCCAGAGGTTTGGGAAGTGCTGGAAGAGGTAATTAAAGAACGTCCTGTTCTCCTCAACCGCGCACCTACACTGCACCGACTCGGTATTCAGGCATTTGAGCCGCAACTGGTAGAAGGCAAGGCGATCCAGATTCACCCGCTCGTCTGTGCGGCATTCAACGCCGACTTCGATGGCGACCAGATGGCGGTACACGTCCCTCTTTCCCAAAAGGCGGTTGAAGAAGCCCGCACCTTGATGCTGGCGACCAAGAACCTGCTCAAGCCTGCCGATGGACAACCGATTGTCGGCCCGTCGAAGGACATGGTGCTTGGTAACTACTATCTGACAATGGACCCGACGGCGGACATCATTGCCAGCAAGAGCCGTGCTGATGAATTCCGTCACTGGGATGATCTGCGCAAAGGTGGTTTCAAGATCGGCGTTTCCATCAACAGCGGTGGACAGCAGTGGGTCGAGAAGTATGAGTTGTACACAGGCAACGAAGTCGTTGTCTTCTATAAAAACGAAGTCAAGGACGCCAACGGCAAGGTTACAAAGTCAACCAGCGCCGATAATGTCCTGCTCGATGCGGTGATAGCGGGCGAGGTCGATGCAGCCGTTTATAACGGTTACGATTTCCTGCAAAAAGGCAAGAAGAAGAAGGACTACCTCGAAGCACTGGAGATCAGCAACCTTGCGGAACGCCGCATGGTCGCCAACATGGACGAGGTGGAATATCTCTACGGCCTCGGATTGGTCGGACTACATACACCGATCCTGCTTGGCAATTACAACGATAATTTGCCGCCGCAGCCAAAGCCGGAGATTACAACGGTTGGTCGCGCAATTTTCAACCGCATTCTGCCCGATGAACTCCGGTTCATTCAGGATACGATGGGCAAGAAACAGTTGCAGAACCTCGTTGCCAAATCCTATCAGCGGCTTGGCCCGGATGTAACTACCGACGTGGTAGACGACATCAAGAATCTCGGCTTCCACTACGCGACGATTTCCGGTACGACTATTGCTGTCGCCGACCTGACCGTTCCACCAGAGCGTGATCGCATTCTGGAAGACGCTGGTAAGGAAATGGAACTCGCCGAGCGTAACTATCGGCGTGGGCTGCTCACCGAAGACGAGCGCTATCAGAAGACTGTCGATACTTGGACGAACGCAAAGGATGTCCTCGGTAACATCATTAAGGACACACTCGATCCGTTTGGCCCGATTGCGATTATGGCGATCTCCGGTTCAACAAAAGGTGGTTTCGGTCCGATTACCCAGTTGGCAGGTATGCGCGGTCTGATGGCTGACCCGTCGGGACGCATCATCGAACTGCCGATTCGTTCGCACTTCCGTATGGGTCTGACCGCGCTGGAATACTTCATTTCCACACACGGCGCGCGTAAAGGTCTCGCGGACACGGCGCTCCGTACCGCCGACGCTGGTTATCTGACTCGCCGTCTGGTCGATGTGGCGCAAGACGTGATCGTCAACCGCGAAGACTGCGGTACGCAGGCTGGTATGACGATTTTCCGTTCGGATAACGTCGCTGGTCAGACCATTCAGGAACGTATCGTCGGGCGTCACACAGCGGTTGCGCACTATCACCCGAAGACGGGTGAATTGCTGGTTGACCGTAACGAGATGATCGACGAAGATAATGCCGATCAACTCGCGGCATCCGGGCTTGAAGAAATCATCGTCCGCAGCCCGATGACCTGTGCGCTGATGCACGGTATCTGCGCGATGTGCTATGGGCGCGACCTCGGTACGGGGCAACTCGTGCAGAAGGGGGCGGCTGTCGGTATCGTCGCGGCGCAGTCCATTGGTGAGCCGGGTACACAGTTGACGCTCCGTACATTCCACACTGGTGGTACAGCGCAGGCATCCGGTGACATTACCAGCGGTCTCCCGCGTGTTGAAGAACTCTTCGAGGCGCGCAAGAAGCCGAAGGGTGAAGCCGTCATGACCGAGATCAGCGGTACAGTACGTCTGTACAAGAGCGAAGACGGTATCCGTCACGCGAAGGTCATCAACAGCGAAGTGATCAGCGAACAGCACACCGTCCCCGCAGATTGGGAATTGCTGGTGGATGACGAGCAGAAAATCAAGGCTGGTCAGCCTATCGCGCGCATCTTCACAGGCAATGAAGAATCACCAGAACGCCTAGAACTGGCGAAGATGGACGGCGTGATCCACCTTGAAGGACACAACCTGTACATCCGCTACGAAAAAGTAGAGGAAGAGGATTACGAACTGCCACAGACCGCGCGCCTGATGCCGAACATCAGCGAAGGTGGGCACGTCACGGCGGGTATGCAATTGACCGAAGGCGCGAAGAACCCACACCAGATTCTCAAGGTGCAGGGCGCGGACGCCTGTCAGTTGTATCTGCTCTCCGAAGTGCAGGACGTATACCGTAACCAGGGTGTGAACATCGCCGACAAGCACTTCGAGATCGTGATTCGCAAGATGCTCTCGAAGGTTCAGATCACCAAGAGCGGTGGTTCGACCATGCTCCCTGGTGAGTTGATGGATCGTCTGCAACTCCTGCACATGAACGAGATTCTGATATCGGAAGGTAAGGAACCTGCATCCGGCGTCCCGGTACTGCTCGGCGTGACGAAAGCCGCCCTCAGCACCGATTCGTTCCTCTCGGCGGCCAGCTTCCAGCACACAATCAAGGTGTTGGCGGGTGCGGCAATCGAGGGCAAGGAAGACCGCCTGTATGGTCTGAAGGAAAATGTGATCATCGGCAAGCTAATCCCGGCGGGTACGGGCTTCCATACCTATCAGGATCGTGAACTGGTCGCGCCGAACGTCACGCTGGAAGATCAGGGCGCACTCGACGCTGATGCGGAAGTCGATCTGGATGCTATCGGTGATACCCCGGATATGGGGCCGGATGGCGAAATCGCCGCACCCTAACCATATAACCGAAAAACCGCAGACATTCTGATTTATGCTGATGAATGGGCGAACATAGCGATGTGTTCGCCCGTTTTGTTTATAATGAGCAAAGTGTTATTCGGGGAAGAGTATGGGCTATATTTTTATTAGCTACAGTCGCAAGGATCAGGACTATGCCCACCGTCTCGCAACGATGTTGATAAATAGCGGTTTTGATGTCTGGCTGGACGCCAAAATTGATTATGGCGATAACTGGGAACGCACAATTTTTGAAGCGATAGATAAATGCGAAGTTTTTATCGTCCTGATGTCCCCCGATGCTTATGCCAGCGATTGGGTGCAGCGCGAGTGTCATCACGCCGAAAAACGCCAGAAAAAACCTTTTCCGATTTTGCTGGCGGGCGAAGAATTTCCCCGCTACGGTCTAACGCAATATGTCAACGCGCTGGATGGTGATTTGCCGGGATCGGATTTTATCGAACGACTGGCGCGCCAACTCCCTCGGCAAGAGGACATCGGAAAAATTATCCTGTCCGAGGAGAGTAAAACTGGCGCTATTGTTGAAAATGTACCTGCGAATGTAAATCCCAAAAAGCTGTTCACTTTATCTTCCAGTCGTCAGCTTTCACCCGCTTTACAAGACGCGCTGAATAAATTGCTCACACCGCAAACGTTGCCGATAGAACGCGCCAGGATAGGGCAAGAATTGGATATGGTGAGTGATCCCCGGCGCGGTACGGGATTGCGGCAGGATGGCATTCCCGATATTGACTGGTGCAAAATTCCAGCAGGCGAGTTTATCTATCAAGCTGGAGACAAGCGCACGCTTCCCGATTTCTATATCTCGCGTTACCCAATCACCAATGAACAATTTAGTTGTTTTCTCAACGACGCACAGGGTTATAAACAAGATCATTGGTGGAAAGGGCTGGGTGTCCGTCAGCGGCAACCCGGAAAAGCGACCTTTCCGATTCCTAATCACCCCTGCGAAAATATCAGTTGGTACGATGCAATGGCCTTTTGCCAATGGTTGAGCGCCAGGTTGAATTACCCGATACGGCTGCCCACCGATCTGGAATGGGAAAAAGCAGCGAGAGGTATTGATGGTCGAGCATTTCCCTGGGGAGATGAATATAAACCGGGGAGCGCGAATGTCAACGAAACTGCACAACTACACGATAGCGGTTCGTTCCTGTTACAAACTACCGCAGTCGGGATGTATTTGCACGCTCCTTCGCCCTACGGGATTTTAGACATGGGCGGGAACGTTTGGGAATGGTGTCTCAATCCATTCGATGAACCGGACGCCGAAGCGCTAGATGAAATGTCGCCCCGTACCCTGCGCGGCGGTTCGTGGTATAACCCACCAATGGCAGCACAAACAACGTTCCGCGCTGCTGGAGATGCCGATGGGCGTACCAGCCTGGTTGGATTCCGGGTTGTACGTGCGGTGACTTAGACATGAGTCGGCTTGTCATAGCGCATCAAAACCGTTTCGTGTGAGCGTTGTTTGTTTTCCTGTTCCGCAATAGAATCACCCATTATTTGTATGGGATAAACGCCATGCAGGTTCCCCTCGATAAGTATGGCTACAATTCAATCGCCCGCCATGTTTTCACGGGCATAATAACCTCGGTTTTGTTGTTTCTGGCAACCGGAAGCCTTTCCTGGGATTGGGGCTGGGGCTACAGTGTTGGGAATACTCTGGGTTGGCTTGTGATGAGTCTGGCGCTGGCGCGTACCAATCCTGCGTTGCTCAACCAGCGTGGCAAACCTGCCCGCCAGTTGCAAAAAGGAACAAAGCGATGGGACTACATCCTCCTGACCGCGTATACCTTGCTTATGCTTATCACGCCAGTTGTCGCCGGTCTGGATTATAGATATAGCAGATTACTGGATTTCCATCCTTTGCTTCGCATTTTGGGAGTAGGGCTGCTTTGGGTGGGCTTCTACTGGCTCACGTGGGCGATGTCCGCAAACAAATTCTTTGAGCCAATCGTTCGAGTCCAGGCGGATAAACAGGTTATTGCCAGCAACGGCCCCTATCGGTTTGTGCGCCATCCCGGTTATCTTGGCATCATCCTGCAATTCCTCGCTGTGCCATTGATATTGGGAAGCCCCTATTCTCTGATTCCCGTGCTGCTGGCTACTTTGGTGTTCGTAGTGCGTATCTGGCTGGAAGATGGAACGCTGCAACGCGAACTACCGGGATACGCTGACTATGCACAGAAAACCCGCTATCGGTTAATTCCATTCGTCTGGTAAGACTACTTATTTGGAGATATAAAAATATGCAGGAAAACGGTCATCACGTTTCGATTGGCGATACGCGGCTTTATGTTGTGGAGCGCGGCGCAAAAACAAATTATCCACTATTGTGTTTTCACGGTGGCCCCGGCCTCGATCATCATATGTTTGGCGATTATCTCGATGTCCTCACAGATCAATTTCGGTTGATTCTGGTGGATGAACGCGCACAAGGGCTATCCGACAAAGCGCCTGTAGAGACATGGACGCTACCGCAAATGGCAAAGGATGTTTCTCTGCTGGCGGAAGCCCTTGAACTGGAACGGTATGCAGTATTGGGGCATTCCTATGGTTCGTTTATTGCGCTCCAGAACGCGGTTGACTATCCCGGAAAAGCATCGCAAACCATCGTTTCCAGTGGAGTTCCCTCGGCGCGTTATCTGATGAGCCATGTCAATGCGCAACTCGCCAGTTTTGAGCCTGTTGAACTGCGGGAGCAGGTAACCGGAAGCTGGGCGCGCGAACCGCACGCTAAAACACAGGCCGATGTAGAATCCATTTTGCGTGATCAGAATGCGTTTCAATTTGCCAATCCAACCGACCCACGTATCGCTGAATTTGAACGACGAACGAGCGGCGCAACCTATGCGCCAGATGTGTTGAGCCATTTTGCAAAAATGGAATATGGCGGCATCGAAGTAGAAGATCGCCTGAAAACCATTCCGCAACCACTGCTTGTTTTGGCGGGACGAGGGGATCGAACCTGTTCAGTAGAAGCGGCAGAGGCGATTGCACGCGGAGCAACCAAAGCAGAACTGGTCATTTTTGAACACAGCGGACATATGACCTATGTCGAGGAAAATCAGAAGTATGTGGATACTGTACGAGGTTTTCTGAATCGGACGCGCTGACCCTGAATGAAACAAAAACTCCCGCTGTGATGCGGGAGTCTTGCCAGATTCAGCCTATTTGAAGAACTGTTGGGTGTTCTTGATAGCGTCGGCTACGGCAGCGTCAACAGTCTTTTCACCGTAGAAGACAAACCCGATCATGCGGTTCAGTTCGCTCTCGACATCTGCCCAGTTATCATTGTTCGGTGAGAGGCGGATATTCGGAGCCATGTCAAGGAAAATTTTAGCGCCGGCAGGCTTGGTATTCGGATCAAGATAGGCGGGACTTTCCGCAACGGCCTTGTTCGCCGGGACGATACGCCCTGTACCCGTCAAAATTGTTTGACCTTCCTGCGAGACAGCATATTCAATGAACGCCCATGTTGCGTCCTTGTTCTTGCCGTCCTTCGCCATGCAGAATCCGTCGGCGTGCAGAACTGTGGCCGACTTCTTGCTCTTCGGCAGGTTTACCACATCCCAATCGAAATCCTTGATGCCGCGTGCGGTGGTTGTGAAACGACGGCTTTGCAGGAACATTCCCAACTTGTTGGCGAGGAAGCGATTTTGTGAGCTTTCGGCCTTCTCGTCCACTTCGTTCGGAACGACCTTATGCTTGACCTGCAAATCGGCAACCCACTGAATCGCTGCCTTTGCTTCTGGTGAATCGATCAGCAGTTTGGTTGGCTTGTCCTGATTGTCGATGACTTCGCCACCGTTTGACCAGATGAACGGCATCAGGCGGTAGAACTGCACCTGTAGACCAGCGCCATATTGTTTGGTTTTGGCATCGCCATCTTTGGTCAAGGCCTGGGCTGCCTTCAGGAAATCATCCCATGTCCATTCCGGTGTCGGGAGCGCTACATTTGCCTTCTTGAACAAATCTTTGTTGTAATAAACAGCAAGGCTGGAAAGGTTCTGCGCCATGCACTGAAGCGCCCCTTCACGGCTGAAAGCGTTGATCGAAGGAGCGTAAAAATCATCCTTCTTGATGACCTTGCTCTTTGCGAGGTAGGACTCTACGGGGTCGATCAGACCACGCTTCCCATAAGCAACATATTCACGATAGTTGATCAGGAAAACATCGGGTGGCGCGGCGGCAGCAAAATCTGTCGTCAGCTTCTTGAGATATTCCTCACCGTCGGGCAAAACCACAGGCTTGACTGTCACACCGGGATATTTTTTATTGAAGCCCTCTACCACCTTGCCATAGGCGGCTTCTTCGGCCTTATCGCCAAAGAAATAGAACTTCACCTCGCCTTTAAGGTCTTGAGCAGCGTTTGCTGGCATTAGTCCTGGGGACAGGAGCGCGGCGAATAGGAACAGGGAAAGTAAAACTTTGCGGAGTTTCATAGGTCGCTTCCTTTCTGTAGGGGAAATTTTAAGGATCGTGAGAAGACTGTCAAAGACGCTTATTCAATATTCAAATCAATCTCATGTTTTGTTCATTCAAATAAATTTAAAACTCGTTTGCAGTGTTCAAATCGGATAGAATTGCCATTTATGAAACGATCCCGGCTTTGGCCTCTTTTAATTATTTGCCTGATAGCGTTGGCAGCGTGCGGCAATAATCGCTCGGAAATCACCTTTTTCACCTATGGTGATTCAGCAGAACGTGCCGCCTATGAATCTCTGGTTGCCGGATTTAATCAAAAATATCCAGAGATTCAGGTAAAAATCGGTCACACGCCAGGCGAAGACGAATTTCGTTCACCAAACCAGAAAGACGCCTATCGCCAACGATTGGTCGCAAACATCGCATCCGGCAATATTCCTGACGTATTCATGATTCCCTATCGTGAATACGCGCTGTTTCTGAATCGCGGCGTGATCGATCCGATTGCCCCCTACCTTGCAAAGAGTTCGGCAGTCAAAGAAGCTGATTTCTATCCACAGGCATTGACTCCCTTCCGGGATGCTTCCAATACGTTGAACTGCCTGCCACAAAATGCCTCAACGCTGGTTGTTTATTACAACAAAACGCTGTTCGATGCCGCGAAACAACCCTATCCCAAGCCTGATTGGACATGGGATGATCTGATGGTTGCGGCGCGGGCGCTCACGCAGAACACCAATGACCCGCAAAAGGCGCATTACGGGCTTGGCCTCGATGCCGATGTGACACGGTTGCTTCCGTTTTTGTGGCAGCATGGCGCGGAAATTGTCGATAGCTATCCTGCGCCGACACGGTTCACCCTGAATACGCCAGATGCACAGGCTGCCTTGCAGCAATTTATCGATCTGCAAGCGCGGGATCATGTTGTCCCCGATGAAAGCGCGGCAATCACCTATCCCCCGTCGGATCGCTTTATCACCGGTTCTGTCGGGATGATTGTATTCAGTCGTCGCCTGACCCCTGTGTTACGCACAGTTCAGTTTGATTGGGATGTTGCGCCATTGCCCCGTTTGTCTGGTCAGAAACCCGCCACCATCCTCTTTTCTGATGGCTACTGTATGAGCAAAAACGGCAGGAATAAAGATGCGGCGTGGAAGTTGATCGAGTTTGCAGCCTCGGCAGACGGGCAAACCATTCTCGCCAAAGCCGGACGTAGTGTGCCTTCGCTGCGTGCAATTGCAGAATCACCAGTATTCCTTGACCCCGCCGCAAAGCCAGCCAACAGCCGCATTTTTCTGGATACGCTCAAGGATGCTCGTCTCGCGCCTTATTCGGGGACGTGGGCAGATGTCGAGGAAGAACTCAACCGACAGATTCAATCGGCGTTTTATGAGGGGCTGACGCCACAGGAAATGGTCACACGGATCGAGAAGAACGCCGCCCCATTGATGAACCCATAGCCTATTCCGGCAAATAGTCAACCGTAAAATAAACGATATTTGCAGCCTGATTGCGCGTATCTACACATACCGCTTGCAGATAATCCAGTGCCTGCGGGCTGCGTCCACACTGATAAGCGATGTTCGCTTCCGGCTTCCAGGGGTTGCGACGATAGATTGAGGCAAATTCGCGGATTGCGGGGGCAGGCGCAAGCGGTGGACGGATGCGCGTACTATTTAAAAATGGTGTTAAATCGGTTGCCGGGATTTTAAATCGGGCATAAATCTCGCAATACTGATCGCGCTCCCCGGTTTGCAGACTTTCAACATCATAGACGGAGGAGGGCAGGTTGGCGCGCAATACGCTGGCGATGTGATCTGTCACGGCTGTCCCCACAGGGCAACCACTCCCCTGCAATGCCTGGGATGCACCGATCCGCAGGACGATCAAAACGATCACCACCCCAACCATAAACAGGATTTCGATCCGCCCCAACCGCCGCGATTGACGTTTTTTATCCGGCATGAATGCTCCGATTGACATTTGAATTGTATCAAGTTATCATTTTGCTATCATGTGTCATCAACAGTTGCGTCATTTCTTGCGGAATTTTCTGCAAGCCAGCCAACGGCAATTGATCGTCTTTCTGGCGGTCTATGTTGTCTTGTTTGGCCCGCTCCTGACCGGATGGCAATTTGGCGGTGGACGTTCGATAAAACTTCCAGCGTTCCTGCCTGCAAGCAGTGAAGTCGCGCCGTGCGGACAATCCAGCGACACACCCTCGAATTTGTTCCAGTGCAATACAATACCGATGCGCGGTTTGCCGCGTATTTTTGCTGTACCGGGAACATTTTTCCTTGCGGTTGTCCTGATTGCCCTGTTGTTGATCGCCCACAGTATAAACCTGATTCCGCTGGTCCGTCTGGCATTTCCGCCACCGCTGGACGATCCACCGCCGCGCTACCCTCCCCGTTCTCTGTAATCCAATCTGACCGAACAGTCGAACTTCGACGCGCTTATGTTGCGTTTGAAGGCCACCTGTTTTCATTTGTCATAACTGGATGCCGGAGAATAGCTATGTATCAAACTTATCAACCTACCGATGAATTATTTTTAAATGGCGCAAATGATTCGCAGACCGTGCGGAGTTGTCTAAACAGCTATCTGAAATGGCTGGAACGTAACCGGAACCACTGGACGCGCCCCCAGATCAGCGCCTATCAGGATTATCTGGCACGGACACGCGGCCTCTCGCGCCAGTCTGTCGCAGTCTATACCTCGATCATCCGCACTCGCTATCGTGAAATCGCCAGGGATCGTTCGCTCGTCAGCACTCTGTTCAGCGATGCCGACGCTACCGAACGTGAATGGTTGATTGATGAGCAAATGAAGCGCTTGTCGCAGGCATTCGAGGATAGGCACAACGAACCCGTCATTACCCGCACCAAAATCACGCCAGCGGAACAGGGCTTTCTGCTCAACCACGAGGCGCTTTCCAGTCTCGCTGATCAGTTCGATATGAACACAGCAGTTGGGCTGCGTGATGCCGCGCTGATTTCCCTGATGTTGGCAACCGGATTGCGTGATACTGAAGTTGTTTCGCTGACGGTAGATGATTTGAAAACCTGTGTTAGCGGCAGAACGGTGTTGCGGGTGCGTCCAGGGCGGGCAGTGCGGGCGCGCCCGGTGTTCTATAGCGATCTCGAACGAGTCGTAGATGTTGTACAGCACTGGCTGAAAGCAGCCGAGATCACCGATGGTCTCGTTTTTCGCGGGTTCTATCGCCGGGAATTGCGCATCCGTGAGAAGCTGACGCCGCGCGCCTTGCAATCTATTTTTAACAATTATCCTGTCATCCTTAAAAACCAGATGCGCCAGATTGTGCCGCTGGATTTGCGCCGTGCCTACGCCTTTCATCTGCTCGAAACCGGGTCAGATTTGTATACAGTACAGGTACAACTTGGGATTTATGACAAGGGTGCTGTGGAGCAACTTGTTTCCGGTTTTGGATACGCTGAACCGCTGCATCTTGCGGAGATTATCGAGCGAATCGCCCGGAACTGCTTGTGACGCTCCCTACGCCTGGAAGCGAGGGTTTCTGAGCAACGCTTGTTCAGGGGCAACTACGTTAGCGCTCACGGACACGTCCTGTCCAGCTCGATTCAGGATGTTGATGGCAGCATTGTGATCTCTATCGAGCGACAGACCACAACTGCACTCGACCCATCGGGTGGCGAGGGTAAGCTGTTCAAAGAGCATCCCACAGGCAGAGCAAGTTTTGGAAGTATAGGCAGGGTTGACACAGACCACCTGGCGACCAGCATTTGCAGCTTTGCTCTCCAGACGTTCTTTGAAATAGCCCCAGCCGCTATCCAAAATGCTTTTGGCAAGATGCGGATTGCGTACCATGTTACGAATCAAAAGGTCTTCAAGAGCGATCAGGTCATAATGTTTAACCAGAACGAAGACCTGCTTGTTGATAAAATCGTGACGGGCGTTGGCGATGTATTCATGGAGACGCTGCACCTGGCGCACTGCCTGCCGATAGCGCTTGCTCCCTTTGACTTTACGCTGCAAGGCACGTTGAGCAATACGAAGTTCAGCTTGTGCTTTTCGATACCACTGCGGATTCTCGACCTTCTCCCCTTCACTCGTTGTCAGCAAGGCGGAGACTCCCATATCAATACCAATGGCACATCCTGTCGGAGGCAGTGGTGTTGGGTCAGTCTGTTCGATGGTAAAACAGGCGTACCATACGCCGGCGCGGTTCACAATCCGTACTTTCTTGATTGTTCCAACCATTTTTCGATGCCAGCGTATTCGCACTCGACCAATCCCGAATAGTTTTAGTCGCCGTCCATCCAACCGTGCGCCGACACCGAACTGCTTGAACTCGAAACTATGGAAGCGACACGCGCTCTTGAAGCGCGGATACCCTGGTTTCTCTCCTGCTTTCGCCCGCCGGAAGAATGCCTTGAATGCTTTATCCAAATCATCACACACGCTCTGCAACGTTTGGCTGAACACTTGCTCCTCACAACGGAATGCTTTCCTATACCGGGTCGCTGTCTTCTCTTGTTCGCCTTTCGTGACGCTACGTTGTTCCAGCTCCCATGCCAGTTTGCGCTCTTCCAGGCACATATTGTACCAATATCGGCAAATGTGCAGCACGGTATATAACTGCTTTTCCTGTGCAGGTGTTGGGTATAATCGGTATTTGAAAACCAGCAGTTGCATGGAATTTGTTGTGTTCTTCAGCCCAATACTGGATAATATATCTGCTTTCTTGCGCTTCGCGCAACCCCCTTGTATTCCCATCACTAAAGCGAGGGTTTTTGTAATTTAAATTGGTGACACTCTTCAACGCTAAAAATCGAACATTGACAACGATGCTCCTGCCCTATCTGGGCGGGACATTTTTGCTCGTGGGACTCCCCGCGTTATTGGCAATTCTCACTTCTTTCACCCGAACCGACATGATGACACCCTCAGTCTGGACAAATCTGGATAACTACACCTATATTGCGGGTTATCTGGCGTTTCAGGCAGCGGTAAAAAACACTGTGACTTTCATTGTGCTGGCAGTGCCATTCCGTATTGCGGCAATGATCGTTGTTTCGATGGCGCTCTATCGCATCCGGCCCGGTACGCGCTTTTACCGGATCGCGGTCTATCTCCCGACCATCATGCCAGAAGTTGCCTACGCTATCATCTGGTCAACCATCTTTAACCCGATCTTTGGCCCGGTGAATCTGATTTTGGGGGCGCTCGGTTTGCCACAGCCAACATGGATTGCGGATCGTAGTACAGTCTGGTTGATTCTGATGATCATGTCGTTGTTTCAGATCGGAGAAGGGCTGGTTGTTCTGCTAGCAGGATTGCACGAAATTCCCGATGAATACTATGCCGCCGCAGATGTAGACGGGGCAGGCGCTTGGCAGAAATTCCGCTATATCACGCTGCCCTTGTTGCGCCCCTGGCTGGTCGCGCTCACCTTCCGCGATATTACTTTCGGCGCACAGAGTGTATTCATCCCCGCGCTGACCATGTTCGGCGGAGATCGGTATTTCACGCACTGGTATCTGCCGCAAATGGTGTATGAGGAGGCTTTTTCGCGCATACGTTTCGGGGTGGCGTCTACCGCCATCGTGATCTGGCTGGCAGCGGGAGCGATTCTGTTTTACTTCGCCTATCGTTTTGCGCGTGGCTGGGGCTATGCTGATGATCTCCAATAACACCGATCAAATCATGACCTCCAGCGTTCAGGCAAAATCTACCGCATCAAAAGCACAGCAGCGTGTTGGGCGGTTGGCGTTATGGGCATTTCGGTGGGTACTGCCGCCGTTTATTGGGATGTGTTTTCTGATACCGATCTTTTTTCTGGTATCACAATCATTGATGAAGCCGCATGTTCCACCCGAAGCGACGAACATCCTGCCAAACCCGCCCTATTTTTCCAATTACCCGGAAGTCTTCGAGTATTTTTCCTATCTTTCGCCGTTTGTAAATTCGCTGCTTGTCGAACTGGTTGCCGTTCCGCTAACCTTAATCACGGCGTCGCTGGCGGGGTTTGCGATCACCCAAATTAAAAACAAAAAGGTAAGCCGCCGGATCGTGCTATTTACCGTCGCTTTGATGCTCGTACCGTTACCCGCGCTCTGGATTCCGCGCTTTGTCCTCTACCGTAATCTTGGCCTGACCGATCAACTCACAGCGTTGATGGTTCCGGCGATAGCAGGCTCAAGCCCGTTTTTCATCCTGATTTTCTACTGGACATTTCGCCGCCTGCCACAAGGGTTATTCGAGGCCGCCAAACTCGATGGTGCGACGCTGTTTCAAATCTGGCGGTTGGTCGCGCTCCCATTGGCAAAACCTTCGCTGGCGGTAGTTTCGGTACTAGCCTTTACGCTCTACTGGAACGACTATATGAGTCCACTGATCTTCTTGCAGGATATTCCCAAGTACACGGTAGCAATTCGGATGCAGTTGTTTCAGGGCGGAGATGTATTGATTTTGCCGCTGCAAATGGCGGGCGTGGTCGTGAGCAGTCTGCCAGTCGTCATCGTGTTTCTGCTGGTACAGCGCTATTTCTGGCCGGAGGGTCGCGTGGCAATTAATTTCCGGGAGGGTTTGGAACCCGGCAGGAAGCGGAAAAGCAAAAGGTGGACAGATAATGCGCGACGATTTTTTTATCGAAGGCGCGAACAAGAATATGATGAGCAGAATGATTGAAAAGGCAAGAACTGCGGTGCAGGTGCTTCTCGAACTGTACTATACGCAAACATAGATGTGGTTATCTTCTGCCACCGGGTAAGGATTCAGCACTCCAACGTTGTAAATAGGATATACACCGTTGTTGTAAAGGTGAGTAGATGTACACACAATACGCTGGCGACAAGCAAGCGCTGATTGACGAGATTGCATATTGGCGCAAGGAGCGCAACGCGCTTATCCTTGCCCATAACTATCAGATTCCAGAAATACAGGATTTAGCGGATTATGTCGCCGATTCACTGGCACTATCGCAAAAAGCCGCAAAAACCGAACATAATTTGATCGTTTTCTGTGGCGTTCACTTCATGGCGGAGAGTGTCGCCATCTTCAGCCCGGAGAAAACTGTCCTGATTCCAGACCTCGAAGCAGGTTGCAGCCTCTCGGCCTCAATCGAGGTAGAAGACCTTCGCAAACTTAAAGCGGAACATCCGAACGCGATTGTCGTGAGCTATGTCAACACCTCGGCGGCTATCAAGGCCGAGAGCGATTACTGCTGCACTTCTTCCAATGCGGTTCGGGTGGTGCAATCCATCCCGGAAGATAGGGAGATCATCTTCCTGCCAGATATGTACCTGGGCGATTTTGTGGCAAAGAAAACAGGCCGCAAAATGATTATCTATTCGGGAGAATGTCACGTCCATGCCCATGCCCGCGCAAAGGATATCAATGCAAAGCTGGAAGAATATCCCGGCGCAGAATTTCTGATTCACCCCGAATGTGGATGCGCCTCTACCGCCATGCACCAGGTGGCTACCGGAAAGATTCCCCAAGAGCGTACCCGGATTCTTTCAACCGGAGGGATGCTGGACGAAGCGCGGAAATCTTCGGCACAGCAATTTGTAGTCGCAACGGAAATCGGGATCATTCACCGCCTGCAAAAGGAAAATCCCGGTAAGACGTTCATCCCGCTGCGCGAAGACATGGTTTGCCAATATATGAAGAAGATCACACTGGAAAAGCTGCTTAATACGCTCAAAAATCTGGTGTACGAAGTGACCGTCGCGCCGGAAATTGCGGAAAAAGCGCGGTTGCCAGTCGAGCGAATGCTGGCGATTGGGTGATCCATGAACAGGCGACAACTGATCGAAAAATGTTTCCAGCGTGGTGAACAACTCACCATCGCAGATACGGCCTATCGTGAAGGCGTAAACCAGTTCCTGAGTTGGTTAATCGCCAATGATCACATCGAAAATGATGTGACCACGAAGGCGCTCAATCTTCAGCACCGCACCAAAGCAACTGTTCAGGCCAAACAAACCGGGATACTGGCGGGGCTTGAGGAAGTCCTGTTTCTACTCCAGCAATATCCTGAGATTACGGTTGAAGTCGCTGCCAAAGATGGCGCAACGCTCACCAAAGGGCAAACCATCCTCACTCTATCGCTGGATGTTGGCGAATTGCTGCGACTTGAACGGACCGTCCTCAACGTGATCGGGCGTTTATCGGGGATTGCGACGCAAACCAACCATTTGATTAAATTGTTCCAGCAAAACCCGGAAGCACCATTGATTGCCGGGACGCGCAAAACGCCCTGGATGATGCTTGATAAGAAAGGCGTATATGTAGGCGGTGGCCTAACCCATCGCCTCAGTTTGAGCGATTCGATTCTGGTTAAGGATAACCACCTTGCCGCTTTCCAGAAACAATCCAATATCCCTGGTGTTGAGCAGACTATTCCATCTGCCATCGAATTGCTGGTGCAGGCTTCAACACAGCGCGGGTTTTTCGAGATCGAGGTCGAAACGCCCGAACAGGGTAGAGCCGCGCTCTCCGCCTTTGAGACCGTTCTGCAAAATACGGCGCAACAATCAGCGATGGTTGTCATGCTGGATAATTTCGGGCCTGTGCCTGCCGCCGAATTTATCAACGAGGCTCGTAATAGTCCCGTCTATGAGCGGGTGCTGTTCGAGGCATCGGGTGATATTACCGAAGAAACGATTCCCTCATGGGCGAAAACAGGGGTAGATGTCGTTTCGTTGGGGGCACTGACTCACTCGGTCAAAATCTTCAACGTGTCTATGGCGCTGTGCTAGGATGGACATACAAACACAAACGTTGATCATCGGCTGCGGAATTGCAGGCGCTACCGCAGCGCTGAGATTGAGCGATGACCCGAACCAGCACGTGACACTGATTACCCGCGCGCCACAGGCAATCGACAGCAATACAGGCTGGTCGCAAGGTGGCATCGTCACGCGCGGTCTTGACGACTCCCCTGATCTGCTGGTCAACGATATTCTGCAAGCAGGAGCGGGACTGAGTTCCCCGGAAGCGGCGCGCATTCTGGCGGAAGAAGGTCCCGATCTCGTCCGTTCGGTCTTGATAGAACGCTGTGGCGTTAAATTCGATATAGACCCGGCTGGCGAATTGGTCTATGGGCTGGAAGCGGCACATAGCACCCGGCGCATTGTTCATGTTGGTGATAAAACGGGAGAGGCAATCATTCAGGGGCTTCTCACAACCTTATCCACACGCCCTAATGTCACTCTATTGACCAATCATACCGCCGTTGATCTCATCACATTTCCGCATCACTCGTTGGCTCCACTCGATATTTATCAGCCAATGCACTGTCACGGTGCGTATGTGCTGGTACGCAGCAGTGGCGAGATTATCCGCATACTGGCAACGCATACGGTACTGGCGACAGGTGGGTTGGGGCAAATCTTTCGCAACACGACCAATCCGCGCGGCGCACGCGGAGACGGCCTGGCGATGGCCTGGCGTGCCGAAGTACGGATCGTTAACGCCGAATACGTACAGTTTCACCCGACGGCCTTGAGCGTGCGTAATGCGCCAAACCTGCTCCTCAGTGAAGCGATTCGCGGCGAAGGCGCGGTACTGCTGACACCACAAGGGCAGCCGTTCATGGAACGCTACGACCCGCAGTGGAAAGACCTCGCCCCGCGCGATGTGGTGGCGCGTGCTATCCACAACGAAATGCTGGAACATGGCTACGAGCATGTCTATCTGGACATTGCCAGCAAACGCCCTGCCTCGTTCATCCGCGAACGATTCCCGCAATTGGTAGAAACGTGTACCAAATACGGGAGCGATCCAACGACTCAGCCCATCCCCGTTGTTCCGGCGGCACACTATTTTTGCGGTGGCGTGCTGGTGGATGAATGGGGACGCACCAGTTGCAAAGGACTGTACGCCATTGGAGAGGTAAGCTGTACCGGATTGCATGGTGCAAATCGTCTCGCCAGTACCAGCCTGCTCGAAGGATTGGTCTGGGGTGATAAGGTTGGGCGCTATATCCTCGCTCACCCCGGCGACCCAATTGATGTGACGCGCGTCCCCGCGTGGGTATATCTGGGTGATACGGAACCTGATCCGGCACTGATCGAAGGGGATATGACCACTATCCGTAACATCATGTGGCATTATGTCGGCCTCATCCGCACACAGGATCGTCTG
The DNA here is from genome assembly GCA_964432445.1 of uncultured Anaerolineaceae bacterium. Classification (GTDB taxonomy): domain Bacteria; phylum Chloroflexota; class Anaerolineae; order Aggregatilineales; family UBA2796; genus JBBRMW01. Next base: position 19,521 of record CAYSOC010000050.1, read on the forward strand.
GATCGTGCGGATCGGGAACTACGCCATTTGTTCCACGAAATTGAACAGTTCTACCGTACTGCGCGACCCAACGATCAGTTGATCGGGTTGCGTAATGCGATTCAGGCGGCGCGTATTGTTTTGTTCGCGGCACGGCGTAATCCGAAGAGTCGCGGGACGCACTATCGCGCCGATAGCTGAACACCTGAAAAATAGCCGGAGATCAATCTCACCAACATTCCAATCCCCGTTTCACCTGGTCATTGCTGACGATTCCAGTTCATGTTGTCTTTGATTTAGCGCTCTCCGCTCTCAGAGACCGTCTGAGGAGTTCAACAAACCCCACCCTAAATCCCTCCCCGCCAGCGAGGAGGGACTTCCAGACCTGTCTTTAACCCCCGTTCCCTGCCAGCGGGGAAAGGGTTGGGGATAGGGGTCAATCCTTTTCAGACAGTCTCTCAGGGTGATGGCAACTGCCCGAACTGGAATCGCAAATAATTTATATAGTTCCAGCGCTGCGTTATATCCAGCGCACGACAGGCCGGATTCATGGAACTATCAAAGGTCTGATAGATTTCTGCATCACTACGGAGTTTCAGAAATAATACCGGATTTGTGCTTGTCAGCGCATCAATTGAGCAAGTATCGGTCAGGTTGCGCCCGGTATCAACCGATGCCTGATCAGGTAGCACCGTGTTAACAATTGGCGGCTTTGGGTTAGAGGCGTTCTCGAAAGCCTGTGTCGTATTATTCATCACGGCAATGGCAGCACTAATGACGATAAAAGTCAGGAATGAAACCGCAAAACCAACAACGACGCTTTGTGGTTCCAGCGGCATCGTGCGGATTTTCCGTAGCAACGGCGGGATAATCCATACTCCCAAAACAACAATCAAGCCGATCACCGCTAACCAATTCAAGGCGCTGGCTTGTCGTATTACCCCGATATTGGATTGCAGCGGCGCATCCCAGCGCAACGCGAAACGGGTTGATAAATCCGTTCCGGGCAGGATCACGTTGAACAGTGCCAGCCATTGTCCGACACGATTGATTTCTGCCCCGGCGGTTGTATATAAACCGTCGCCAATTTCGTCCAGCGATATTGGTGGAGAGCGCTTATCCAGTTCGGGATAGTTGAATTGTGCTGTGATTCTGGCGTTCTCTATTGGGGTATCCCCGCGCGACAGCTTCACATCATAGCTGTTCGTACCGACAGAACCCGGATTGGGGGTGAGCGTCAGCGTTACATCGCCCATCTTTGCGCTGTAGAATGGCAGTTCGGCTACGGCGCGCGCGTTAGGCGGTACAGGTGGCGGTGTCGCTGTGAGCAAAGCCGCAGCGAGGAGTACGCTCACACCGATAGCACTCTCAATACGCAGGCTGCGCTCCAGCCATTTTTCAGCCGTTTTAAATCGTTCCGGTTCCAGCGCGCGGTTATGCAAATATCCCAGCGCCAGCAATGGCATGACGAGGATCAGCTTGGCGATCCACGTTCGCCCATAGCTGGTGGTGACGCTTTGTTCAGGCGAATACATATAAATGAGCGACGCATAGACGCCGGAAGCAACCATGAACCCAACAGCAGTTGCAGCAATCGGTGAAAATCGTTTCAGGACAGCCAGCAGCGCCATCCGTTTGCCTTTGGTATTCAAAGGCTGTAAGGCCGGGCGCATCGTCCATACCAGCGCCAGCAAGCCGCCAACCCATGTACCTGCCGCCAGCAGGTGTATCCAGTCTACCAGCGCCGATTGCAGAGGCCAGAGCGTCGCGCCGGGAGCATGGCTGACCAGACTCATGGTGAGCATCGCCGCACCAGCGACAACCACACCAACCGATAGCAGCGGATAGACCAGCACCATTCCGCGCCCGCCGAATGATTCTGCCGGGATGATGAGTACAAGAAGGCAGACAATAAGAATTGCGCGAACTTTCCAGAAATCACCGAACTGGGTGGTATTCATGACGGAAAGCCATAGTGAATCGCTGAATACACGCCCCAAATCTGCCGAAAATAACACTGCTGCCTGCTCAAACAACCAGATCACTGAACCGACAAACGCAAGGATCGCGCCCGTTGTGACAAGCCTGTAAATTGATTCCATCACGCGCGGTGCAAGCCCACCCGCCGGATAACTGCGATTGCTCCACGCTGGATACAAAACAAACCGATAGGCAAATAGCGTCCCGAACGCCAGCATCAACCCGATGTTGACTATCATGCGCGCCAGAACTTCTACCGGGTAGACATCCTGTGTCGAGGAAACCACCGAACCAGAAGCCAAATCTCCCTGTTTTTGACCGACCCAGAATACGAGCGTGTCTGTCTGGATATGCCCGTCGCTGGCAAACGCAATGCGTATCGTAGCGATGTATGTGCCATCGGGAAGATTAGGCTTGAGTCGCACCGAAAGTTGTGCGCGGTTATTCGGATTCAAAGCGCTGTCGCCCAGATCGACGCGCTGCCCCGCCTGATCGGTAACAGTGAGTGTGCTGAATTTGGCTTCCAACCCTTCGCTGAACCAAAGCTGTACACGCGCAGGCGAACGACTGAGAACAGAGCGATCTTGCGGAATGCTGCGTACCAGATAGCCGTGCGCCTCCGCTGATTTCAACGGAGTGAGCAGACAAACGAGAGCAATCAGCGAGAGAAGGCAAAAAAAACGGCGCATAGAATGGGTTCAATCCAGTGTGAAATGGGAATCGTCGGATTCAGATTTGGGCGCATCGGGTGTGTTGGGTGGTGGTGGCGGCGCTGCATCAAATGTATTGCGACTGCGCAGCCATGTTATTCCGATCATCCCCAAAAACGCGAGGGCAACCAACGGGACGATGATTTCGTCATATGGTCCCAGGACGCCGTGCGCGACAAACATTGTCCAGAACATACTTCTAACAACCTTTTATGCTCATATCTAAATTATAGCTGATTGTGATAGTTTGCACGAAAGGTACGGTTTTATCGAAATTTTAGCATCCGCACCCTCGCAGGTTTAACAGCTTTCTGGTAAAATGCAGTGTTCGCATTCGCCGGGAGGATGGTTTGTCGCGTCGAACGCTGTTCATCGCATTTATTTTATTGATAGCGCTCTTTTCGGGCAGTGTCAGCCATGCCCAGCAGTCTACGCCTACCCCGGACCCGTCCGCGCGCATCACCGCGCCGCTGGACGGTGCGCCTGTTTTCGGGACAGTTACAATCAGCGGGACAGCCGCGAATCCGCAATTTCAAAATTATCGTCTGGATTATCTTTCGGTAAATGAGGTCGGTGCGCAGTGGCAGCCGATCAGCCGCTTGATCAACCAGCAAATCAGGGATGGTGTACTTGGGCAGTGGGATACCACACAGGTCAAGGATGGAACGTATCAGATTCGCCTGCGCGTAATTCTTCGTACTGCAACAGTGCTGGAAAGTTATGTGAAGGATATTCGCGTCCAGAATCAGACGCCAACAGCGCTCCCAACCCTGCCACTCCCACCGAGCGCTACGCCCGTACCAACCGAAGGCGAAACTGCGACGCCGTTGATCCTGCAACCGCCGAGCGCCACGCCACGTCCGGCGACGGCGATAACATTGAGTACACCAACCAGTCGCGGCATCCCGCCAACGCTGCCGAATCTCGCGCCGCCTACCGCCGCCCCAACGATACTGGATACACAAGCGACGGTGATTTCCGGGGCAGCAGTCTGGAATTCGGTATGCAGCGGGGCGATAATTGCGTTTGTCGGGTTCGGTCTTTTGGGCATCGTAACATTCATTCGCGCCCGGTTACGCGGACGCTAGATCAGGAGTAAACCAATGACAGACCGCTATCTGATTGTCGGCCTGGGAAACCCTGGGCGCGAATATGAGAAAACACGGCATAACATCGGCTGGCGTGTGATTGATGCGTTGGCGGCGGCAAACAAAATCCAGATTGGGAAGGTGCAACTGCGCGCCCTGACAGGCGAAGGCGAAATCGTAGGGAAGCGCGTTATCCTGACCAAGCCGATGACTTATATGAATCTCAGCGGCGAAGCTGTCGGCAGCCTGATGTCGTTCTACAAACTGCCTGTCGAGAACCTGCTCACGATCTCCGATGAAATGGATATTCCAGCGGGACATTTGCGCATCCGTGCCGGCGGCAGTGCTGGTGGTCAGAACGGCCTGAAAAGTATTATCCAACACCTCGGTACGCAGAACTTCGCGCGGATTCGGTTCGGGATCGGGCGTCCACCGGGACGAATGCAGCCATCGGCCTATGTCTTGCAGGATTTTGGTAAATCTGAAGCTGATTTGATCGATGAAACCATGCGTCGTGCCTTGAAAGCAATTGAGACATGGCTCACCGACGGTATTGAAATGAGTATGAATCGTTATAATGGTGACGGGCTGCCAAAGCCGCCGAAGCCTGTCAAGCCGCCTGCACCAAAGCCGGAAACAACACCCCCAAATCCTGTCGAATCTATTGAATCAACCCGATCATCTATTAGTCCCGTAAGCGATAACACGAGCAATAACTAAACCTATATGCAACTTGAGTCGCTGCTTGCCCTGTTGCAGGGTGTGCCTCAATACCACACTCTGCTGGAAACACTTCGCGCGGGCGGGATCACCGTCGATCAGCGCGTCATGCGTGCTGCGCGCCCATTTGTAATCGCCTCCCTCGCGCGTGATCTGAATGTCCCGGTGGTGATTGTCACCGCCTCGGTGGATCGCGCCTATAACATTGCCGAACAACTCCCGGTGTGGCTGCCGGAAACACCTGTGCTGCGGTTCGCGGAGCCGGGCGTATTATTCTATGATCGCGCCCCCTGGACGGATCAGGCTATCCGCAGCCGCATCGGGGTACTTGCGGCCTTGTGTCCACCCGTTGGCGTCCAGGCCAAAAACCAAACGCCGCCGATCATTGTCACCAGTGCGCTTGCCCTGATGCAGCGAACACTGCCCACGCGCGAATTTAAACTGGGTTCGCGCGTCCTCAAGCGCGGAACGCAGCAAGACCCGGATAAACTATTGCGGCAATGGCTGACACTTGGCTATACGCCGGAAACGGTGGTCACACGCCCCGGAACGTTCAGTCGGCGCGGCGGTATCATCGACATCTTCCCGATGGCGGATCGTGTCCCGGTGCGTCTGGAATTTTTTGGGGATGAAGTCGATTCGATGCGTATCTTCGACCCGGTGGATCAACGCTCTGCTGCGCAAATCGATCAGGTCATCATCACGCCGGCACGTGAAGCCCTGCCGAAATATGGCGGTTCTGTCGCGGATAGCCTTGCGGCATGGTTTGCTGAACAGCCCGACGACGAAGCGGCGGGCGCGATTGCTGACGAGATGGATTTGCGTTCAGAGACAGCATTCCCGACGCTCGAATTCTATCTGCCGTATTTGGTGGGTACGTCTGCCAGCCTGCTCGACTACATCCCGAACGAAGCACTGGTGATTGTCGAGGAGTGGGAAGCGCTGACGGATACCGTCGCGGAACTCGAATCGCAGGCGATCAATCAGGAACACGAAAAGCGGGATAATCACGGCATTCCTGCGGATTATCCGCTGCCCTATATGACATGGGATGATATGCGCGAAGGGTTGCTGGAACGCCGCGCACTGCATCTCGGCGGCTCGTTCATTCGTGAAGATATTGAGGAAACCGAAGAGTCCGAAGATACGCCGAAAGTGCATCACACCGAAGTCGTCCAGATTGGCGAATTTTTTGTACCGGGACGCAAGCATGGCGGTCAACTGCGCGTTTTCCTGGATTCAATGAAACAGGCGGTACGCAACAAGGAGCGTACCGTGATCATCACACGGCAGGCACTCCGGTTGCACGAACTCTGGGCGGAACAAATCCGCGAACGCGGCGCAGTGCTGGCAGAGGAATTGCCGGACTTCCCCGAAGCCGGACGCGCTATTTTTATTGAAGGGGCGCTTGCCGAGGGCTGGACATTCAAAGGGGTGGAGGGTCAGGAAAAGCCGCTGAACCTGATCAGCGACGCGGAAATCTTTGGCTGGCGTCGTCCTGAACCGCGCCGCCGACAAGGGCCGCGCGTTGGGTCGCCGGAATCACCGTTCTCCGATATTCAGGTCGGGGATTACGTCGTTCACAGCGAATATGGGATCGGACGCTTTGCCGGGTTGTATAAACGCGAGGCGGCGGGTGGTGAACGCGAGTTTTTCAAAATTGAGTTTGCCGGAACGGATACGCTGTACGTCCCGATCCATCAGGTGGATCGACTGACGCGGTATGTCGGCCCGACAGATTCACCACCGCAACTGCATAAACTCGGTTCTTCGGATTGGGCAAAGACCAAAGAGGCGGCGCGTGTTGCGGCTGAACAAATTGCGCGTGAACTCCTCGAACTCTATGCTACCCGCGCGCATATTCGCGGCCATGCGTTTGCCCCGGATACACCCTGGCAGCACGAGTTGGAAGCGTCGTTTCCCTATGTGGAGACCGAAGATCAACTCAAAGCACTGACCGATGTCAAGGCAGATATGGAACGTGATCAGCCAATGGATCGACTGATCTGCGGAGATGTGGGTTATGGCAAGACAGAAATTGCTTTGCGCGCCGCGTTTAAAGCGGTAATGGAAGGAAAGCAGGTTGCTATCCTCGTCCCGACAACCGTTCTGGCACAGCAGCATTACACCACATTCAACGAACGGCTTGTACCCTTCCCGGTCAAGGTGGATGTAATTTCGCGTTTCCGCACGAAAGGCGAACAGGATCAGATTGTCGATAAAGTGCGCGAAGGTAATATCGACATCCTGATCGGAACACACCGCCTGCTGCAATCGGATATTCAGTTCAAGGATTTGGGATTGCTGATCATCGACGAGGAGCAGCGTTTCGGCGTCACCCACAAGGAAAAGCTGAAGCGGATGCGTACCGAGGTGGATGTGCTGACGCTCACCGCAACGCCGATCCCGCGTACTTTGTATATGAGCCTGACCGGAGTCCGTGACATCAGCCTGTTGCAGACGCCGCCGGAAGAACGCCAGCCAGTCGCCACACATGTCGGACCCTATGACGAAAGACTGGTACGACAGGCGATCCTGCGCGAAATTGACCGGGATGGACAAGTTTTCTTTGTCCATAATCGCGTTTCAACCATTGACGCGATAGCCCACAAACTGGAAGAACTCGTGCCGGAAGCCAGCGTAATCATCGGGCATGGTCAGATGCACGAGCACGAACTCGAAGACGTGATGACTGCGTTCGCACAGGGCAAATATGATATTCTGCTCTGCACGACGATCATTGAATCCGGGCTGGATATTCCGAATGCGAACACGATTATCATTGATCGGGCGGATATGTTTGGGTTGGCGCAGTTGCACCAGTTGCGCGGGCGTGTCGGGCGCAGCATGAATCGCGCCTATGGCTACTTCTTCCATCCCAAACTGGAACGCCTGACCGACGATGCCCGCGCACGCCTGCAAACAATCGCGGAAAATAGTGATCTTGGCGCGGGGATGTCGATTGCGATGCGCGATCTGGAAATTCGCGGGACAGGCGATCTGCTTGGTGCGCGCCAAAGTGGTTATATCGCGTCCGTCGGTTTCCACCTATATACCCAGTTATTGGCGCAGGCGGTACAGCGCGTCAAGGCGGGGCAACCTGTGCCACTCCCGGCAACAATGCCGACTGCACCGAGCATCCCGATTGATCTGCCTGTTTCGGCGTTCGTTCCGACAGCCTTCATCCCGGATATGTCGCTCCGAATGCAGCTTTATCGCCGGATTGCGGACATTCAAAATGAGGAGCAAATCGACACGATTCAGGCCGAACTCAAGGATCGGTTTGGCAATCTGCCGCTGGAAGTTGAGGGGTTGTTGTTCAATTTGCGGGTGAAACTCCTGGCGTATCAGGCCAATGTGACGGCAATCTCGGCGCACGAAAACCAGATCGATGTACGCCTTCCCTATCTGGCGGAGATTGATCGGATGGGGATGCAGCATTATTTGGCTGAGGGGGTGCGGGTCAGTCGTACTTCGGTATGGATTCCACGTGATGAAGATGACGGTCAGTGGAAGGTGCGTCTGCTGCGCGTCTTGGCGAAGCTGGCACTGAATGCTCCCGAAGCCGCACAATAATCAGGTAAATAAAAAGGACGCCCAAACGAGCGTCCTTCTCGCATGATTCCGAGTCAGAACTAGAGGTTCTTGACGATGTTCGAGAAAATGTTGCCGATTGCGGGTCCGAGCAGAGCAAGGATCACGATAACGACGACAGCGACCAGAACGAGAATCAATGCATATTCTACGAGGCCTTGGCCTTCTTCACGAGGTAAATATTGCATGTGTATCACATCCTTCCGATATTAGAAGACGATGAAAACACTATACTGCTTTGTCAAGAAGTTGTCAATAAGTCCAAATTTCCTATTTGAATTTAATTCCTTTGGGCATAGGCAGGGATAGAAGTAAACCGATAGCCAGGCATGGCCGCTTATACGTAGCGTTCGCTCTTTTTATCGTATTCCCTGTGATACAATCCACCTTATGTCTACTTCACCCGCGAGGATTCTATGAAATTATACCGTTTTAACCTCGAAAACACGCCCTCGGTAATCGCGCTTCACAATGATGGCAGTGCCGCTCATATGGGTACTGATATGCTGGAATTGATCCGGCAGGGACTGCCCGCTGTGCAACAACGTTACGTTGATTCCACCTTATTCAAGCATAGCGGCAAAGTTCCATTTTCAGAAATGACACCACTTACGCCACTCCCCAACCCCGGCAAGATTATCGCCGTTGGGCAGAATTATATGGATCACATTCGGGAGCAAAAAGGGACACCACCCAAATATCCACTTCTGTTCAGCAAATTTACGAGCAGTATTATTAACCCCGATGACACCATCCGCTGGAGTCCGACGCTAACCGCCGAAGTTGACTATGAAGCAGAACTCGTAGTAATCATCGGCAAGACGGCGCGTTATGTATCGAAGGAAGATGCTCTCGGTTATGTCTTTGGCTACACTGCCGCCAACGATGTGAGTGCGCGTGACCTGCAACGCAATGATGGGCAATGGACGCGCGCAAAGGGATTGGAAACATTCTGTCCGCTTGGCCCTGCAATTGTCACCGCCGATGAAATCCCCGATCCTCAAAATATCTGGATCAAATCAACGCTGAATGGGCAGGTGATGCAAAACAGCAACACCAAAGAAATGATCTTTGATGTTGCCCACCTGATTTCGCATATCTCACAGGCGTTCACGCTGCACCCCGGCGATATGATCCTCACTGGAACACCGGATGGGGTTGGTGCATTCCGCAACCCGAAGGTATTCATGAAAACCGGGGATGAGATCGTTGTCGAACTGGAAAAGATTGGCGCGCTGCGGAATACCTGTCAGGAAGAGACGCGATGACGGCTATTGAACGCCCGATTTTGCTGGATTTACCAGCACAAATCGAGACGGAACGCCTGATTCTGCGTCCCTATCGGCTGGATGACGGAGCGACGGTACACGCTGCAATTGAAGCCAGTCGTGACGAACTTCGTCCCTGGATGGTTTTTGCCGATCAGCCACGCGAAGATACGGAACAGTTCATCCGACGCAGCGTTGCCAACTGGATCAAGCGTGAGGTACTTGGGCTTGGCATCTGGCGCAAATCCGATGGTGCGTATATAGGCGGAACAGGCTTTCATAACATCGACTGGAACATACCAAAATTCGAGATTGGTTACTGGCAAAACACGCCGATGAGTGGTCATGGCTATATGACAGAAGCCGTAAATGCCGAGGTTGCGTTTGCACGGAAAGCATTCGGAGCATTGCGGATTGAAATCTGGTGCGATGTGAAGAATGTAAAAAGCGCCGCCGTTGCCCAACGTGCCGGATTCCAGCACTTTGCGACATACATCAACGGAACGCGGAACTGGCGCGGCAACTTGCGGGATGATTACGGCTTCTGCAAAACATGGCCTGAAGAATCGCCAAACCCCTGAATTATCAGGAAAGGGGTACAACCCGCAGACGTACCCCTGAAAATAGATCAGGCTAATCCAATTGCGCTGGAATCGCCTACATTGACCGAACGTGCGCGCTCTTCTACCTTTGCCTTGCGCCCTACGATGCTCTGATCCAGAATGGCATTGTTGATGATTGCGCCTTCATCAAGAATACTGTCTCGAATGATGCTGCCATTCACTTCGCAGCCTGCGGCAACTGTCACATGCGGACCGATAACGCTCTGCTGTACTTTTGCCGTCGGATGAATGTTCACGGGTGGGATGATAATTGCATCCTTGTGATTTTCGTTCGTCAAGGATGAATGACCATGCTCAAGCAGGTAGCGGTTGGTTTCGAGAACTGTATCGGGTTTGCCACAATCGAGCCAGACGGAAACAGGAGCCGTCGAGAATTTCTGTCCAGATTTGACCATTACGTCCATTGCATCAGCGAGATAATACTCGCCTTTGGTCATCTTCTTTTCATCCATCGTTTGCTGGATCGCGTTGATCAATGAGCGCCCGTTTTTGAAATAATATAGACCAATCACAGCAAGGCGGTTATCCATTGACTGCGGCTTCTCGACAAAGCGCGTAATATGTCCTGTTCCATCCAGCGTCACAACACCGAACGAACGCGGGTCTTCGACTTCTTTTACAAAAATGACTGCATCGTCGGGTGTGGTGTTCAAAATATTCAAATCGGTCTCGAACAGCGTATCGACAAAGATCACGAAGGTTGGTTCATCACCAATATGATCGCGCGCCAGCCAGATCGCGTGTGATTGACCGAGCATCTCCGTTTGTTCGACAAAATGGGCTTTCAGCTTGTATTCGCGGTTCACGTAGTCAGCAACCTGATCGCCCAGATGCCCGACAATGAAGATGTATTCGTCAATCGGCAGGTGTGCGATTTTATCCAACAGGTGACCAAGAACAGGCTTGCCAGCCACGTTGATTAGTGGCTTTGGTTTCGTATAGGTGTGTGGCCGGAGACGGGTTCCGAATCCGGCGAGAGGGATCACAACTTTCATCAATAACTCCAATTCAAATTTTTGGCGCTGAAATCACAGCGCAGGGGTGCGCCCCACCAATCCCGCAGACTGTTCATAGGCATGTGCGGCGCGGAATACCGTTGATTCGCCAAACGCCGGACCGATTACTTGCAGACCAATCGGCAATCCTTCGGTATCGAAACCACACGGCAGGCTCATCGCAGCCACACCTGCCAGCGAGGTCGGCAGCGTAAACACATCTTCCAGATACATTTGTAGCGGATCGTCTATCTTTTCGCCTATTTTAAAAGCAGCACGCGGTGCAGTCGGCGCAACGATCACATCAACAGATTCAAACGCACGCTCGAAATCCTGTTTGATCAGAGTGCGGACTTTCTGTGCCTTACCGTAGTAGGCATCGTAGTAACCCGCCGAGAGCGCATATGTACCAAGCATGATACGCCGTTTGACCTCCGGTCCGAATCCCTGTCCGCGTGTCGCCTTATAGGTAGGCCACATACCACCGGCTTTCTGACGTGGACCATAGCGCACACCGTCAAACCGGGCAAGGTTGGCGCTCGCTTCCGCAGGCGCTACCAGGTAATACACGCTCAGACTGTGATCCGTATTAGGAAGACTGATTTCTTTAATAATTGCGCCCAGTGATTCAAGTTTGGCAATCGCCCCACGCACCGCATCGACAACAGATTTCTCCATCCCGTCGATGAAGTATTCTTTCGGGACGCCAACTTTCAGGCCTTTAATGTCGCCTGTGAGCGTAACGCGATAATCTGGTACGGGCAGCGGCATCGTTGTCGCATCCAGCGGATCGTGTCCGGCGATCACCTGCAACATAGTCGCGGCATCTTCGACAGTCCGCGCCATTGTCCCGACTTGATCCAGTGAGGAAGCAAAGGCGATCACGCCCCAACGCGAGACACGTCCATAGCTTGGTTTCATCCCGACTATGCCACACATGCTGGCAGGTTGACGGACGCTCCCACCCGTATCCGTACCGAGTGCGCCGAGTGCAAGTTTTGCGGAGACTGCTGCTGCACTCCCACCAGACGAACCGCCGGGGATACGCTCAATATTCCAGGGATTGCGCGTCGGACCATAGGCACTATTTTCGGTGCTGGAACCCATCGCAAATTCGTCGGTGTTTGTTTTGCCAAGCATAATCGCGCCCGCCCCGAACAGCTTTTGTACGACAGTCGCACTGTAGACGGGTTTGAATCCCTTCAGTATTTTTGAACCAGCGGTGGTTTGTACACCTTCGGTACAAAGCACATCTTTGATAGCTAACGGGATACCCAGCAGCGGCGCATCTTCCCCCTTCGCGCGGCGGGCATCGGCCTGCTTCGCTTGCTCCAGTGCCTGCTCTCCGGTAACGGTCAGATAGGCATTGAGTTTTGGATTCTGTGCAGCGATGCGGTCCAGATGTGCCTGCGTGAGTTCTACCGAAGTGGTCTCGCCCTTGCGAAGTTTGCCCAATGCCTCGGTCAATGTTAAATCGGTCAGCGCCATAGCCAGTTTACCCTGCTGTGAAAAGGTGAATTGTTTCACATATTGTAATCGGAAGTGCGGTTTGTGACGAGGTTAGGATAGGGTTGAACAACATTGACGAGGCAACGCAATGAAGCATTGTGTATTCTTCACACTTCATTCCTCTCCGAAACCGCTGGGATGGGATAGATAGCCGATTTCGAGAAGTCTCTATGCGTCATTTCTTTGCCAAAGGTTACACCCGGTATTCCCATATTTTTGGTAATATTCGTTCCGGGAACTCAATTGGAGCGGGCGTATTGATTTAATACAGCACGTTATGGGAAGCCAGGAGATTATGTCGGTGGCGCATCATCCAGATTATGATCCAGATCGACCTGTTGGCTACTGGCAGCTTCTCAAACAGAATCCACGCTTTCGGACCCTGTGGACAGCCCAGCTTGTCTCGACGGCGGGCGACTGGTTCAGCAGCGTAGCCGTACTGGGTTTGGTATTGCAGCTTACGGGTAGCGGTCTCGGCGCGAGCTTCGTTCTGCTGGCAAGCAGCATCCCGATGTTCTTCCTGATCCCCATCGCCGGGCCAGTGGTGGATCGTTTTGATCGGCACAGGTTGATGATCCTCACCAATCTGTTCTCGGCAGTGGTCGCTCTGCTGTTCCTCCTCGTCAAAACGGAAGAAATGGTTTGGCTACTGTATGTTGCCAATATTCTACTGGTCGTCTCGGCCTCGTTCTTCAATCCGGCGAGTTCCGCCAGTATCCCCAACATTGTGACGCGCGGTGAGTTGTTTTCTGCCAATGCCCTGGGCGGTGCGACATGGGGAATCATGATGATGGTTGGTGCAGCATTGGGCGGGATAATCTCGACCCTGATTGGCCGCGATTCGGCATTTGTCATCAACGCATTGTCGTTCCTGATTGCGGCTGGTCTAATCGCACGAATCGAAGTGCCAGGTCCCAGGGTGATCAACAAACAGACCACGCCGATCAAGGATTTCATCGAAGGGATGCGTTATCTGCGCGAACATCTGCCGTCACTGGCGCTGGTGGGAATCGAGTTGGGTTGGGGCTTTGGCGTTGGGGTAGTGGTTCTGCTGAGTGTATTGGGAACACAGGTTTTCCACGCGGGCGATGCTGGAATCGGGATTCTTTACGCGGGGCGGGGGCTGGGTGCGCTGCTTGGTCCGTTTGTAGTGCCTGCCATTGCTGGAAACGACATCAGCAAACTGCGCAACGCGGTCTGGCTGTCATTTGTGGTTGCCGCCATTGGCTACCTGATAGTAGCCTATGCTGGCTGGAACGACATCTTGTGGCTGGCCTCTTTTGCGCTGATGGTTGCGCATTTCGGCGGCGGAATAATCTGGACAGTGGGTAGCGCATTGCTCCAGATCACAACACCTGACCGGTTGCGGGGGCGGGTATTGTCTGTGAATGGTGGGCTTGCTACCCTCGGATCGGGAATCTCGACACTGCTCTTCGGACTGGCGCTACAAGCGGGCAGTTCACCAATGACACTGGCTGTTGTTGGCGCAGCAATTTTCGTCGGATACGGCATATTCTGGGGGCTAATCACGGCACGTGGACCATTCCATATCTCGGAAGCCACAATGATCGATTCAGAACAGCGCGTACTTTGAAAATACGCAGGCACAAGAGACAATAAAGAACGGATGGAAACAGGATAGATAAAAGGTTCGTTACGGGAGAGACGGCACTCAAAATCTTTGTGTTTTTATCCCGCCAGTTTAGCTCACTGCATAAAGTGAGTTACCAGGAAGCCCTGCCCCAGCGAAGACCTTCATTACTATATGAAAGAAACGCCGGGGATGGGGGAAATAGTACGACAATAACCGCAAGAAACCTGATTTTTTTCAAGGAGACATTATCAAATGGCATCACTCGCAGGTTCCCAACCTATCCAGATTACCGGCACGACTCCTGCCCTGCGTCCGGTGACGTTCGGCGTGATCGTGGGCAACCGGGGCTTTTTTCCCGATCATCTGGCAGTTACCGGGCGGAAAATAATTCTCGAACAATTGGCAAAAGCCGGGATCAACGCGATCATCGTCGGGGAGAATGAGACCAGTCACGGCGCGATCACGACCATGCCCGAAGTCCGTATCTGTGCCGATCTGTTCCGCAAACACCGCGACGAGATCGACGGCATTTTGGTGACGCTTCCGAATTTTGGCGAGGAGCGCGCGATTGTCGATACGATCCGCATGGCTGATCTGCAAGTACCTGTACTCGTACAGGCCACACCCGACGACCCCATGAGCATGACGATTGCGGATCGACGCGACAGCTTCTGCGGCAAGATGAGCGCTTGTAACAATCTGCGCCAGTATAACATCCCCTATACATTGACCAAACTGCACACCGTCGATCCGGTCAGTGCCGAATTCATGGCTGATCTCAGGGATTTTGCCGCGATCTGCCGCGTGGTGCGGGGGATGCGCCGGATGCGCGTCGGTATGCTTGGTGCGCGTCCTACCGCTTTTAACACTGTCCGCTTCAGCGAGAAGATGCTGGAACACGCCGGGATCAGCGTGGAGACACTCGACCTCTCCGAGGCGTTTGGTCGTATGAATCGCATGAACGAGAATGAGCCGGATGTAGTCGCCAAACTCGCCGCGATCCAGCGCTATGCCCGGACTGCGAACGTGCCTGCCGAAGCACTCGCCAAGATGGCGAAATTCGGCGTCGTGCTGGATCGCTGGATGAACGATACCGCGCTTGACGCCACCGCGATTCAGTGCTGGACTTCGATGGAAGAATATTTCGGCGTGGTTCCCTGCACCCTGATGAGCATGGCAAGCAACGGACTTGCACCGTCAGCCTGCGAAACTGATATTGTCGGCGTGCTGGCAATGTATGCGCTGGCGCTGGCTTCCGGCAGGCCAAGCGCCCTGGTCGATTGGAATAATAACTATGGCGACGATCCTGATAAGGCGGTAGTGTTCCACTGCTCGAATCTGCCCAAAGATATATTCATTGATGACATCCCGGTGATGGACTACCAGGAGATCATCGCGGGGACTGTCGGACGCGAGAATACCTATGGCACAATTGTCGGAAGGGTACGCGAGAATCCGTTTACCTACCTGCGCATGTCCACCGATGATGTTCAGGGCAAGCTGGTTGCCTATATTGGCGAAGGCGTGTTCACCAATGATCCACTAGCTACATTCGGCGGCTATGGCGTTGTGAAGATTCCGCGTATGCAGGATTTGCTGGCCTATATCTGTAATAACGGCTTTGAACACCATGTATCGATCAACCAGACCAAAGTCGGCAATGCGGTACAGGAAGCCCTGAGCAAGTATCTCGGTTGGTCTGTTTACCATCACAAATAGCCCGTCTGATTCGACGTTTTCGCGGCGTTGTGTTTCGTAACGATACTGGCGAGATTTGGCTCCATCTCGTCGGTATTGATTTTCCGACGCGCCAGATACAAAACCTCCGCCGAAAGGTGGATAACTTTGGCAAGGCTGTAGATTCAATGAAGGATGCGCTAAACAAAAAGGGTGTAGTCCATAAGGACTACACCCGGAACGGAGTCGACGGGATTCGAACCCGCGGTCTTCGCCGTGACAGGGCGACATGTTAACCGCTACACTACGACTCCAACCTTATAACTCTCATTTTACAGGTTTGGGTTTGCCATTGTCAAGGGTTGAATTTCGCCGCGTCATGCTGGGTGAAGCATCTGATACATAGGCGATGGAGACACCATTGCGAGCGTCTCCATTATCAATTTAATTCGGAAATGTGATTCTAGGTGGCCTTCGGGCGTGCTGCGAGTGTGACAGTGAGCGTGCTTTCCTTGCCATCACGGAGGATAGTCAGTTGCACCTTTTGGCCGGGTTCAGTCTTCATATAGAGATAGCCCGTCAAGTCCTCGAAGGAGCGTACAACCTGATCGTCAACTTTAGTGATAATGTCGCCGCCAATCAGGAGTGAGCCGCTATCTGTGTTTTCCGTGACAGTGCCTGCGCGCAACCCGGCTTTTGCCGCTGGAGTGTTAGCGGTTATCTGATTGACATATGCGCCGCGTGTAGTGTTGGGTAGTTTCATTGCTTCGATGATGTCCAGCGTTACCGTACTGCCACCGATACCGAGATAACTGTGTTCAATCTTTCCATCCCTGATCAGCTTCTCTGCGACGGTTTTCACCAGATTGGATGGGATAGCGAAGGCAACACCAGACGCTTGCCGAACTTCTGCGGCGATCTGCTGGTTCACGCCGATCACTTCACCATTGGCGTTCAGGAGAGGGCCGCCGCTATTGCCGGGGTTGATCGCTGCGTCGGTCTGGATGGCGTTGGGGATCACGTAATTGCCAACTGCCCCGGATACAGAACGACCCGTCGCGCTGATGATCCCGTGTGTGAGTGTGCCAGCACGTTCAAATGGATTTCCAATTGCAATTGCGCGATCACCTACCTGTACCTTGTCTGAATCCGCAAGGGTCAGCGCTGGATACTTGCTAACGTCGCCTTCTACCTTGATCACAGCCAAATCGGAATCGGCGTCAATCCCGACAGTCGTGGCGCGGAACTGTGCGCCATCGCTAAATGTAACCGTGATTTGGTCGGCATCCTGAATGACATGGGCGTTGGTCACAATATGCCCGTTGCCGTTGTAGACCCAGCCAGAACCTGCTGCATATTGATATTGCTGCTGCTGGGGTTGCTGCTGACCATTGCGCCGGGGAACGCTCGGAATGATGCTGACCGAGCTATTTCCGGGGATGCGTACAGTGATGCTCACGACAGAAGGATTGACCTTCGCATAAACGGCGTGCAGTATTTGCGTCTGCATATCGTCGCCACTGATCGGCGTCGCTTGTACCGCGACAACTGCCGGATTATTTGCTGCCTGTGTGGTGATACTGGTGAAACTCGCACCGATGCCAGTGCCGATCATGAGCGCCGCCAGAAGCGTTGCGGTTGTTTTCTTGAGGCGAAACATGGAAGACATTCTCCTTGATTCGATAGGGAAACCTACAGGAGAAGTATAGGACGCTCATCTGAAACCAATATAAGGGAAAATTCACCCCCGGATGAGACGAAATTTGTAAAAATTTAATTATCTCCTCATTTTACAAGTGACAGAGTGAACGCGATGCACGTTCCCTGTGGAAAGGCTGCCTCTGCCCAGATTTTGCCGCCCTGCGCCCCGATGATGTGCTTGGCGATGGCCAATCCCAAGCCAGAGCCGTGTGTATTGCCACTGCGCGCGCTATCCACCTGATAGAAGCGCTCGAAAACCCGTTCGCGCTCCTGGGGTGGAATGCCGATTCCGGTATCGGAAACCCGAATCGTTGCGAAGCTATCGCCGGGAGAAGCTGTCATCGTGATTTTTCCACCGCTCGACGTGAATTTGATCGCATTGCTGATCAGGTTTGTGAGAACGCGCCGTGTCTGATCAGGGTCTGCCAGAACCAGCAATGAATCAGGAATTTCATTAACGATCTTCAAGCTTTTTTGTTCAAGTTGGCTGCTCATACGTCCGAGCGCATCCTGCACAATCTGGTTGAACGGGATTTCGATCATACGCATAATCGCTTTGCCTGTCTCGATCATCGAAAGGTCGTGCAATTCCTGTACCAGATATTGCAGACTTTCTGTTTCGCGGTCAATCTTCGCCAGTTTGTTTAGATCACGTTCCGGGTTTTTGCCATAGCTTTGTGTGAGGGTATCGATCATGAGGCGGATACTGCTGATCGGTGTACGTAATTCGTGCGAAATATTGGCAACCATGTCGCGTCGCGCCCGCGCCAGGCGGAGCATTTCCGTCACATCCTGCAAGGCTAGCACAATTGTCCCGCTATCGATCCACGATACGCGCACTTTATAGAAGCGCCCGTTAATTTCAATCTGGTCTTCCTGTGGTTACTGATTGTTTACCACCTGTGTCGCCAGTCGATCCAGTTGATGACTGCCCGTGACGCCAATCAACGTGTCTCCAATCACACTGCC
>CAYSOC010000051.1:0-37235 GCA_964432445.1 uncultured Anaerolineaceae bacterium
ACTAACCTCCTTTCGCTACTTGTTTCATGATGCCAGGGGTTATGCAGTTAACCCCTGGCCCGGCTACTCTTGTCATCTGAATATCAATTTTAACTTGGATAGGTTGAGGAGCTGGGACAGGGGTTTGGCTTAATCGTATCAGTGTTTTATTGCATGGAGCATGATCAGAAAAAAACATCAATAGGATGGTTTCACCAATCATTGCAGTCTCGTCAAATCCAATGAATGATCTTCAACCGGTTCGTTTCCGATCCTGTTGGGTTACTTTTTTCAATAATTCGGTTGACAATATATGGCTAAAACTCCTGATGACCATCGGGCGCAATGATACACTGGTTCGTTTCCGCTCCCGTTGGGTTGTTCCGATCGGGGAACATCCTGTATCCTAGATATTTCCATGCTCAGTTTGCTGTAAATCCATACATTCTTCCCCGATTGCCTCGACCCAAGCCACCGGAATCTCTCGAAAAACAAAACCTGCGCGTGAAAGCCAAATTTCTTCGAGAGCAGGGTCTCAGTTATCCTGAGATTGCGTATAAGCTTGGCATCTCGCTCCGCGCAGCCTGGGCGTTGATCAACAAGACACATGGATAAACGCAGAAATCAATTTTGCCAAGCATTGCATTTACCCATGCCAACCATATCAAGTAACAGTTTACGGCTGAATATTTACCACGACAGATACTTGGATCTGGGTAAAACCTTGGAATGATTGGATTCGTGTAATTCATATTTGAATTTTGAAGACCTTAATAAGCCGTTCCATCGATGTTAGGGAAACAGGCTTTGTTTCACCTTTCACGCTAGGATGAAAGCCTATTTTCTTTGACTTGCGTGGAGTGCATTACGTCGCATCCATAGCTGCTTAGGTATCGATTTCAATGACAACGGTGCCCGTTTTTTCTTCACCAGGTTCAAGCACAAATATCCCCGTTCCAGATATGCCCTGCTCAAACAAATTAAACCCGTTATTGGCATTAGTGACTGGCTCAATCGCAAAAAACGGTTTCATCGGTGGATTATAGAAGATCACATGCTGGAAGATCGGATCGGCTGTCATACGTACCCCCTGCCCTGATCGTTGATAGACCACGCGGATTGGCTCGTTTCCAATACGTCCAGTTAGGCTATCGTTAATGAAGACAGATTCAAGCGGGCGCAACTGGCGATAATCGACGTGCGGCACGATGGGGACAGCCGCACTAGTCGGTATACATCCTTCTCCCTCATAGTACCGATCACAAGGAATTTGGACTTGCGCAGTATCGTCGGCGGTAGCAAAACTACGCACGAAATAGGGATGATGACCAAACCCGGCAGGCATCGTACTACTATCTTCGTTCTTGAGTCCGAGCGTCATGATAAAGCATCGATCTTCCAGCGCATACTTGATGAAAGCTGAGAAGCGCCAGGGAAAGTTCACTCCAAAGAACTCGCTTGATTGAAAACGTAGCATCATCTGATCAGGTTTTGCCGCCACAACTTCCCACGCGTAATCAAGCGTCGTGCCGTGAATGGTGGTGTGATCTTCACAGTTGATCCGTAGACGGTAGGTTTTACCTTGAAAAGTAAACTCTCCATCTTTGATCCGGTTTGACCAAGGGATCAGTAAAAAATTTGCCAAATCCCATGGGGTGAGCATCTTTTCTGGTTTCGGGTTGAGCAGATCGCGCCATACGCCCTCATGTTTGATCTTGCCAAACGATAAAGATGCACCTGGCTCTGGCAAGATTCCCACTTGCCAGTGTGCATTCTCGATAACGAATACCGACATGATAGCGACTCCTTAGCCCATGACGACCTGAACCACGTTTGTGTCCAGTAATCGATCTACCGGGACCACATTCCCTGTTATCGTTTCTCCGTTCAGCATCAGTCCCGATACGCCAGATTCAACATGCTTCGGGTTTTCCACAGCGATTGTGAGCTGTTTCCCGCGAAATAGCCGCTTGGCTTCAAAGCGATCCCATGCTGCCGGGATACACGGGTTGATGCGCAAGCCGGACAGCGTTGGCTGTAGACCGAGGAGGTACTGGGTTACGGCTGTATATGTCCAACTTGCTGTGCCAGTTAGCCAAGGATTACGTGATGTCCCAAAGCGGGGGGAGTGTTTTCCATAGGTAAACTGGCAATAAACATATGGTTCCACCTGATGTAACTCGGCTTGCGTGTTGTATCGTGCTGGGAGGTAGCTCCGATAGTATTCATAAGCCCGATCCCCGTGTCCGAGCAGACATTCAGCAACCATAGCCCACGAATTACTATGGCAAAAGATGCCTCCGTTTTCTTTGTGGGAGGGCGGATAGACGAGCAATGGCAGGCCGATCCCTTCAATTGGTTCGGTATGGGGTGGCTCGCACAGCGCTATACCATGTTCTGTCGCCAGATGTTCATATACCGAATCCATCGCTTGGGCGGCCTGTTCAGGGGTTGCAGCTCCGCTGATGACCGCCCAGACGTTGGACTCCAAGTAGATTTTCCCTTCGCGGTTTTCTCGGCTACCGAGTTTAGTGCCTATTGCCGAGATGCCGCGTACAAACCATGCACCATCCCATGCAAAAGTATCAATCTGGGTTTTGATGATAGCGGCTTGCTGATGACACCATGTGGCAGCATCCGTGAACCCTTTGAGTTCAGCGAGTTCCGCGACTCGTTTACATCCGTTGTAAAACAAAAAGGTGCTAAATAAACTTTCGCCCGTTGTCCCTAGGCGAATGCAATCGTTCCAATCGGCAGATAGCCCCTGCACGAGGCCATGAGTCCCCCGATGATCAAGGCTGAATTGAAGCGCCTGTATCAAATGACCAAATACAGTCGCCTCGCCGCTATCCGCATAGGGTAAGACCTTATCCAGATAGGCGAGGTCGCCTGTTTCATAGACAAAATTGGCAACAGTGATTGGTAACCAAAGCGTATCATCGCTGCGATATTGCTCGACTGTTGGCGCTTTTTCATGCCCGGGGCGATGGGACAATGGTTTGACCAACGGCATCCCCCCACCAGCGGCAGTCTGACCAGTCAGAATCATATCTAACCGCTCTTCCACTGACGTGGGGATACTATGCGTCACAGCGAGCATATCCTGCACTGTATCGCGGTAACCCAGTCCATCTCGATCTCCCGCTTCGACCAGACTCACGCCGCGCGACCAATTAAAGGTCATATGCGTCTGGTAGGCGTGCCAGACATTGATCATGCTGTTCAATTCAGGATCGGGAGTTTTGACCTGTAACGTGCCTAAGTGTTCGACCCATTCAGCGCGAATCGCGGCGAGTTCCTGAGCTAACCGTTCTGGGGTAGCGTATTCAGCAAGGATCGCTTTCCCCGCTGGCAGACCATGCCAACTTTCGGTGGGTGCGCTGATCCCTAGGATATAGATCACCTGAGTGGATTCGCCCGGTTGCAGGCTGATCGTGCTATGCAGGGATGCGCACGCATTATCACCAATGCAGCTACTATTGGAACACTGACCACGCTCTACAGCGACAGGGTTGGCTTGTGTGTGATAGTTCCCTAAGAATGCGTCCCGATCCAGATCGTAGGAGACAACCTCTGCTCCAGACAGACCGAAATAGAGTTCGTTAAAACCAGGATTGGTACTGTTCCGGCGGTAGATCATTCCGTCGTGATAAGTCACTTGGACAATATATTGGCTATATTGTAGGTTTTCTAAATCCTGCCGGAAGTGCCATTCGTTCGCCAGCTCCGCATAGCTGAAGAGTGACAGGGTACGTGGTTTGCTATCGAGATTGGTCACCCTAAGCGACCAATACTCGAATGCCTGCCCGCGCGGGATAAAACAGGTAAACTCGCTGCGAATCCCCGCATATTCAGTCTCGAAGATACTGTAGCCGAGTCCATGCCGCACAGTGTTTTTATACTGATCGAGCGGCTTGCCTACAGGTTGCCACGACGCCGACCAATAATCTCCGCTGCTGTCATCGCGGAGATAGAGATAGCGACCAGGTTGATCGAGCGGAATGCCATTGAAGCGCATTCGGGTAATGCGCCCTGTCCCGCCCGACTGATAGAAGCTATAACCACCCGCGTTTTGGGTGATGATGCCGCCATAAAGCCGCGATCCGAGATAATTGAGCCATGATTTCGGGGTATCAGGACGAGTGATTACATATTCGCGTGCGATGTCGTCAAAATATCCGTACTGCATGGCGCTTATGCCTCACATTCGATAGTGACGACTACACCCGGCTCAGCATACGGGACAAGATTTCCAGCCAATGCTTGACCATCCACGGTGAGACAGGGTTCTTTGCTCCCGGTGTTCTTCACATGAATGCGATACTCTGCTCCTCGGCATTTACGCACAATGGTAAAGTCTGCCAGCTCTGCCCCAATGCACGGCTTCACCCAGAGACCCTCGAATTCTGGACGCACACCTAAAATATACTGAGTAATCGCCACCAAATTCCATGCTGCTGTCCCAGTCAGCCATGAGTTTTTGGCTTCCCCATGCAGTACGGCATCTTTTCCGGCGATCATTTGACTATAAACATAGGGTTCCGTGCGGTGAATGTCGCTGATTTCTTCGAGATAAGCGGGAGCAATCTTCTTATAATAGTCAAAAGCCCGATCCCCGCGTCCAATGACAGTTTCGGCAATCATCACCCAAGGATTGTTGTGGCAGAAAATGCCTGCATTTTCTTTGTAACCTGGTGGGTAGGAAGAGACTTCACCCAGTTCGACATGGTAACGGGTATAAGCTGGGTTGAGCAGCACAATCCCATACTTGGTGTCTAGGCGTGTTTTGACAGAATCAAGTGCTTTTTGGGCGAGTCCGTTCTCGACGCCGATGCCAGCCATAACGCAAAACCCTTGTGGCTCAATAAAAATTTGGCCTTCGTCGTTTTCGCTACTGCCGATTTTGTTGCCAAAGAAATCATAGGCGCGCAGGAACCATTCCCCATCATAGCCGTGCGCATAGACGGCTTGCTTGATATTCTCAACTTGTTGTTGAGCAGCGGTCGCGGCTTGTGTCAGACCACGCCGCTGGCATAGGGCAATGTAATCAGGCGCCACAAAGACAAATAGCCCCGCAATAAAGATCGATTCTGCTGTCCGTCCAGTACGATTGCCCGTCGTTTGGAAAGATTCATCTGGCTCTTCCGAGAAGCAATTAAGATTGAGGCAATCGTTCCAGTCAGCGCGTCCGATGAGCGGTAGACCGTGCGGACCAAGATTATTAACGGTGAACTGGAAAGAGCGTGTCAGATGTTCAAAGAGAGGCGCAGTGTCATCCGGATTATTATCGAATGGAACAATCTCATCCAGAATACTGTAATCGCCTGATTCTTTGATATAGGCTGCTGTACCCGAAATCAACCATAAGGGGTCGTCGTTAAATCCGCTACCAATATCATTATTGCCGCGTTTGGTGAGCGGTTGATATTGATGGTAGGCGCTTCCATCAGCGCGTTGCGTTGCCGCAATATCGAGGATACGTTCGCGCGCACGTTCGGGAATCAGGTGGACGAAGCCAAGCAAATCCTGATTAGAGTCCCGGAAGCCCATCCCTCGTCCGATCCCGGACTCAAAGTAGGATGCACTCCGTGACATATTAAAGGTGACCATACACTGATAAGCGTGCCAAATGTTAACCATTCGGTTTAGCTTCTCATCGCCAGATTGGATGTTATAGATGGATAGTAGGTTCGTCCAGTAATCTCGGAGTTGCGCCAGTGCGGCTTGCACTTGAGCCGGGGTTGAAAATTGTGCAATGAGTTCCTGCGCACGGGTCTTGTTAATCACACCGGGGGCTACCCATTTCTGATCACGGGGGTTCTCGATATAACCTAGGACGAAGACAAAAGTCTTGGACTCACCGGGCTGCAAGGTGACATCAATACTATGTGACCCAACAGGTGCCCAGCCGCTAGCGACTGAATTATTAGATTTACCTGCGGCTACCACTTGGGGTTCATGCAGGCCGTTATAGACCCCACAGAAGGCTTCACGGCTCGTATCGAAGCCCGCGACAGGGGCGTTAACGGTATAGAATGCAAAGTGATCACGCCGTTCGCGGTATTCAGTTTTGTGGTAGATGGTGCTACCTTCGATCTCAACTTCACCTGTACTGAAGTTACGCTGAAAGTTGGTCATGTCGTCATTGGCGTTCCAGAGGCAAAACTCCAGAAACGAAAACAAAGTGAATGAGCGCAGTTTGTCACTCTGATTGCGAAGCGTTACCTGCTGTACCTCAGCGTTTACGCCCAAGGGCACAAAAAAGAGTAGCTCTGCTTCAAGCCCGCCGCGTGATCCAGTAATTTGGGTATAGCCCATGCCATGTCGACACTCAAATTTGTCCAGCTTGCGTTTGACAGGCATATAACCTGGTGTCCAAAAATCACCGTTTTCGTGAATATAGAAATAGCGCCCGCCAGTATCCGTAGGCGTATTGTTGTAGCGGTAGCGGGTAAGGCGGCGCAAGCGCGCATCCCGATAGAAACTGTAGCCCCCAGCCTGATGTGAAATCAGCGAAAAAAATCGCTCGGTACCCAAATAATTGATCCAAGGATAAGGTGTCTGTGGTGTGGTGATGACATACTCGCGATTAATGTCATCAAAATGTCCAAAACGCATAATAAAATCGTTCCTATTGAAAATTGTTCAATTCAAAACAAGGCATAAAGTTAACTGTGGGAGCGCTCCCACAGTTAACTTTATGCCTGAATTGCAACTCTGTCAATCCTGTCCTGGCTCCTCCGTGTCCAAAAAATGAGGTGGCGTCAGGTTAGGATAATTCCAGTTTGGTTCGTTTCCGATCCTGTTGGGTTATTTATTTTAATAATTCGATTGATAGAATCTGGATAAAATCCCTGATGACTATCGGACGCAATGCTGTACTGGTTCATTTCCGCTCCCGTTGGATTGTTCCGATCGGGGAACGCTCTGTATCCTGGATATTTCCACGCTCAGTTCGCCGTAAATCCCTATATTCTGCCCCGATTGCCTCGTCCTAAACCGCCTGAATCACCAGAAAAACAAAACCTGCGGTTGAAAGCAAAATTTCTCCGAGAGCAGGGACTTAGCTATCCTGAAATTGCGTATAAACTTGGCATCTCGCTCGGTGCAGCTTGGGCATTGATTAATAAAACCGCTCGATAAAGATAAATTTTGATTCGCCCTTTCTTTTCTCCATTGCGATCTCCATTCTTGCTGATGTCGCACAATCTTCACTGCCCGACTGCTCGAAGCTGACTGGTGAAGTTCGGCGCGAAAAATGGTACGATGAACCCGTAGTTTAGTGGGAAATACCGAATCAACGAGTGGGAACGTGATTGTACACGGGACATTTGATGGACAACAGTTTGTTATCTGGGCTGAGGGATTAGCTGTTACTACCTCGCGTCGCCAACTACGGCAGGGGATGGCCGATCATCCCTTTGCGGTTTCGGCGGAGCAGCTCCAAGGATGGGCCACCGAACAGGTAGCGCTTCCGACCACACAACATGGGCAACGTTTGATTTGGTTACCATCTAATGCAACTTATCCTCAAAACTCGCCGGAACTGAGCGAATTGGGGATTGCAGAGGTGGCCCAACTGGAACGCCCGACCCTGCGGGCATGGCATGTTCCTTGCTTGTTGCTCGCTTGTGATGAGGCTATCGTATTCCTGCTTACTTTAAAAGATCAGGCACCGCTCGGAAGTGATCTTCAATTCTGGCAGGTGGCAGCTCAAACGGGCTTGTCGCTTTTGACCGAGCAGCAGATCATTCCCAGCCTACAGCAGGAAAAAACAACGCTGCGAGCGCGTTGGCAGATTCAACCAGAACAACCAGAACTCCTGTATTCATTGGCAAATCAGATGCCGCCGGTATGTCGAGCAATAGTAGAAAAGGTGGCTGATGCTCCCCGTGCCAGCGAATTGTTGACAGCGTTCCTGAATTGGGAAGTGGATCACTTAGCCCGGATTGCCTTTCGCACGCAGCCCCCAGCAATTCCTAAAACCACCGGTGGAAAATGGCTTAAGGCGCTCACTGACGCTCCCGATCAGGTCGAAGTGTCACGGCGGGAGGCGGACGCACTTTACAAGGCATGGGAAACCTGGGTCGGAAATGCAGAAATTGCGGGCAACAGTGCTTTTCGGATAACCTTTCGCCTCGACGCTCCTTCAGAAACAAGCTCAGATTGGACACTGCACTACCTGTTACAGGCCATCGATGATCCGAGCCTGATCATTTCGGCAGCCCAGTTATGGCGTGGGGAGGCGGTTCGGTATCTGCGTTCCCGATTCGATAACCCGCAGGAGCGGTTTCTCGCCGGGCTGGGCTTTGCCGCGCGTCTCTTCCAACCGATTGAGGCCAGCCTGCGACAGGCCACGCCCCAACTGGCAAAACTCACGGCGACTACGGCGTATACTTTTTTGCGGGAAGTGGCGCCACTGCTTCAGGGAAGTGGTTTTCGTGTGCTGCTTCCACGCTGGTGGGATGGCAAAGGCAAAGCGATCACCACCAAAGCCAAAATTAAAAGCGGGAAAGTCAACACGAAATCGTTGCTCGGACTGGACACCCTCGTCAACTACGACTGGCAGGTGATGCTGGCAGGACAGGACATTACTCAAGAAGAGTTCGAACAACTGGCAGCACTCAAGCAACCGCTAGTACAGTGGCGTGGTCAGTGGATTGCGTTGGATGAGGCACAGATCAAAGCAGGATTGGCCTTTTTCGAGCAGTCCGCTGGTCAGATTCGTGTGGACGAGGCTCTACGGCTAGGTCTCGACACAACAAACTCCGCCCAACCAGTAGCCGCCACGGGCTGGATCAAGACCCTGTTGGATTTACTGCGCCATCCAGAAAAAATCGCGTTACTCGATCCACCCTCCGCACTCAAGGCGCAATTGCGTCCCTATCAACAACGTGGCTATTCGTGGTTGGTATTCTTGCGGCGCTATGGGTTGGGCGCGTGTCTCGCCGATGACATGGGCTTAGGTAAGACGTTACAGGCAATTACGCTACTGTTGCATGAGCGTGAGGTACTCAAAATAAACGAACCAGCGCTACTGGTCTGTCCCACTTCGGTATTGGGCAACTGGCGACGCGAAGTAGCACGGTTTGCGCCGGGTCTGACTCTTCATACGCATCATGGCGCAGATCGGCTGTCAGGCAAAGATTTCGCCGGAATGGTTCAAAAACATCACCTAATCCTTACCAGTTATCCATTACTGGCGCGGGATCGGGAACTCTTCGAGCCGCTGCACTGGTCAACCGTGATCCTCGACGAAGCCCAAAATATCAAGAATGCTGAAACAAAGCAGGCGCAAGCCGCACGCGCTCTAAAGACCGATAATCGGGTGGCATTAACCGGAACGCCCGTCGAAAACCGCCTGAGCGAACTCTGGTCAATCCTACATTTTCTTAATCCCAGCTATCTGGGAAATGAGAAGTATTTCCGCGATCAGTTTGCCATCCCAATTGAACGCTTGAATGACAAGGAGGCAGCAGGTCGGCTCAAGCGACTAACTGCACCATTTATCCTGCGCCGCCTCAAGACTGACCCGGCGATCATCACCGATTTGCCCGCCAAGCTGGAAATGAAAGTCTATACCACCCTGACGACGGAACAGGGGACGCTGTATGAAGCGGTCGTGCGGGATGCACTGGCACAAATTGAGAGCGCAGAAATCGAAGGAGATGGCATGACGAGGCGTGGTCTCGTGCTTTCGATGCTGATGCGACTCAAGCAAATCTGTAACCATCCAGCTCAATTCTTGAAAGATAATAGCACTATTGCGGGACGTTCTGGCAAACTGACACGGCTGACTGAAATGCTCGAAGAAATCTATGCCGTTGGGGATCGCGTACTGATTTTCACGCAGTTCGCCGAAATGGGGGAATTGCTGCGGACGCATTTACGGGACACCTTCCATGATGAACCACTTTGGCTGCATGGTGGAACACCTGTCAAAGAACGTGAACGGCAGCTTACCCGATTTCAGGCACCCAAAGGTCCAACCGTATTTATTCTTTCTATCAAAGCGGGCGGGGTGGGTCTGAATTTAACCCAAGCCAATCATGTCATCCATTTTGACCGCTGGTGGAACCCAGCCGTCGAAAATCAGGCCACAGATCGCGCCTTCCGTATCGGACAGACCCGCAATGTCCAAGTCCATAAATTTGTCTGTAACGGTACGCTGGAAGAAAAAATCGACCAGATGATTGAAAGTAAGAAGGCGTTGGCAGAAAGTATTGTAGGAGCCGACGAAAGCTGGCTGACCGAACTCAATACGGCGGCGCTGCGCGATTTGGTCGCCTTGCAGCGTTCAGAAATCGAGGGCTAACCAATGGCGAAAAAACGAACCATTGAATTCAACGACGATGATGATTCTGGCGACTTCTATGATTTTTTCCCAGCCTCCAGGCCGATCAAGCGCGAAGACGGCATCAAAGCGAAAAATAAGCGGGGTGCCTTTGGGGAATCGTGGTGGGGCAAACGCTGGATCGCAGTGTTGGAAGGTTATGGCATGGGTACTCGTTTGCAGCGTGGACGCAGCTATGCACGCGGCGGACAAGTGCTAAACTTGGATATTCAACCCGGTAAGGTCACTGCACAGGTGCAAGGTTCGATGCCTCGGCCTTATAAAGTGCAGATTCAACTCCCACTGCTGGATGATGAAGAGTGGGAGCAAGTTACCAAAGGGATGGCGGCACAAGCCATCTTCAGCGCGAAGTTACTCAGCGGCGAGATGCCCAATGAAATCGAAACGGTGTTCGATAGCGCCCATGTTTCGCTGTTTCCTGCCACTGAGCGCCAGCTTCAGACCCGCTGTTCCTGCCCCGATGCCGCTAATCCGTGCAAGCATATCGCAGCGGTTTATTATTTGCTGGCAGAACAATTCGACACTGATCCGTTCCTGATCTTCACCCTGCGAGGGCGCAACCGAGAACAGTTGATCGCAGCGCTGCGGGCACTGCGCCCGGTGCTGACTGATGCCGCTGAAGCTACCGCTGCTCTATCTGCTGAACCGCCGCTTGATGGCGATCTCACACGCTTCTGGAAAGCAGGCAGCGACTTACAGAGTTTTGAACCAACCATTCAGGCACCGATTATCCATCAAGCCGTACTCAAACGCCTCGGTGACAGCCCCTTGGAAACACGAGAAAAATTAGCGGAGATATATGACCAGATTAGCCGTTTTGCGTTGGCACTGGCGCGCGGGGACGAGTCATAGCGAATTGGACCAGCGATGACACAGGAAATGCTGGAAGGGATCGTCGAACGCATCAGGTACTATAGCGACGAGAACGGCTACACCGTACTGCGGATCAAATCGTATCGGGTGAACAAGGCATTGCTGTGTATCACGCTCGTTGATTTGATGAGCAACGGCACTGGTGAGCAGGCAACGGACGCACTGCTGGAAGCCTTTCAGGAATGGGAAGATGAAAACTTTCTGGAAGATTTGGGCGAGAACACGAAGCGCGGTCTGTATGAAGTCGTGACGCTACGCGACACTGATCCAGAGTTCCGTGCGCTTAATCCGTTGTGGCCGACGAACGATGGGCGCTATCTTGGTATTCTGCCCGGCACACCACCAAAAGGCTTTAAGGGCGAACCACTCAAGGTGGGCAATAAGAAGCGTAAGCACCGTCAGGGTGAACACGAACTGCACATCGTTCAACGCCTCGTTCCGAATCACGACCATGACCTCTACGAACGCTGCAAACTCGCTTGGCAGATGCGCTTTGAAGGGCGCTCCGTTGGCGAAATCCATAAAGCTACCAAACTTTTCAAGACAACCGGCGGTTACACCAGTTTCTTCAAGAACAAAATTTATGTCGGTGTGCTGGAATATGGCGGCAAGACCTACGAAAACTTCATCGAGCCAATGATCCCGCGCGAATGGTGGGAGGCTGAACAGAAAAACATTGTGACACGTTCTGAACGCATGAAGGGGCATCGTGCCTCACCCCATCTGGAACCACGTCGTGTGGGAAGTCGCCATCTGCTATCGGGACTGGTGTATTGCGGAGCCAAAGATGGGGAAGAACATACCATGCTGGGCGATACCGTTCCCGGCAACGCGAAACGCTCACAATGGGATTTCTATATCTGCTCGATCATGAAGAACTCGCGCGGCGAACGCTGTAAGTGCAAGCGCATCGGCGCAGAAGCACTCAACCACACCGTGATCGAGAAAATTATGACGGACATCCTCACTCGTGAAAATTTGCGCCCGATTGCTGATGAACTCGTGGAAGCGATGACTGAAATGAATCACGATGTGAATGATCGTCTGGTCAAACTCCAGCGTCGGCTGGAAGAGATTCAGAGTGCCATCAGTAAACTCATGGATGTCATCGAAACGGCGGGCATGTCACCGAATATTCAGAAGCGCCTCGCCGAACGCGAAGCCGAAGAGCGGCAACTCATTTCTGAAATCGCTGACAATGAAGCGCTCATCGTCCGAGCGCGGGACATTCCAAAAATTACCAACAAGAAACTGGATAAATTCATTGCCAGCATCCGCGAAACGCTGATGGGAGATGATATTGAACTCGCACGCACCGCGCTCAAACGCTTCGTGGCGAAGATTGTGATCCAAGAAAAAACGGGAACGATCTATTACTCGTTCCCGTTTCAAGATATATCTAGGCTACAGTTTTTGCCGGTAACTTCACTAATCTCGAACCAGATTTGTCCCCAGCTGATACGGTTGCGGACAGCAGCCTGAACCAATTCCTCTCGTTAATCGCATTTCCCCAGCGCACACAACTGAATTCCTTGTTGGCCTCCAATTCGACTTGACGATGAACAGGAGAGCGTTAGCCCCTCCCCTATTCATCTAAAAGTCCCGCTGGTGCTGGCAGCGAGACCTCTCCGAAAAGTCTACCATGACTTGGATGGTCTCGACTTCCAAAGGCGGTGAAAGTCAATCGGTTCTCGTTTTGGAGGTTCGTAAAATGTCACCTGTATTCGTCATGACCAACCACAAAGGGGGCGTCGGCAAATCGACGACGGCCACCAACACCGCCTTCGGGCTTGTCCAGATGCTGCGTCAAGCCAAAGTCGAACGCCACCATGTCTTACTCATTGATACGGATAGTCAAAGTCATGCCACGCTGATGACCACCGGGCGCAAGGACTTCGGGCGCGATAATAGCCTGTACACCGTCATCACTGCCGAGCGCAAGAACGCCGCCGCTACCCTGATGAATTGCACGATTCCGAGTCAATGGGATGAGGCGCTGCATGTCCTGCCCGCTTCACTTCTACTCGAAACTGCGGAGCGCGAACTCATTGGCGTATCCGGTGCGCCGTATCGCTTGTCAGAACCGCTGAAAGCCATTGCTTCCCAATACGGCGCAGTGGTGATTGATACCCGACCATCGTTCTCGCTCCTTACGGAGATGGCGCTCATTGCCGCTACCGATGCAATTGTTCCGGTGGAACCGCGCTATCTGGAAACGATGGGCTTGCTCGCCGTCGTCAACAAGATCGAGGATGTGAAAGAAGGCTGGCAACGTCCTGATTTGAACGTCTCGCATATCCTCGTTACAAAATTCGATGCGCGGGTGAAAGGGCATACCCAAACGGTAGATAAGATCAAAGCGCATCCCGTTTTGGGCAGCCTCGTCTCCGGGATGATCCCGACCAACGAGGCGATTGCTTACTCACACCATCATCACCAGAGCATCTTTGAGTACGATCCGCATTGCTCTGCGAGTCGTGCCTACGCCCAATTCGTTGCCCAACTCGTCAAGGCAATCCTGAAAGGGGGTGCATAATGCCCCCCAAGAAGACCCTTGATCTGATGGAAAAAGCACTGGAAGAAGTGATCACGCATGTTGAGCAGAACCCAGATCACATGGCGTTCCCACTTGATTCGGCACGGATCGACTACATTCCCGCCATGCTGGTGCGTCCTGATCCCGTTCAGGCGCGACGGGTGTTGCCCGAAGCACTCCATTACGCTTTCCACGCCGAACAACTCACGCCAGTGCAGGCACTGCATGAATTACTCCGGTTAGCCCAACTCGCGGCACGGCAGCATGGCCGTCCGTTCACAAACGCCATTGACCTGATCGCGGAATTGAGCGCTGAGGCTGACACCGACAACGCCCCCAAATATACCCCCGAAGAAACGCTGGTGCGCGACCTGGTGACGCTGGCGACCACGCTCCGCGACGATGGGCAGGTCAATCCCCTAACCGTCATCGACGTGACCCAGGGACTCACGCGCCAGTATCGGATCGAAACGGGCGAACGTCGCTACTGGGCGAGCTGGCTGAGTCAGGAATTCCTCCCCGGTTACAAGGGCAATGGCGCGATCCCGTGTGTGATTATCAAGAAAACCAAAGCCTCGGTCTTCCGGCAAGCCCGCGAGAATACCTCCCGTGCCGGACTTTCCGCGATTGCGATGGCACGACAGGCTGCCCTTCTGGTCATGGCGGTTCATAACATCCCCAAACCAGATTATGCTGTCGATACCGATTTCTACCGACAAGCCCTCGACCTTGATCTGCGTGACAAGCGCGAATACACCGATGCTATTTTGCTCGCAATGGGTGGGATCAGCCGTGTTCATTTCAGCCGATACAAGGGGCTGCTTCGTCTTTCTGATGAGGCAATGGAACTGGCGGATCGATACGGGATCGAAGAAGGAAGCCTACGATATATCCTCAATTTAGAACTGGATGATCAAGCTGAAATGATACGCCAGATCATTCAATTCAAATTGAGCGGTAAGCAAGTCAAAGCCATGTGCGAAACAAAATCGGAAGATGAGTCTGAACCAGACGAGCCGCTTCCAAAACAGGCTATCCAACTGGCACGCCTTATGAAATCTTCGCCAACGATGTCCGTTGATGTACTTGTCCGTGTGTTAATAACACAGGAAAAAGACGTATCGATGGTGCGGGCAAGGTTACAGGGTCTAAGAAATTTACTCGACGGAGTAGAACATGCCCTGAGTGAGATTTGAAATTGTTACCACGTGGTAACAATTTTTGAGGAGGACAAAGTGAAAAGAAAAATTCGCAGCCCACCGTAAGTAAAGAAAAAGCCCAACACTGTCGGACAGGTGGGCGAGAAATACTGGTACAGATTTTGTGTGGCAACAAAGACTGTACCACAGCTTTCTTCCCCTTGCAACAAGGTTCTAGCACATTTCCCTATAAATTTTTTGTAGGGCTGGCACGGATGTTGATTGGAGAAAGTACATGGTACAGTCGATCCTCGCGCCTGCCAACGGCAAGCGCTCTGATACCGCACCGGCGGTAGACATCATTGTTCACGCGCTCTCGATTCTGGCAGAACCGGGACAAGCCGTGGAACTTCGCATTCCCGGTCTGAATGGCAAACGCACCGACAGCGGCTACTTTACTGACCCGGAAAAACTGGCACGGGCTGCGCTTTCCTATAACGGACGTGCGGAAGGCATTTACATCACCCTCAATCCGCTCAACCCAGCGCTGCTGGCGCGCAGCAGCAATCGAATGACCGAATATGCGAAAGCCACCACCGGCGATAAAGACATCGCATGGCGGCGTTGGTTATTCCTCGACTTCGATCCGGTACGTCCGGCAGGAATTTCCTCCTCGGATGTGGAGCATGAAGCGGCGCTGCGTCGCGCTGAGAAATGCCGGGAATGGTTGCAAACGCATGGCATCCCAGCAATTCTGGCGGATTCGGGCAACGGCGCACATCTGCTCATCCCGATCAGGCTGCCGAATGCTGCTGAGATTTTGGAACTCCTCAAGCAATTCCTGGCGTTCCTGAGTATGTTGTTCAGTGACACAGAAGTGGAACTCGATACCAGTACCATCAATGCCAGCCGGATCATCAAACTCTATGGAACAGTAGCGCGCAAAGGCGATAATGTGGCAGAGCGTCCGCACCGACAGGCGAGTCTGCTGGTCATTCCTGCAACGCTCGACCCGGTGGAGCGCGGGGTACTGGAAACCATCCTCACTCAAGCCGCCGAACAAAAAACAGGCAAAGCTGCGCCTGCACCTGGTTCGGATCAACCTGTTGCTACCACCGCACCAAAGACAGCAACTTTGCTCAATGACCGTTCGCTCATCGACCAGATCAAGGCACAGTTCGACATGGTGGCCTATGCGGAGAGTCGGCTGAATGTGAGTGCCGTTCCCGAAGGGAAAGAGTATCGTCTGCCGGGAAACAAGGGCTTCCTGATCTGCCCCGAACAAGGCTGCTGGTATCATCATGGAGGACAGATGGGCGGTGATGCGCTCGATCTGGTCGGCTATTTACTCGAAGGAACCAGCTGGAATCCCCATGATAAACCCATGTTTCGCAAAGTCTTGCAGGAAGCCGCTGCATTCGCCAATGTCGTCATTCCGAAAAAGACACGCCAATCTAAACAGGAAATATCTGCTACAAATACGGCACCAGATGCTGCCTCAGCTCAAGCAGAAAACGCACCACCACCCGTTCCTGAACGCCCGAAGCTGGATTTGATGGACGCCGCCTCGATCTGGAAACATCGCTATGCAGATGAACTCGCCTGGGATGTGAAAAGCACGATCTGGCGACGGTGGACGGGTACGCATTGGAAAGCCGAGCGGGAAAATGAAACACTCGATCTGCACGCGACTGAAGTGCTGCGGGCGATGGGCATTCCGATTACGAATGTCGGCAAACTGGATGGTGTAATTCGGCTGGCGCGGGTGCTGTGCAAGCGCGATTTCAAAGCGTCACCGCTGCTCGTGAACTTCCAGAATGGCACGCTCGATCTGGCGACCATGACTGGGCATCGCCACACGGCAGAAGATAACCTGACGGAATGCCTTCCTTACGACTACACCCCCAAAGGGAACTTCCCGACCATTGAGCACTTCCTGAAAAGCGCAATTCCAGACAGCGAAGGGCAGCGGGCGTATATGGCGCATGTGGGCTTGGCACTCATCAATGACCATACACTCCATAAGGCACTGGTACTGCTCGGCCCGCCGCGTTCTGGCAAGACAACGCTGCTCAAACTCGCTCAGTTGGTACTGGGGGTATCACCCGGTCAATTCCCGACGGCAGTGCTCTTCTCCCCGGAGAGTCGTGGCGCTAACAGTCGCGCCACGTGGATCGACCACTCGCCTCGGTTGGTCTGTCTCGACGAATTTCCCGAAGAAGCGCTGCGCGATGAGGGCGAGGAACTTTTCAAGAGTATGACCGCCCATGGGGGTGTCTCGATGTGGCTCAAATACCGCGATGAACGCGCCGAAAACGCTTGGACGCCAAAGCTGCTGTTTGCCACCAACAACCGGATGCGCTACCGCGATCCTTCTGGTGCGTTAACCCGTCGCCTGCTCATCGTCGAATGCCCCTATTCCCTGCCCGATAGTCGGCTGGATAGCACTCTGTTGCACAAATTTGAGCCGGAGTTTGGGGCATTCGCGGCCGCCTGTCTGCAACTCGCTCTCGAAGTCCAGTCCAGTCAGGTTTATCCTGAAAGTGTAGCGATGCGCGCCCTCCTCGCCGATATCGAGCGTAGTGGCGATGCCGTCAAGCTGTGGCTCTCGGAGAATTGCACGTTCGAGGCAAGTGCATTTATCCCTACCCATACGCTCTATCTGAATTTCAAAGGCTGGTGCGAAGACAATGGCTTGCATTCCGTCTCGCGTCCCAAGCTGCGCGATATGGTCTGTGGCGCTCAACCAGACGTGCGTACCACCCGTCAGCGGGTGATCGATCCCTCGGATGGGATGAAAAAGCTGTGCTGGGGCATCGCGGGAATTCGCCTGCGAACGCCTGCGGATGACCAGAGCGACGAGGCATGATCTGGTTGTTCCGGTCTGTTCCGGTGAGCAGATCGGTTAATCTCTCGATAATGATGCGCTTTGATCCGGTGATCCGGTAGATTCTCAAAAACTTTCGCTCATGAGTGTTGAGATGAACAAAAAATGTTCATGCCATTCGCTCAAAAATAGAGAAAGTTTTTTTCCAATTTCACCGGATCACCGGATCAGGAACGCCATGCGAAATTGTATGTCCTGACCCCGATACCTGGATCGTTATGCTGCCGTTGGCTTCAAGTTGTGATAATTGTCCGCGTTGAGATGTCCTGTCGCAAACGCGCTAAACTGGAAAGAACTGTACTTGAACGCTTTTACCAAGGGAGCACGAGAATGTCCGCGTCCACGCTTTATGTTCGGGAAGTTGGCCCAGCCCATGCACCAAGTCTCATTTTTTTACACGGCGGAGGTGGTTCCGGGTGGATTTGGCAACCCCAGCTTGATGCGTTGTCCGCAGAATATCACTGCCTTGTGCCAGATCTGCCTGAACACGGACAAAATATGGGAGTTGGCCCGTTTACGATTGCGGACGCAGCTCAGCGGGTCGCGCATCTTATCGCTGCCCGTGCGCATGATCAGCGCGCCCACCTCATCGGTTTGTCGCTGGGTGCACAGGTTGGTGTCGCTCTGCTCGCGTTAGCGCCGGAATGCTTACATAGTGCGCTGATCAGCAGCGCTTTGTTAAGACGATTACCTGGAGCAGCTATGTACAATAATTCTGCCCTCCTGCGCTGGACGTTCAAATTAAGTGTGGCCCCTCTGCAACGAAGCGACTGGTATGCCAGATTGAATATGCGTCGGTCGGCGGGTGTACCAGATGTTTACTTCCCGCAGTTTCGGGAAGTATTTCAGCGCCTGACAGCCGATTCTTTTGCGAACGTGATGGTAGAGAATATGAAATTTCGGCTACCTTCCAGTCTGGACAAAGCAACCACCCGCACGCTCGTCGTTCTAGGACGCAAGGAATACGCAGCCATGCGCCGATCCGCCTGCGATCTGGTTAAAGCATTGCCCAATGCCAAAGGAATGATAGTTAATGTAGGACGTCGCACTGCTGAAAACCATAATTGGAATCTCACTGCACCAGATTTATTTACACAAACAGTGCGTGCGTTTGTCGAAGAACCCCCCTTGCCAGAGGAACTTAAAACGCTAGAGTGTGATGAAGCAGATCATTATTAGTCAGCCTTTGTAGATAATTATGCTTTGAGCCAATGGTCGTGTTTGGGCAGTAATTGATTTGCGGTATCTCTCTGCGATGCTCCAGAAAATAGCCCTGCTCACATGTATCTGGCCTACTTCCGCGAGTCTCTATTTGTCAGGCTAAAAAGTCGGCACTATAATCCAATTACACTGTACTTATATAGGGTCTGAACCATGAGATTGGAACTCTTTCCGCACTTCTATCGACGAACCATTTCATTTGTTTTGGTTACAGCCCTCAGTTTTATCAGCCTCGCCCTCGTTGTTTTTCCCGCTCATGCAGCCTCTCTTGTCGTTAATAGTACCGCCGATAGTGGCGGCACTTGTCCGGGTGTGAATTGCACACTGCGTCAGGCGGTGATTAGTGCTGCGAGTGGCGATACGATTACGTTCAATGTTTCCGGGACAATTACGCTTACTTCTGGCACGATTTCGCTCAACAAGAATTTAACGATTAGCGGGCCGGGGATGGACGCCGTGAGCATCAGTGGTGGAGGCGCACAGCGGATCTTCAATGTATCTGGCAGCGTTACGGTCAACCTCTCAGGTGTGACGCTGACGCAAGGATTTGCAGGAGCAGGTGTTGGTGGGCAAGGGGGCGCGATCCTCGCGAGCAGTGGCACGCTCCAACTTGGTCAAGTCTCCTTTATGAATAACTCTGCCAGCGGCTCAGGTGGTGCCATCTATAATTCTGGCACCGTGACGATTAATGCCAGCACCTTCAGCGGCAACTCTGCGAACGATGGCGGCGCAATCTTCAACCACAGCCTGATTACAGTGATTAACAGTACCTTCAACGGGAATACCGCCAATAATAGTGGTGGTGCAGTTACCAACGATTCGTCTGGCACACTAACCCTTGCTCATAGTACCGTTGCGGGAAACACCGCAAATGGCATCGGTGGAGGTGGGATTGCCAATAGTGGCACGCTCAATTTACGCAGTAGCATCGTCGGCGGGAATATCAGTCCGGGTAACCCAGATATTCAAGGCGCGTTTTCATCACTTGGCTATAACCTTATCCAGAATCGCGGGACAAGCAGCGGATATAGTGGAACTGACCTGCCCGATGCCACTAATCCACTCCTAAACCCGCTTTCCGACAATGGTGGGAAAACCAAGACAATGGCGCTGCAAACAGGTAGCCCCGCCATTGATACTGTTCCTTCGGCAGGCAATTGTAACTTCGCGGGGATTACCGTTGATCAGCGCGGCGCACCACGTCCCACTGGCGGTGGCTGCGATATTGGTGCGTTTGAATATAATGGGGTACTGCCAACAAACACGGCAACCGCGACAAATACCCTCACCCCCACCAATACCGCGACGCCAACCGGCACAGCGACGCCAACCGCGACAAGTACCCCAGTGACGTTAATCGTTACCAAACTGGCAGATACGAATGATGGAGTATGCAGTGCGCTCGATTGTTCCTTGCGCGAGGCGATCAACACTGCTCCGAATAATGCCGTCGTCACTTTTGCGAGTGGTCTGACAGGTACAATTAGCCTCGGCACTCAAATCACTGTCACAGATAGAAATTTGGTCATCAACGGCCCCGGCGCGAACATTATCACGGTGAGCGGTAGCAACGCTACGCGGATTATTCTGGTTTTCTCCAATGCTGGCGGTAACACATTACGCATCAGCGGGCTGACGTTTGCGAATGGTCATGCCATCAGCGATAATGCGGGCGCACTCTCGGCCTACAACTATGCTACCACGCTGAATGATATGGTGTTCCACGATAATACTGCCGACTTGCTCGGTGGGGGACTTTCGATCAGCTTTGGCTCAATCATGATTAACAATTCTACTTTCTACAATAACACTGGAACCAGAGGCGGGGCGCTGTGGACGGATCACCAAACATCGGTGATTATGAACAGCACGTTCAAAAATAATCAGGCAGCAGAAGGTGGCAGCGCTATTGCGGTTGATAGCCCAACAAGTGCCATTTTCGGAAATTTGACGCTTTACGGCAATCTGCAAACTTATGCCCTTCATGAAACATCTGGCACTCATGCGGCGCAAATATTCAACAGCACAATTGTTGGGAATGCAGGCGGCGTTGACGGGTTCACGATCAAAAATAGCATCATTGCCTACAATCAGGGCATTAATTGCCGTAACAGTGTAGATGGTGGTCATAACTTACAATATCCGGGGTCATTATGCGGAAACACCGTTACTTCAGTTGATCCGAAGCTCACTCCTATTGGTAACTATGGCGGTGCGACTGAAACGATGCCACTTGCACCGGGTAGCCCCGCTATTGATACGGGCGATAATGCGCTATGTGCAGGTGTTCCTATCAATAATCTCGATCAGCGGGGTATCAGTCGCCCAATCAATGGCGGCCTTGCGCCAAATTGCGATATTGGCGCGTATGAAGCCCCAGCGGGATCAGCATTGAATCCAACCCTGACCCCAACTGCAACGCCAGTAGCTCGCACCCTGATTGTTACTCGACTGAGCGACAACACGAATGATTTTGTGTGCGATGCCGACTGTTCATTGCGAGAAGCAATTGAAGCTGCGAATAGCAACGATGTGATTACCTTTGCCGCTGGGCTGACGGGTGAAATCGCCCTGAATAGTGACCTGCCGATTCATCAGAATACGGTGATCAATGGGCCAGGAACGAACGTCTTGAGAATCTCTGCGCCTGCCACTTATATCATTCATGTGCAGCCCGGAACACAAGTGGATATCAGTGGGCTTACCTTAAATCGTTCATGCCTCTTGAACCAGAATGGCACCCTTAATATTTCTCGGATGCTTTGGATTCCGGGGCCTGTGTGTGCTGTCGTTAATCAAGGAGCGGCAAGCGTCACCACGATCAGAGATTCACTTCTGCACGGGCTATATCAACCAATTACCAGTGATGGCACGCTATATGTTGAAAACACGACAATTTCCAATGGTAGCAATTCATTTAATGGTGGCGGCGTTAGTCTGACTGGAGGCACTGCGCAATTTGTCAACGTCACGATTGCTAACAACAATGCTGGATCAGCCTTTGGCGGTGCAATCTATAACAGCGGTACAGCGCTAAGTGTTTCCAACAGCACGATCTATAACAATCAGGCTGGAAAGGGTGGCGGTATCTATACCGATAACGTGGGGAATTCCTCAACCACTCTAATCAATGTAACGATTGCCAATAACAGTGCTAGCTTGACTGGTGGTGGGTTGTATATAGTTGGAGCGGTTACGGCATCAAATTCGATCATCGCCAATAACGGTGGTGGCAACTGTGCTGGACTCACCTTGAGCGATGGTGGACACAACTTGCAATATCCAAATGTCGATTGCGTTGCTTCTATGCCATCGCTTAATCCTAACTTCGGGACATTTGGACAATATGGCGGGCGCACATGGACCACTGGTGGGCCAAATCTCTACGGATACCTCGATAACGGAGGGCCGCTCTATACATTGCCCCTGCTGACGGGGAGCGCGGCGATTGATTCAGGCGATAACGCCATTTGTGCGGCAGCTCCGATCAATAACGTGGATACACGTTACCTACTACGACCTGTCGGTTCGGCCTGTGATAAAGGCGCGTTTGAAGTGCAACCCGTTCCAACCGCAACACCAACAAATACACCAACCATTACTCTCACTCCTTCGCTGACGCTCACCGTAACCGCCACCACAACGGCGACTGCCACGAGAACGGCGACCTCAACGACAACGTTCACCCGAACCAACACTCCAGTACCGCGTTTCGACACTATTGGGGTGTATAAGAATGGCGTCTTCAACCTGCGTAACAGCAACAGCGCCGGGGCTGCTGATATTACGGCAACTTTTGGCGGCGATGCCTCTGACTTGCCTGTGGCGGGCGACTGGAACGGCGACGGTATTGATACGATTGGTATCTATCGCGGCAGTACGGGCGTCTATCTTCTGAGTGACTCGAACACCGCGCCAACTGCAAGCTACAGTCTTGTTTTTGGCAATCCCGGCGATAGTCCGTTCGCGGGTAAATGGACTGTTGGAGCAACCCATGACGGCGTAGGCGTCTACCGAAATAGCAATGGCATCCTCTATCAAAAGGATACGTTGGTAACCGGGTTCAGTGATTATTTTGCCATCTTCGGCAACCCCGGTGATCAGGGCTTTAGTGGCGATTTTGATGGGAATAGCTACGATAGCATCGGCATTTATCGCTCCACAAATCAAACTTGGTACCTCACGAATAACAGCCAACCAAGCGGCATCACGTTTAGCGACATCAATTTCGTCTGGAATATTGACACCGGACGACCTGTGATTGGCGACTGGAATGGCGATAGCATCAGTACAGTGGGCTATTACACGAACATCAGCGTGTTCGATCTGCATAGCGCAAACGCAGCGGCAGGCAGTGACAATCTATTTGTGTTTGGCCCATCAAATGGGTATCCCATTGCCGGTAAGTGGATCGCCGCTAGCGTTCCATCAGCGCAGAGCGTGATCAGTGGAGAAAACCATATCAATCCTAGTGTTGATAATGCCGCAGATTAGTTTAGGCTTTCAGGTACAAATGTGCGTTCGGCTTTTATCGCCTGTCCCAAGCCCGTTGTTTCGGTAGATTTACGGATCGTTTGGGACAGACAGGGACTTAACTTCAGACATGATAGGATAGTTGGAGAACTCTTTTGCTGTTCACACGTCGTCAGAAAATGTTAGGGGTCTTTTTCACGCTATTGCTAGTTGGTCTTGTGATATCGCAAGCATTGCCGCCAAAATGGATAAAAGCTACGGCGAATATAGTGATAGTGGATGGTAATTCGGGGAATGAAGGGAAATACCCCTCGGTCAAATTGAACAGTTCTGGGTTTGCCGTGACTTCCTATTATGCCAATCCATATTATGACTTACGGGTTGCAGTTTGCAACGACGCG
Organism: uncultured Anaerolineaceae bacterium; assembly: GCA_964432445.1. GTDB lineage: Bacteria > Chloroflexota > Anaerolineae > Aggregatilineales > UBA2796 > JBBRMW01. The sequence continues at coordinate 23,864 of CAYSOC010000051.1, forward strand.
CTTTGTACCAACCCGACGATCAGCACAGTAGACAGTGCTGGAAATGTCGGTGCACATAGCTCGCTGGTGCTGAATGGCAACGGAAACCCAGTCATCAGCTATGTCATCGGCTTTCCAGAAGATGATCTAAAGCTGGTGGTGTGCGGTAATCCCACATGCAGTAGCGGCAACGTCATCACGACGGTAGATAGCGCTGGTGGCGGGATGGGTTTTACCTCGCTGGCACTGACTGCGAGTGGCAACCCGGTCATTGCCTATGCCAGCGATGCCGCCGTCAAAGTCGTTTTATGTGGTAATCCAACCTGCACCAGCGGGAACACCTATTCAACCATTGAAGCTATTGGGACATCGGCTGCTTATACCTCGCTAGCCCTGAATGGAAGCGGCAATCCTGTAATCAGCTACTATAGCAACGTCAACGAAGATTTGAAATTGGTCGTATGTGGTAACCCAGCGTGCAGCAGCAGCAATATCATCACGACGGTGGATAGCAGCACCGCAGGAGTATTTACTTCATTGGCGCTGAACAGCAGTGGTAATCCAGTAATCAGTTATTATCGCTGGCTCAATGGCGTGGACGGCAACTTGCAAATTGCGGTATGTGGTAATCCAACCTGCACCAGTGGCAACGTAATCATCACTTTGGATAGCGGTGGCGACACTGGTCATGAGACTTCACTCGCGCTCAGTAGTGGCGACCTCCCTATCGTTGGCTACCTTGATGAAACCAACCGCGCCTTAAAAGTCGCTGCCTGTGCAGACAGTACGTGTGCCACTAAAACAATTACGCTAGTGACTGTTGCTGCGGACGGGGAATTAGACCCATCTTTGATCTTGAATGCAAGTGGGAATCCAGTTATTGGCTTCCACAATTATGATCAAGCTGCTCTTTCATTAGCACTATGCGCAAATTCAGCTTGCACCTCCAAAACTATCAAAAATCTGGATACAACCCATGACGTCGGGATGTATACGTCTGTGGCATTAACCAGTAGTGGCAACCCCGTCATTAGCTATTACGACGCTGATCCATCCGGCTTGAGGATCGCCGTTTGTGGCGACATATTTTGTACTGCCAAAGCCCTGACTACCGTTGACACCGGTTCGGGCATCGTCGGTCAATATACATCCGTTGCCCTGAATGCCAACGATTATCCGGTGATTAGCTATTATGGCGAGGCAACTCTCAAGCTGGCAGTGTGCGGGGATGTGACTTGTACGAACAATACGACAATCACCACAGTCGATAACGTGGGGAATACTGGTCAATATACCTCGCTCAAGCTGAACAGCAGCGGCAATCCGGTCATCAGCTATTTTGACGATAGCACACGCAGCGTAAAGGTGGTTACTTGCGGTAATGCAACATGTACCGCAGGCAATACAGTCGCGGTCATTGATGTTAACTCTGGATCAAGCGGAAATGTCCAAACCACCAGTCTGGCGTTGAATGGCAGTGGATTCCCGACGATTGCCTATGCCTATAACGCACAGCTAAAAGTGGCAGTCTGCGGCAACATTACCTGTACCAGCGGGAATACGATCACTGATATTGACTTTACTTCAGGCAAAAGCCTGTCACTGCGTCTGAATGCGAGTGGCAACCCAGTGATCAGCTATGAAAACAGTGGCGCTCTCAAAGTTGCCATTTGTGGCGATCCAGCTTGTGCCACCCGTAACCTAACTAGCGTAGATATTCAGGGAGATGTTGGTTGGTACAACTCTTTGGCGCTGAACAGCAGTGGTAATCCTATTATCAGCTACGCAGATAAAATTAATGGAAACTTGAAGCTCGCTGTTTGCGGCAACGTCACCTGTACCAGTGGCAATAAAGTCTTTGTTGCTGATAGCTCAATACAGGTTGGAACGCATAACGCCGCGACGATCAATGGCATCAATGGTCGGTTGTTTGTCAGTTATTTCGATGGGACGAATCTTGATCTGAAGCTCTATACCGATGATCTGCTCAATCTACCATCGACAGGAACCCCTACCCCAACGGCGACCAATACGCCTATTCGTCCAGATACCATTGGGGTCTATCGCAACGGCGTTTTCTACTTACGAAACAGCAATACTACCGGAAACGCAGACATCACGGCCTATTTCGGCAACGGGACTGACGAACGTCCCGTCGCCGGGGATTGGAACGGGGATGGTATCGATACGATTGGGGTCTACCGTACTAGCACAGGCTTTTTTCTACTGAGCAATTCCAATACCTCTCCAAGCGTGGCGTATACCGTGCTGTTTGGCAATCCCGGCGATTTACCCTTCGCGGGACGCTGGACGCCAGACATGACAGGTGACGGCATCGGTGTCTATCGTGATAGTAATGGCGTCTTGTATCAGCGTAAATCACTGGTGAGTGGTTTCGATGATTTTTTTGCAGTTTTCGGTAATCCGGGTGATTATGGGGTTGCGGGAGACTGGGATGGGAATGGCTACGATAGCATCGGGATTTATCGCTCCTTCTCCCAGCGATGGTATCTGACCAACAACAGTACCCCTGCTGGAATCACGTTCAGCGATCTTGATTATATGTGGAATGCCCCAACCAGCCCGCTCGTTGTCGGTGATTGGAATGGTGATGGTAGCACTACCCCCGGATACCTGACGGATACGGGTGTATTCGTATTGCATTTGTCCAATGGTCCAGCTGGTCCGGATATGCAGTTTGCGTTTGGTCCAATCGAGGGCAATTTACCTGTCGCTGGAAAATGGTTTGCTCCCAACCGTCCGGTGATGGGCGTGATTCAACCCAACTTGACTGGCAAATTCCAAAACATCGACAGTAATCTTGCCGACTAGTCAAAAGCTTTCGGTTTCAATATAGATTGCTTGATTAGAATGGCTTGGGAGAAGCCCAAGCCAGAAGGTTTACAGATTTGAGTTTTCGCCGAAAATTTACCTAATGCCATTGGATAGGTAGTAATGGAATAAGGTTGTGCGATTTTGACAAACTCAATTCTACGTTAGCTATTTTATATTTAAGTTTAGCAACTATCTACAACTATGCTACAAATGTTCCAGCGAAATAGCAGCAAAAATTCTACACCCCAAATCTTGCACCATTCTCAGCCAGCCATGCCTTACCACCTCGCCAATCAGGGATGATTCTCCCTACCCGCTCCCAGAATAGTGGGCCATGGTTCGGTTCGCGCAGGTGGATGAGTTCGTGTACTAGGATATAGTCAATGATTGGTGGCGGGAGCAAAATTACTCGCCAATGCAATCGTAAGTCGCCATCGGGCAGACACTCGCCCCACTGATAAGCCATTTCTGTGATCTCTATACCACGTAGCTTCACACCAACCCGCGCTGTAAAGCGATTGGCACGCTCCCACAGCCACGTCTGAGCGCGCTGTATATACCATGTAATGAAATGTTCACGGGCATTGGGTAGGGCATCAGGGGACATCAGGAATCGTCCATAATGCAGGCGTAACGGCGGTGGATGTTCCCCTATTGTCTCAATGAGGAGCCGATAGCTCCGTCCGAGGTAGTAGAAGCCTTCGCCAGTGACAAATTGCCGCTGGCGAGCTGTTGCCATATAAAGCGATTTTTGTGCTAACTTTGTATGTACCCACAGCAGTTTGCTTTCAATCACTTTGATAGCGTCGTCAAGACCACACGGCTTTGGCAAAATCACACTGAGACTACTGTCCCGTTCGACGGTGATTCCGATGCTTTTACGCTTGGCGCTATATCGCACGGCAAAGGTCAGGCCTTCAACCGTAATAGTCTCATCAGTGTTAAGTCGTGAGTGGGACATGGTTACGTTTTGCTAGTGCCATCACCTGATCAGTCAATTCGGCAAGGCGGTCATAGGGAACGCCTAACTGATCCAATTGCTCGAAGATGTGACTGCGTAAACGGGATTGTTCAGCATCACGTCGCCAGAAATCAGTAACTTTCAGCCGTTCCCGCAATGTATGCGCCAGATTCACGCTGAAGGCGATTAACTGTTCTCGTTGTTCACCGTCCAGCGTTTCCGCACCAAAGCCTTCGACGGCAATCAAACGATAGAATGGTGCTTGTCGGAGCGGATCAAGTCCGGTATCGTCGGCACGGCGTCCCTGACGTAGTTCATCGGTGAATTCGCCTAGTGCAGCCACTTGCTCGTCCCAACGTTCCTGATAATGCGTGAGGATCGCTTCCAAGCGTTCGCTCAATTTGCGGTAGTAGATCGGATCATCTGGGGCGTTTTTGTCGATATGATAGCGGGCGGCGTGTTCCATCTCGGCAGCTTTAGCACGAGCGGGTTGTGTCTCAGCTAGTGCTGCATCGAAGGCGGCACGATCCATAATATCAATTGGTGGAATTTTGGGATCGATCCCTCGGATTGTCACATAGCGATCAATCAATGCCTGCACCTTCGCACCCACGTCGCTGATATTCAGCAACTCATCACGGTAGCGATTACGGGCACGCAGGTTGATATAGCCAAGCAATCGCGCATCTGCCAGATACGGCTGGGCTTCGGGCCGAGGCAAGATTGTGTCAAGGCTCTCGGTGAACTGTTTGAAGAATAATAGGAAGCGCGCCCGAATCCGCACATCGGCAAGTAACTCAACACAGGCTTCTTCATCTTCCAGTGTGATCCCCTGTTCATAAAAGAGGCTGACCCCACGCCGATGGTGCTCGGCCAAACGTGGCAGTTCATCGGCAAGGCTGATCATTGAGCCATGAATATCATCGCTGCTATAAGCATCCAGGGCGTCTTTGAGGTGCTGCGCCACACCATAATAATCCACAATCAATCCAGCAGCCTTGTTGGGATAGGTGCGATTGACCCGTGCAATTGCCTGTAAGAGTTCGTGATTTTGAATGGAACGATCCAAGTACAACACGCCCGCGACAGGTGCATCGAAACCAGTTAACAGCATATTCTTAACACATAGAAAAGCTAACCCACTCCGCTTGGATGGGTTGGCATGATCGAAGGGCTTTTTGAAAGCACTCACCTGTCGATCCGTGTTATTGATCCAAGGTTTCCAGTCGGATGGATCGTCGGAGCCGCCAGAAATCACTGCACCGAACTCCAGTTGCTCAATCCGCTCTAGTTGCCCATGCGCCTGCACCATAAAGCGCGTCAACTCGTCATAATCTGCCAGCTCAGCATCGGTCAAGGCGAGTAATGACGGTGGCAGGCCGCGCAAAATCCCTACCAGTTTTTCATGTGCCAGTTTCAACTGATTGACATAACGCACTACCGCCCGTCTACTGCTCGCCACTACCATCGCCTTAAGGCCATTGGGCAAGGCACTCCCGATATAGTGGTAGAGCATATTCTCAGCTTTGGCGGCGATCATCCCTTCGGATTCAAACACATTTTCTTGTGCGCCGTATTTCTGCTTGATCGCCTCTCGCTCTTTCGGCGTGTACTCGTGAAACAAGTCTTCAAATTCGCGGTTGAGCGCGTTTTCATCCCGGATCACCCCGTTGGCAGTGCGACCTTCGTACAAAATCGGGACAGTTGCGCCATCGGCTACTGATTCGGTCAGTTTGTAGGTGTCAATGAATGCGCCGAATATTTTTTCAGTTGCGCTTTTCGCATCTCTGAAAATTGGCGTCCCGGTGAATCCAATCAGCGCGGCATTGGGCAGCGCGATCTTCAAGTTCATGTGCATGGTGTTGGTGTGCGAACGGTGCGCCTCATCCACAATCATCAAAATTTGTTCGGAGGAATTGAGTTCGCCAAACGCGGGAATTACTTCCCCTTGCTCATCTTCATCGCCCCGCACTTTTTGGATCATCGCAAAGAGGAGATCGTTACTTGGCTTTCGGAGTTCGCGCTCCAGCCCGTCAGTATTGCGGGCAATGTGTACCGATTCATCGGTGAGGGTTGCCGTTCCGCTCAACTGCTTTTGCAGGTCGATCCGATCTGTGACGACGACGATTTTGAACTCACGCAGCCCCGGCAACCGGCGCATTTTCCGCACGAGGAAAACCATCGTCAGGCTTTTGCCCGATCCCTGCGTGTGCCAGATAATGCCACCGCGCTGATCAGTCTGACCATGCTGGCGGCGCGTCTGACCATGTTGCAGTCGATAGATGGCTTTTTGTACCGCACGGAACTGTTGGTAACGTGCGATGATCTTGCTGATCCGCCCGCTGTCTTCCTTGAACACCGTGAAATTATCCACCAGATCGAGCAAATTGGCCGGACGCAACATCCCCGCTACGAGGCGCTGCTGAGGCGATATTTTGGCGACTTCGCTCCCCAATTCGGCGGCAAGTTCCGCATCGGTGAGCGGGCTGGCATCCTTCCATTCGAGGTAGTGTCGAGCGCTCGCGCCTACCGTCCCGACTCGCGCACTGTCGTAATAGGTCGAGATCAGGAACGCATTCGGATAAAACAAGCGCTCCATACCGCGCTGCTCACTCAGATCGGCGCGCTGATTGCTATAAAACAGCAGGTCATTGATCCCAGCCTGCATCGGGTTCTCGATGTACGGACTTTTGCACTCGACTACCAGCGGAATTCCGTTCACGAAGCACACAATGTCCGGGATACAATAACCGCGATTATTGACTACGTGGGGCGGATCGACTCTGAACTGATTGATCGCCAGAAAATCATTCTGCTCGGTGTGATCCCAGTCAATGTAATGGATAGTCACGTTTTTGCCATTGTGCAGGTCAGGCAAGCCATCAATCACATAGCCAGAGAGCAGTAACGCTCTGACCCTCTGGTTAGCTTCCAGTAAATCTGGTGCGCCTTCCCGTTCCAGAGCGGTGATCGCCTGATTGATCCGCGAATCGTCCAGCCAGGGATTAATCCGCAGCAGTGCCGCACGCACCCGATCTCGCAGATATATCTGTCGGAAATTATCCCGTTCAGTTAGGGCAGGGACATCGGTATCGCCTTCGAGCGTTTGCCAGCCCATACCCCGAAGTTGGGCAAGTAATGGCAATTCAACCAGATCGCGTTCGGTGTGACTGTCGATCACAGGAACTCGATCCGGTTCTGCATCTCTTCGGCGCTATAGACTCCGTGAATGAGAATCAAAACTTTCACCCAATCCCCAACGCCTCGGACATTGGCCTGCCCAAACACAATCCCGGCATGTTGAATACCCGACATGGCGAGCGCATAATAATCGCTGTCGTGAGTACACAATACACGCCCCATCGCTGTGGCCCGTTGCAGATGCGACAGATCATCATCGCCCAGTAAATTCAGATCGCGCACGGTCACGACATCGATCCCGTGCCGCTGAAGTTGTTCGGCAATCACCACCTGCATATTTTCATCAAGGTAGAAGCGGACGGTTGCCATTGGCGATATGCTGCTCTCTGATGGCGCGCGCCTCGGCAATCTGTGCGCGGATGTCTTCGTCAAGTTCGGCCTGATGTTCGTAATAGTAGGCCAGCGCCGCGTGAACCTGTGCCAGCGAAATACCAAACCCGACAGCGAGTTCATCCGGGGTTTGCATGTGATAGATCGACGCCATCATAATATCGGTGACGCGCAAGCCCGTCCCGGCGATACAGGGGCGTCCGTTACGCACCTTCGGATTACTGGTGATGAGGTTGATGCTTAATACCATGTCCATGACTTGTACCCTCACTCTGAACATGATTATAGCTAATTAGCCACAGTTGCCTATGGCAGGTCAACCTTCAAATCCCCAACCCGCACACGCCCAGTCAGCAGGTCATCCATCAATCCAGCTTTGAGCAATTTCAGCTTGTCATGGGCGGTTTCCTCGGTATGGATGCGTGTGTCATGTGAGGCTAACAATGCGGCAACTTGTTTCTGTTCATCTATATTTGGATAACTTATCCATAGACTTTTTATCTGATCTTGACCAATGTTCTTCATACTTCCGCTACTTCCAGTAGCATACAATACGATTTGTCTTCGTACAGCGTCAGTCTGCATCGCATAGCATAAATATTGAACATCAACAGCAGCAGACTTTGTGCGTAAGCGTAAGGATTTATCAGATAATAAAAGACGAGGTGGTGGATTTTGCACGTAACATACAATGCCAACAAGCTCGGCAGTGTTTGCTCTGGAAATTAGTAAATCTCCCTCGTGTATTTCAAATGATGGAGTGACATTTCTCGGATCAAGTATGACTTTATTCTCGTAAGGTTGAAATCCTTCTGGCTTTATGGCGCTGACTTTTATTACGCCCCATTGATCTCCTGTGGCAGGCGTATCGGGGCAATCGAAGCTCTTTCCCGCATCTATAGATATTAAACATCTTTCTACTCTATCTATTTCCCATTCCTTCGGAATTAGCCCCAACGCCGACTCTTTGAATTGTTCCGGGTGGGCGACAGGATCGCGCAGGTTGCCCTCGGCGTCGATGCCACGTGTCAGCAGGTCGTGGAGCAGTCCCGCCTTCATGAGTTTCAGCTTGGCGATCAGCTGTTCGGCGCGCTGGATGGCAGTGTCTACGGTATCGAGGACGGCAGCAATAGCGCGTTGTTCAGGGAGGGACGGAACGAATACTTCCAAATGTCGAAGATTATGCCAAGAAGTACGGGGCATTTTTGTGCCTTCCGTACTTTTGACCGCGGCATCAAAAGTACGTGACCATTGAAATATTTTAGCCGCAAAACCAGAGTAGATACCTTTTGCAGTCTGAAAAACAATAATATCAGTCGAACAATATCCTGGGAACCAAACTTGTAGGCTTTTCTGTAAATTCGGGCGAAGTTTTCCAAATAGAATGTCATTCGGATAGAAAACCGAATTGATGCTAACAGAGGCGCTACTTGGCAGCGTCCCCAACAGAGTTGGTTCGCCTTGAGCCAGATGTTCTAACCCGATATAAGGCCAATCAGGATTTTTTTCGCCCGAAACCCGTTCATTGCGAATGGCAACAAGTCGTTCAAGAGGATACATTGAAGCATTATTCATAGCTGATTATTTTAAGCTGTTGATTGAGGGTGGAAGTATATTGCTCTCGCTGAACTTCAATTTCTCGCAACGAAACCCGATACTTATCCCACCAATTTTCTACGGCTGCCACAACCTTCGTCCGATACGCAGCAACATACCGATCCAACTGTGCCAGCAGGTCATCATGCGTCATGTTCATTACCAGCACGCGGCAATCATCGGGCATCAAAGCGGCGCGGGCTTGTTCTGCCCGTTCAATCAATTCATCTTTGAGTTGCTTGATCCGTGCCTTAACGTCTTTCAATTCCTTCTTGAGCGCTTTGAGCGTCTCCGCATCGAGCAGCGCATCCGGGTCGCCGTCTTCGTCATCCTCGGCGGCTTTGTGTGCGGCAAGCTGTGCCTCGATCTCGTCCTGTCGAGCGGTCTGTTCGTTCAGGCGCGTCAGATATTCGGGCAGCAGGCGGCGTACCAGCCGATGTTCTGCCGGGTCGAATGGCTTGGCTTTCTTCTTCTCGTCTGCGTCTGGTTTGAGCGCATCCCGGAGCGTATTGATCCAGCTATCAACCAATCCGGTGAAGCTATTCTCGGTCATTGTTTTCAGGTCGGTTTCGGCGTCGTCCCACCAACTGGCGATCACACCTTTGGCAGTCGGTTCGTCAAACGGGGTTTGTCCGTCATCGAGATCAATCAGTAGGTTTCGGAAAGATTGGAGCAGTTCGTGGCGCAAATCGGCGAGCGCTTTTGAGGTGGGCAACGCTTCGATATGCGCCCGATTGTCATTCCACCAACCGCTAAAGGCGTCTCGGATGCTCTTTTCCTTCGCCTGAATACCGGGATCGGCGCTGATCGCGGCTTTAATCTGGCTGCGTTCGGTCAGGTCGGGGTGGAAGTCCACATAATCGGCATCACGCTCAGTAAAGAGCGACGCAGGATCGAAGCCGTGCGACGCAAACAGCGACATTTTGGCCTCAATTTCCCGTTTTGGGACGCCACCAATTAGGTGGGCGCGCACATCCTGCGGTTCGGGCGGCGGTGCGTTGTCGGCATAGCGGCGAATGTTCAGGTTGTAATCGTTCTTGTGGAGTTCATCGCGGGATACAATGCGCGAGTAGCCGGGGATTTCTTGGTAGTTCTCAAAGGTGGCGACGATCTTCTCGATATGTTCCGGGCGCAAATAATTCTGAGCGCGTCCGGCGTAGAATTCAGCGTCAGCGTTGATAAACAGGATTTGGTCGCGGCGCGCTTCCGGCTTGCTGCCTTTGTAGCGCATGACGAGGATGCACGCCGGGATGCCCGTCCCGTAGAACAGATTCGGCGGCAGGCCGATCACTGCTTCGATCAGATCGTCCTCAATGAATCTCCGCCGAATTTCCTGCTCTGCACCGCCCCGGAACAGGATGCCGTGCGGCATGACTGTCGCCAACATCCCACCAAATTTCAGCGAGGCAACCATGTGCTGCACAAACATGAGATCGGCTTTCTTGCCACCTTCAGGACACCAACCGTACTCGAAGCGTTCCGGCCATTTCATCCCAGTTTGCGTGTAGTTCTGGCTGAACGGTGGGTTGCTCAGGATGCGATCAAAGTGCATCCATGAGCCACTTTCTTCCAACTTTGGATCAGCCAGCGTGTCATCGTTGGCGATCTCGGCGTCCATCACGCCATGCAGGATCATGTTCATTTTGCAGATCGACCAGACGCCACCGTTAGATTCCTGCCCGAAAACATGCGGGGTGTTGTCTGTGCCTTCGTTATCTGCGACGAATTTCCGCGCCTCGATAAGCATACCACCAGAACCAACGCAGGGATCATAAATGCGGTGTTTGGCCTTCGGCTGAACGAGTCGCACCATGAGCCGGACAACAGTGCGCGGCGTGTAGAATTCACCGCCTTTCTTCCCAGCACTATCGGCAAATTCCTTGATCAGGTATTCATACGCCCCACCGAGCAGATCAGGGATTTCAAAATCTTCATCGCGCAGGCGGTACTTGCCGAAATGCCCAATCAGGTCGCGCAGCTTGGCATCAGAAAGCTTCGTCTGTCCAACCTGCTTGTTAAAATCAATGTGTTTGAGTACGCCATTTAACGATTTATTGGCGTCTTCCAATGCACCCAGTGCAATGTTGAGGCTGTTGCCAACGTCGCGCGTCAGTTCTTTTTCAATAGTACGCCAACGGGCTGCGTTGGGAACAAAAAACGTCCCACTATATTGATTCGGATCATTCAGACGGCGCTGGATGTCGCTCTCGGAAAGATTGCGCGCACGCAGGGAACGTTCTAATTCATCATAGCGTGCCTCGAAGACATCCGAGCAACGCTTGAGGAAGAGCATTCCAAAAATGTATTCTTTGAATTCGGAAGCGTCCATCTTGCCGCGCAGAATATCTGCAGCAGCGTAGAGATGGCGCTCCAGTTGTGGGAGTGTAAGTTTTCGCATGAATACCGATCATAATTGCTGTGATAATGACCGGGATTATAGCCAAAATGAAGAGTGTTGGCGAGAGATTGAGTACCTATGTTCTAGTTGTAGTCCCAATCCTTAAAAGATGATTTTAGAAATCAATATCGTAACCGCGTGTTTTCTCTCCTTCTTGCACAGGCCATCCATTCCATTTTGCAGCGCTATCAGAAATAACTTGCGTCAAATCATGACCTGATCCTAAGAAAAAGGTGTTTTCGATAGATGAGATATTCAAGTTTGATCGATATTCAGATTCCCGTGCCAATAGCCACGCATCAAAGCGTTGTTCCCAATCCAAGCTAACTTCACGATCAAGCAACAGCACAATATTCTTCTGGGCGATCTGATGCAGAATTTCGATATGGTTTTCGCGCTTGTTACGGTTCATGTAGAGTGGTAAACGTGTTCCATCTGCGAAACTGTGGAAAGTACCAGGTAAGACAACATGGGTATGGGGATTGTCACGCCCTGGTGCATCTGCGTCAGTCGTTTCGCGGCGATGATAAACATAGCTATATTCGATACCGTCGATGTGGCGTGCGTCAAAGAAAGCGTCGATGGTCGCCTCCGTAAGTTCTTTGACGAAAGTTTCATGCCGCTCTCCGGGTACAAGCCGGATTAAATCCGGGTTAGGGTTGATGACGAACGTGAATGCCTGCACATGATCGGATTTAAGAGCATCACAATTTGCAGCGACGGTTTGGAAGTTTGAACCCAGTCCATGATCGACCCAGCGCTCCAACCCCTGCTCCTGTGGGATGTGACCATCTCTATCGTCGCGGTACTGGAAGTAACGGAGCAAGCCTTTCAGTTTACTCGCTCCCTTCCCCCTTGAGGATTGGTAGCGCACGTTGGCGACCACGCTGAGTTTCCTATCCATTCATCACATCCCCTCCGAATTTACGCTAACTATTTGGCGGTACGCCTTTCTGCGATCCAGTTCAGCAAGGGTTGAATCGTTTGCTTCCAGCCTTCGATAACCCCATTATGGGAACGAACCTCTGCACGGAGCGCCTGAATCTGCACACTTAGGCTTTGTAGGTTCTCCGTCACGTTTTGCAGTTTACCATCGAGCGTTTTGGCGATTTGTTTGCGCGAACCGTTTAGATCGGCCTGATTATCCATGTAGAAGCGAATCGCTTCGCGGATCAGATCAGATTTGCTGATGGGCTGGTTCTGTCGGGTACGACTGCGTGCTAAATCTTCGAGATAGCGATCCATATCGGGTGTGACGTTCACCGTGAGGCGCTGCGTGAACAGTGGCTTGGTCATGTCTCCTGTTCCTCCAATTCGGCGCGAAACGTTTTCACTTTCTGGTAGAGAGTATCAGTGGGTTGGAAGCGGAAGTAGTAGCGGTTCATGGTCGCTGGTATGGTGTTGGAAGCGTTTTGCTTGCGCTCCAGTACCTGCTGGATCGCGCCATTTACAGCGACAGTCTGTTGCTCAACATAGAGTTTGCCGAGTCCGTCGAGGCGAACGAATCCCTCTGGCTCGCGGAGTTCGTCCGCCCAAACTTCAATCAAGACGTCCAGCATTTCACTCACGTCGCGGCGGGTGAAATGGCGAAGTTTGCGAGCGACAGCGCGTACTGTTTCCTGATGATTCATGACCTATTCCTTTCAAAAACTGCTGCAAGTTGCAGCGCTAATGCGATTTGGTGTTGCTGCATCAAACTGAGCGAATTTTCCGAGCCATGTGCTGCGCCTCGGTAGCGTACCAGCGTGACGAGGTGGTTCCGCACATGGGCGATGCGAAGCATCGCTGCGCCGTACGAAGTGCGGTGCATCAGCCCCTCCGGCGTATGAGGAGCCAGCGTTTTTAGCTGGCTCTCCCTGCCGCAAAGACGATCCCGACAGAGATGACACCCGGCGGCAGGGTTGAGCGACGTGCGCACGCACGTCGGATGGCGCGCACCATGCGCGCCATGCACACCCCGACCAGTCCCATCTCCGAAGGTATTCATTACTGGAACTTGGTTGCACTTTATAATCCTCCTCGACTCTGTTTTCGTACACCCGATCCATCTTTTTGGATGACGTTTGGTCTTC